>DATNEJ010000290.1:0-11975 GCA_035606775.1 Acetobacteraceae bacterium | reverse complement strand
GCGCGGAGATGTCAGCGCCATGCGGGCAGATACCGCATACATCCGTGGTCGGCTGGAGAGCCTTCCCACCACGTGGTCGATGATAACGGCCATTATTGCCGGCAATCTCAGTCTTGGGGCGCTCCTTATCGGCGCCACCAGGCTGCTGGGCCACTGAACACCACGCGGATCCGCGACCACCGGACCAAACGGCTGGACCGCTCCGGCGTCACGATGTCAAAATACGACCCATTGCCTGTTCCCCGTTGGGCGACACCAGGAGGGTGCCGATGCCGACCTATGACTATGAATGCGAAAATTGCGGTCCCTTCCGCGAATTTCATCCGATCTCCGAGTTCGATCGGAAGCAGCCTTGCCCTGATTGTGGGGACCTCGCCCCGCGCCTGCTGACCCTGCCGGCTATCGGCGGAGGCGCAGTGGAGGCAGCGCCCGGCGCCCCGGCCCCCGCCGCGCACCCCGGCGGCTGCGCCTGCTGCGCCGGACCCAGGGGATTCCGCGCGGAGGCGGTCTGACGCTTCGACTACCGGCGTTAAGTTGCCCCGCGCAGCCGCGGGTCCAGCACGTCGCGGATCCCGTCCCCCAGCAGATTGAAGGCGAGCACCGTCAGCGTGATCGCCACCCCGGGGAACAGCACTAGCCACCAGGGCGGCACCAGCCCGGAATTCAAAGCATCGGCCAGCATGTTCCCCCAGGTCGGGGTCGGCGGTGGGATGCCCACGCCCAGGAAGCCGAGCGAAGCCTCGATGATGATCGCGACGCCAAGATGGGTGGTCGCCAGGATCAGATAGGGGGCGATGCATTGCGGCAGGATATGCCGCACCATCAATCGCAGATTAGATGCGCCAAGCCCGCGCGCGGCCTCCACATACGCCATTTCCTTGAGCGACAGCACGACCGAGCGGATGACCCGTCCGCCGAATGGTACGCGGGTAATGGCGATGGCGACGATCACCGTGCCGGTGCCGGCGCCGAGTGCCATGGCGATTGCCATGGCCAGGATCAGGTCGGGGAACGATTGGAGGAACTCGATGATGCGCTGGCTGATGATGTCGAAGCGCCCGCCGAAAAAGCCGCTGGCCAGTCCCCATATCGAGCCGAGCGTCGTGCCGAGCAGCACCGCCCCGAATGCGACGGTCAACGAGGCTCGGCTGCCGTAGACGACGCGGGACAACGTGTCGCGGCCGATCTGGTCGGTGCCGAAATAATGCAGCGCGTCGGGCGCCTTCGACATGTGGCGGAAGTCCGAACGCAGCGGCGCATAGGGCACGATCCAGGGCGCGGCGATCGCCACGATGACGATGGCGATGGCTATCACGCCCCAGAACGCCGAAAGCGGCGATCGGCGAGCGAACATGCGCAGTGCCGACCAGATCCGCCACGGGAGTGCCGGCTTTCCAGCGTCCCGCCGTTGAAGCTCGGCGATGTCAGGCAGGCTGGTGCTCATCGGTAGCGTATCCTCGGATCCAGCCAGGTGATGGTGAGATCGATCAGGATGTTCAGGATCACGAACACGACCGCATACAGAAACACCAGGTTCTGCATCACGAAGATGTCGCGTTCGTAGACGGCGATGAACATGGCGGAGCCAAGCCCGGGCGTGCCGAAGGCGCGTTCCACGGGGATCGAGCCGGCCAGCACGAACCCCATCAGGATGCCGGACAGGGTGATCACCGGCAGCAGCGCGTTCGGCAAGGCATGCAACCGGATCACCAGACGCCGGTTCAGCCCCTTGGCGCGCGCGGTGCGGACATAATCCTCCCGCACCACTTCCAGCAGGCTGGAGCGCGCCATGCGCGCGATATAGGCCGCCTGGCCAAGACCCAGCACGACGGCTGGCCCGATCACTATCTCCAGGTTGGCCAAGGGATCGGTAAACAGGGACACCCCCGCCATCGGCGCCTTGTAGCCAAACCAGAACAGCGACGCGAGCACGATGAGCATGCCGAACCAGAAGCCCGGTATCGCCAGGAAAAGGATGCTGAGGAAGCGGAACACATTGTCCGCCCAGCTATTCGGGCGAAGGGCACTGATCAGCGCGACCGGAATCCCCACAAGCCAGGACAGCACGACAGACAGAAGCGCGATCTCAGCGGTCAGCGGGCCGCGTCGCGCGATCATTTGGGACACGCTTTCCGCGCGGAAGAAAGAGCGGCCGAGGTGCAGGCTGAGGATATCTTTGACCCAATGGAGATATTGCAGCCATAGCGGGTCATTCAGGCCAAGCTGCGCCATGTAATTGGCACGTTCCGCCGGGGAGAGCTTGGTGAAACCTTCCATGCCGAAGACGGCCACAAGCGGATCGCCCGGCAGAACCCGCATCACGACGAAGACGACGATCGACACGCCCACGATCGTGAGCGCGCCGAACGCCAGACGCCGTATCAAATAGCTGTACATGTGCGGTCCCTGGGCCTGTCCCGAGGGCTACTTGTCCAGCCAGAACGTGTCCTCTCGCACCACGTCGTAGATGCCGAAATAATCCTTGGGGTTATGGCCCTTCACGTATTCATAGTAGATGTCGTTGATCCGCTCCCACGCGACCGGCAACACCGGCGGGTTCTGTTCCATCAAGGCTTCATCCTGATGAACCAACGCATGCCGCTTCGTGGAGTCCACCTCCCGATCGATCTGGATCTGTCGCGCATCGAAATCCGCGTTGACCCAGGCCGAATAATTCTGCGGGCCCGTGCTCTTGTACCAGGCATTGAAGTAGTCGGAGGGGTCGAGCAGCGTTGACACGATGGCACCCATTGCAAGGTCGTAGTGCCCATTGGCCACGTCGTCGAACCACACTGACTCCACCACGGTGCGCAATGTGCATTCGACGTTGATCGTCTCCTTCAGCATCGCCTGAATGGCCTGCGCCCACAGCTTGAAGCTGGCAACATCGCGGACAATGAAATCCAGGCCCTTCAGGCCGCTGCCGTGACCGGCGGCGGCCATCAGCGCCTTCGCCTCCTTGGCCGCCCCGGTCGGATCGTCCTGATACCCGACTTCCTTGAACAATTGCTCGCGCGGTGTGGCAAAATCGGAGAACGGGTAGATGAACCCACCGACCTGCATCGGGGTCACGTCCTTCACCACGTCAATGAGCACCGGACGATCGAGCGACAGATGCAACGCGCGGCGCACCCGCGGATCGTCCAGCGGTTTCCGCTTGGCATTGACCCAGGTTCCCTGGATCACGCTCTGATTGAATGTGGCGGTCTTCATGCCCTTCGTCGCGGCAGCCTTGCGCGTGGTGACCGGATCGACGATCCGTGCATAATCGACACGGTTCGAAAGGATGGCCGAACCCAGTTCGGTAGAGAACGGCAACGCGTGGTAGAATTCGATACCGTCCAGGTAGGGCAGCCCCTTGTTCCAATAGTTCGTGTTCTTCTCCATCACCCAGACTTCGTTCTCGACCCGCCGCTTCGATTTGAACGGACCGGTGCCCGGATAGATCATGACCTTGCGCAGATCGTAGTTGTGATCTTCCAGGGTCTGCTTGCGGACGATCACATTCCAGCCGCTCGCCAGCGCCGACATGATGAAATTGGCCGGACGCGGTTCGGACAGCTTGAATTGGACGGTGTACTTGTCGGGCGTCGTGATCTCGCTGACGGTCGTGAACAGAATGCTGCGCGGAATAAGAATGCCCTTGGGCGGCTTGCGGATGCGGTCGAACGTCGCCTTGATATCGGCTGACGTGAATTCCGCGCCGTCATGGAATTCCACACCCTTGCGCAGGAAGAACGTATAGGTCTGGCCATCCTTGGCGATGTCCCAGCTATGCGCCAGGTCAGGGATGATGGTCTGCCCGCTGTCACGCGGATCGCGCCGAATGAGATTGTCGAACATGCACCCCTGAGCACCCAGATTATTGATGGTGCCGGATTGGTGCACGTCAAAGTGCGGCGGCCGGTTGGTGATCGCATAACGCAGGACGCCGCCGTGCTTGGGATTCGGCTCTGGCGCCGCCAACTGGAATTTCGAACCATCAAATTGCAACGGTACATCGGCGGCCAGGCCATAGCGTGGCGCCAGCCCGGACAAACCCGCGAGTATCGCGGCGCTACCCTTCAGAAACCTGCGCCGGCCCCAGCCGGAAGACGCCGATTCATCGTCCTGCATAACGTGATACCTCCCAACTGGTCTTTTCATTATTGCCGGCGGTATGCTCTCATGGCCTATCCGTCGGCGCCTTACCAACCAAAATAACACGACGGAAAACAGGGAGTCACTTGTTGAATCACACCGACGCGTCGAACCCGGCGGCTGGCGATCGTCAATTTCCGCCTGACCGATCGATTCTGGAGATCAACGACCTCCGGACCCATTTCTTTACGCAGGCCGGTGTCGTGCGGGCCGTCGATGGCGTGTCCTATGCCGTCCGCGCAGGTGAAACGCTCGGCGTCGTGGGGGAGTCGGGCTGCGGCAAAAGTGTGACTGCTTTATCCATCATGCGTCTCGTCGCCAACCCGCCCGGACGCATCGTCGATGGCAACATCCGTTTTCAGGATGCGAACCTGCTATCGCTCACTGAGACCCAGATGGAGGGCATTCGCGGTAACGACATATCGATGATTTTTCAGGAGCCGATGACTTCGCTCAATCCGCTGCTGACAGCGGGCGCGCAGATCGGCGAAGCCATCGCCTTGCATCAGAATCTATCGCGGCGCGAGGCACTAAATCAGGCGATCGAGATGCTCCGCCGCGTCCGCATCCCGGAACCCGAGCGGCGCGCCCATGCCTATCCCCATCAACTTTCCGGCGGTATGCGCCAGCGCGTGATGATCGCCATGGCGCTGTCCTGCAATCCCAAGGTACTGATCGCCGACGAACCCACGACCGCGCTGGATGTGACGATCCAGGCACAGATCCTCGATCTGATGCGCCAGCTTCAGGAAACCTTGGGCACGGCGATCATTCTCATTACCCACGACATGGGCGTGGTAGCGGAGAACGCCGACCGCGTCGTGGTGATGTATGCCGGGCGCAAGGTGGAGGAAGCGCCGGTCGACGATCTGTTCCGGCATCCGGCGCATCCTTATACCAAGGGCCTCCTTGGCTCGATCCCGCATCTTGACGAAGCGGCGCGCAATGAGCCGGGCCGGGTGCGGCTGAACGAAATCAAGGGCATGGTGCCTGTCCTGTCGCAATTGCCGCCAGGCTGCACCTTTGCGCCACGCTGCGGTTTCGCCACCGACCAATGCCGGGTGGCGTATCCGCCGCTGACGCGGCACGGAGACGGCCATGTCGTCGCCTGCTGGCACGCCAAGCAAGTGGCGGGACAAGCGGCATGACGGGCGTGCCGCTGCTGGAAATACGTGATCTGAAGAAGTATTTTCCGATCCGCCAGGGCGTGTTCTCCCGCGTCGCGGGCCAGGTGCGTGCCGTGGACGGAATTTCGTTCCGGATCGAGCGCGGCGAGACACTTGGCCTTGTTGGCGAAAGCGGCTGCGGCAAATCCACTGCGGGACGCACCCTGTTGCGCCTGCTGGAACCGACCGCCGGGCAGATCCTGGTGAACGGTGAAGACATCACGACGGTCGAACCCGCGAAACTGCTCCCCTATCGGCAGCGCATGCAGATGATCCACCAGGACCCTTACGCGTCGCTGAATCCGCGCATGTCGGCCGGCGACATCGTGGCAGAGCCGCTGGTGATCCATCGGGCTGTCGCAGCCAGGGAGCGTCAGCAGCAGGTGGAGGCCTTGTTCGAGCGGGTCGGCCTGCGGCCGCAACTGATGCATTCCTACCCGCATGAATTCTCCGGCGGCCAGCGTCAGCGTGTCGGCATCGCGCGCGCCCTGGCGCTTGGCCCCGACCTGATCGTGGGCGACGAACCCGTCTCCGCGCTGGATGTGTCGATCCAGGCGCAGATCATCAACCTGCTGATGGACCTGCAGGACGAATTCAAGCTGTCCTATCTGTTCGTCGCCCACGATCTCGGCGTGGTCGAGCATATCAGCCACCGGGTCGCGGTGATGTATCTCGGCCGTATTGTCGAGATGACTGACAAGACCAGCCTGTTCGAGACTCCCCTGCACCCCTACACGGAAGCACTGTTGTCGGCGGTGCCGATTCCGAAGGCCGGCGCGCGCAGGCGCAGGCGGGTGATCCTGACCGGCGATCCGCCAAGCCCGATCAATCCGCCATCGGGATGCCACTTCCATACCCGCTGCCCCTACGTCATGCCACGCTGCCGTCAAGACAGTCCCGCATTGCGCGAAGTGATGCCGCGGCACTGGGCCGCCTGTCATCTGCATGAGGCGGGTGTGACGGTCCCGCTGGCGAAACCGGTCATGGCCTGAGCATCCAGCAGCGCTTCACATAGGCAGCGCTTCCCATGGGCGACGCTTCACATGGACCGGCCCGCAGGCGAAGATCGGGGCACGGAGTGGCGGATGGGAGCCCAGCCTATGACAGCAGCGGACTGGCGCGCCCGCGCTGGCACTGTATTCCAGTGCGAGAAGCAGCCAGCCGTCGGTAAGCGTGGCATGGTCGTCACCAACCACCCGCTCGCGTCCGCCGCCGGCGCGGAATTTCTGGCCGCCGGCGGTAATGCGATCGACGCGGCGATCGCCGCGTTTTTCACGCTGTCGGTTGTGGAGCCGATGATGGTCGGCATCCTGGGCGGCGACATGGCGCATATCCGGCTGGCCGACGGCACGCATACGGTCATCGACAACCAGAGCACGGCGCCCCTCGCCACCGGACCGACGACCTACACCCCCGATCCGGACGCTGCTCCCGGCACCATGGACACGCTTGGCCGCAGGAACCCAGTCGGCTTTCGTCCGCGTGCCTGTTGAGAAGCTGCTGTCGAAATCCTATGCCGCCGCGCGGCGCGCCAATCTCGATCGCCAACGGGCACAACGCTGGAGCTCGGAGGTCGCGCCGGGCGATCCGTCCGCACATACGACGCACCTGACCGTCGCCGACGGTCTGGGCAACGTGGTCGCCAGCACGCAGACAATCAACAGCCTGTTCGGCGCCCGCTATATCGTTCCGGAGACCGGCATGATTCCGAACAACTACATGTTCGTGTTCGATCCCCATCCGGGAAGAGCGAGCTCCGTGCAACCCGGGAAGCGGGTCACCTCCTCAATGGCACCTGTGATTGTGACGAAGGACGGCGCGCCGGTATGGGCCCTCGGCCTGCCGGGCGGGTTACGGATCTTTCCCTCCGTGATGCAGGCGCTCTCCAACCTGATTGATCACGGAATGACCGTGCAGGAGGCGGTGGAGGCACCGCGCATCTGGACACAGGGGCATGCGCTGAAACTGGAAACCGGCTTCGGAACCGATGTGGCGCAGGCGTTGCGTGAGCACGGTCACCCGATTGCCATGATTGGCAACGTGGCAGGCGGCATGAGTGCGATTCGATTCCATCACGATGGCACCATGGAAGGTGCCGCATGCTGGCGCGCCGACGGAACACCGGTCGGTCTGGGCGGAGGGCTGGCGCGTGCAGGCGTGCGATTCAGACCGGAGTCGACACGTATTTGACCGCGTCGTAGGACCGTAGTCATCAGGCCACGTATTATCCACAGACACCGCCTGTTGAATGACGGCAATTTCACACAAACGCCGCTCCGATTGGTTGTGACGAAAGGCACTTTGCTGCAAACGGCCAGCGCCGGCCGGCAGACTGCGAACACATCGTCACAGATCAATACGGGAGACTTGCCATGTCCGGCTCAGTGAGCAGCGGATTGACAACCAACCCGGCAGTTACTGTCGGTTCCGGATCTGATACAATTCTTTTGCAAATGTCAGGAGACTCCTACGGTCCTGCCGGCGCGCCCGGCGCGGATGCGGAATTCACCGTCAATGTCGATGGCCAGCAGATCGGCGGATTACAGTCGGTCTCCGCATCCCATGCAGACGGCCAGGAAGAGACTTTTGCGTTCCTCGGCAATTTCGCGCCGGGGCCGCACACGGTCACCGTCACCTTCGCCAACAACGATGGAACACAAGGCGACAAGACCGACTTCGGCCGGGGCGGCGACCGCAACGTCTTCGTGGATGGCGTCAGCTACAATGGGCAGACGATATCCAGCACGACGACGCCGATTTATGAATCGCCGCTTTTCCCGCCGAACGGGCCTCTCACGCCGGGAAATGCCGTGTTCACCGTGAATGACACCACGGCGGTTCCGGCGGACGCGGCGTCCACACCCAGCACGACGCCTGGTCCGGTGGATTTCGGCTCCGGTGCGGACACGCTGTCACTACAGATGTCGGAAGACCCCTACCAGGGCGATGCTCAGTTCACCGTTTCGGTGGATGGAAAGCAGGTTGGCGGCACGTTCACCACCACGGCGATCGCCTGGCAGGGACAGGAGCAGACATTCAACCTGCACGGCGACTGGGGTTCGGGCGCCCACACGGTCACCGTGAACTATCTGTCCGATCAGATTGGCGCCGTCGATGGTGGCGGCAACGCGATCGACAATACCGACCAGAACCTGTTCGTCAAAGGCATCAGCTACGACGGCGTCCAGGGCAGCGGTGCGCCGTGGGAGCTTGCCAGCAACGGCCCCCACGACTTCAGCATCCCGTCAGGCGGGCAGCCCGGCGGCGGTGCTTCAACGAGCACCTCCTCGACGGGCACGTCCTCGACCGACACGACAACGGCCGGCGCAGCGGCGGACGATATATCAGCAAAAGACGCGTCGGCGGCCGGCACTTCAACGACTGACACCGCATCCAATGCGACAACGGCCGGTACGGCGGCGGACGGCACATCGTCCAAAGACGCATCGGCAACCGGCACGGCAGTGACGGGGGCCTCGGCGACCGACAGCTCATCCAATGCGACAACGGCCGGCACGTCGCCGGACGACACATCGTCCAAAGACGCATCGGCAACCGGCACAACAGTAACCGACACTTCGGCGGCGGACCCGTCAGCGGCCGGCACACCGGCAACCACCACCGGCGATGAAACCGCGCCGATCAACGCCTCAACGATCGGCTCCGGCCAACAGGCAGGATCGGGCGACAGCTCGGATTCCGGCATGAGCTTCATTTCTTCGGGCGACAAAGGATCCTCGACAAACGACGCGTCGGGTTCCTCCGCGTCCGATCCGGCTGCGTCCGGAACGGACACTTCCGGGGCGGCAACGTCCTGGCAGAGCATCTGCCAGAACATGATGAACGGCGCCAAGGACTGGTGGACGCCAACGGAGAACGCCGCAGCCGACACGACGGCCGGCAGCTACGGCGGCGGCTACAATTGGTGGAACGCCCAGGACCCGAGCGACTACGCCGGGATAGCAACGCAGCATCAGGCCGCCGCCTGATACGCAGCCCGGGCGGCGAAATGCCGCCCGGGTTTATCCCGCCGAAGGCCGCCGACGCGCGACGAAGGCGCCCATCAGACGTTTCGTTTCGTCCGTGCCGTGCGCGGCGGCGACGGCACGGATACCCTGCTGCACCGCATCGGCGATGGACATCCGCTCCCAGTCGCGGATCAGTTCCTTCTGCGCGCGGATCGCTACCGGGCCGGCGGCCAGAATGGCGGAAACCCATGCCTCCACCGCTGCATCCAGCCCATCAGGCGATGCCAGCCGTTCAACCAGACCGCACGCCATCGCTTCGGCGGCATCGATATGGCGGCCGGTGAACACCAGCTCCCGCGTTTTGCCCCAGCCGATGAGTTGTGGCAGCAGACAGGCCTCCATGCCGGAAGGCAGCCCGAACAGCACCTCCGGCATGCCGAACTTCGCGGTATCGACAGCCGCGCGCATATCACAGGACGCGGCGATCTCCAGCCCGGCGCCAAAGCAGTACCCGTTAATCCGTGCAATCACCGGCACCGGCGCCGTCCGGATCGCCTCACACACCCGATGCGTCAGGCTCGGCCCCTCCATCGCGCCGTGGCGTACAAAGCGTGCCATCTCCGTGATGTTGGCGCCGCCGATAAAGGACCGGTCGCCCTCCCCTGTCAGGATTATGACCCGCAGGCGTGGATCGGCGGCGGCCTGCTCGACCGCCACCGCCAGGTCCCGCTTGCCGTCATTCCCCAGCGCATTGCGCTGCGCCGCGTTCCTGACCGTGATACGAACAACGGTGCCCGCATCCCCCCGATCCTCAATCGCCGAACCGACGATGCTCACGCACGGCGCCGGCGCAGCACGGCATCGCGGATCAGCGGCATCCGGTCATTGCCGAAATACATGTCGTCACCACCGACGAACATGGTGGGCGAGCCGAAGCCGCCGCGATCCATCAGTTCCTGCGTCGTGGCGCGCAGCCGATCCTTGATCGGCTGCTGATCGATGCCGGCAAAAAACGCATCCGGATCGACGCCCGCCGTGCGGCATATCTCGGTCAGCACCGGGTTCTGGGAAATGTCCTTATCGTCACCCCAATAGGCATCAAAGGTCGCCAGCGCGAACGGCACGAGCTGGTCCTTCCCTTCCAGCCAGATGCACCCGCGCATCGCCTTCACGCTGTTCACCGGAAACACACTCGGCCGGTAATGCATGCGGATGCCCATGAAGCGTGCCCAGTCCTGCTGGTCCTTCTTGTTGTAAGCCTGCTTCAACGGCACCGGCTTCTCCCGCGAGTTGTGCACGCTGGGGTTCACCGCATTGAACACGCCGCCCACCAGGATCGGCCGCCAAGCGACGGTGATGCCAAGCTCCTGCTGCATTTGCAGCAGGTTCTTGAAAGCGAAATAGGTCCAGGGGCTGGAGCAGTCGAAGAAGCATTCCATATCAGCCATGAGCAAATTCCTCCGTCACGCCGCCGGCACGGGCCGAGCACGCTGGTTGTAAAGGATCTTGGCGCGCCGCTCCTGCTCTCCCGGCGGGAGTTTGGACGGGTCCTCGGACAGGTTTGCGCCAACAGCCATGCCACGCTGTACCGCCGGGCGCGCAGCCAATTCCTCGAACCAGCGCTTGAAGTATTTGAATTCCTCGATGTCCTGACCCTGGCCTTTCCAGTTCACTGTCCACGGATAACAGATCATGTCGGCGATCGTGTACTCGTCCCCGGCCAGATAGCGGTTCTGATGCAGGCGGTTGTTCAGCACGCCGTACAGCCGGTTGGCTTCATCCGTGAAGCGGCGCACCGCATAGGTCTGATCGCCCTGCTTCTCGCCCAGCCGGCGGAAATGGCCGCACTCACCCAGCTTCGGCCCCTGGTTCGCCATCTGCCAGATCAGCCACTCCGTCACCAGGTACTTTCCGCGCGTATCCTGCGGGTAGAAGCGCCCAACCTTTTCGGCGAGATACATCATGATCGCACCGGACTCGAAGATGACGATCGGCTCGCCGCCACCCGCCGGTGCCTTGTCCACCATCACCGGCATGCGGTGATTGGGATTCATCTTCAGAAAGTCGGCGGAAAACTGATCGCCCCGGCCGATATTCACCGGCACGATGGTGTATGGAATGCCCGCCTCCTCCAGCAGGATCGTGACCTTCTTTCCATTGGGCGTCGGCCAGTAGTGCAGATCGATCATGGTATCGTTCCCCAACATCTCTGCCCCCAAGCGTAGCGCCGGACGCTCTGTCCGGCCAGATGACGGTCACAGTTGACGAAAAACGATGGGTTCTTTTCTATCCTGGCCGTACTGCCTGGACCCCTGCCCGTGACCCGTTCTCCCTCCGAAGAAATCGTGCTTGTCCATAGTTCAGACCTGCACGTCGACAGCGACCACACCGAACCGACCTACGGCGATGACGGCACCACCGGCCTTCGTGTCGTGCTGGATGCGGCCCGGACCCATGACGCGGATTTCGTGCTGCTGGTTGGCGATGTGTTCGACAGCAACCGGCAGAAGCCAGAGGTGGTGCGGCGCGCTGCCACCTTGCTGCGGGAGGTGGAGCGGCCGGTCGTGATCCTGCCCGGCAACCATGATCCGCTGACGCCGGACTCGGTCTATCTGCGCGATGGGCTGGCGGAGATCCCGCATGTCCATATCATCGGCCTGACACACGAGCTGGCCGTGCATTTCCCCGAACACGATTTGGA
>DATNEJ010000279.1:0-3478 GCA_035606775.1 Acetobacteraceae bacterium | reverse complement strand
TAGGTCGCGCCGCGCGCCTGCACCGTCGGCACCACCCAGCTTACGTCGCCCACGTCGGTGGATCCCATCATTGGCGCGGTCTTCGCGTCCAGCGGCACGACGGTGTCGCACAACGGCACGTCCTGGCGCATCGGCAGGCCGGCGCGGCGGTAGGCGCTTTCGATGTCCTCCTCCGACAGCGTCGCCTGGAACTTCGCGGCTGTCGCGCGGTCCGAGTCGTCGAATTGCGGCGGGCCGAGCCGCGACAGGTTGTCGTGCATGGCGCGTTCCAGCGGCGTGTTACCCAGCAGATTTGACACCGCGCTGACCACCTGCGCCTGCACAGTGGTTTCAGTCATCAGTGCGGCGCCCTCTGCGATCTTGCGCACACGCCCGATCAGGCGGTTCAGCTCCGGCAGGTTGCGCGCGCGGATCAGGTAGCGGACCTTGGCGAAGGCCTGCACGACGTTGGGGGCAATCCCGCCGCCATCCAGCATGGCGTAGTGCACGCGCGCGTCGGACGGCATGTGTTCACGCATGTAGTTCACGCCGACATTCATCAGCTCTACCGCATCCAATGCGCTACGTCCAAGATGCGGTGCCGCCGCGGCGTGGGAGGCTCGGCCGGTAAAGGAGAAATCGATGCGCGTGTTGGCCAGCGACATCGCGTCCTGCACACTGGAGAAAGCGCCCGGATGCCAGGAGATCGCGATATCCACATCCGAGAAGGCGCCCGCACGGGCCATGAATCCCTTCGCCGCGCCGCCTTCCTCGGCCGGGCAGCCGTAATAGCGGACGCGTCCCTTGATCCCCTTGGCGGCGAGATAGTCCTTCACCGCGGTCGCGGCGAGCAGGGAGGCGGAGCCGAGCAGGTTATGGCCGCAGCCGTGGCCGAAGCCTGGGCCGGGCAAGGGGCGCGGTTCGGCAACGCCGGCTTCCTGCGACAGGCCCGGCAGCGCGTCGTATTCGCCCAGGATGGCGATCACCGGTCCGCCCTCGCCGGCCTCCCCCACCACTGCCGTCGGAATACCGGCGACATTGCGGGTGACACGGAAACCCTGCTGCTCCAGAATCGCCGTGTGTTCCGCGCAAGACTGGAACTCCCCATAGCAGAGCTCCGGCGTTTCCCAGACGCGATCGGATAGCGCGATGAATGCGTCCTGATGGGTATCGACCAGGCGCCAGATTTCTTCGGTGTTCTGCATGGCGGTGTTCCTAAAGCGTGATCGTCACGGGCGGAAACGTCGGAGCCGCGCGGTCAAACAAAGAGCCGGAGATTGTTGTTTGGTTCCCTATGCACCGAACAGGCTCCTACGGGCGGGCGTGGCGAAAGCAGGTCGTCAGGTGGTCGTTGACCATGCCGGTGGCCTGCATGAAGGCGTAGCATATGGTCGATCCGACAAAGCGGAAGCCCTGTTTGCGCAGGGCCTTGCTCATCCGGTCGGAGACCTCGGTGGTGGCAGGCACCTGTGCCTTCTCCGTCCAGTGGTTGACGATCGGACGACCCTCCACGAAGGACCAGAGGTAGGCATCCAGGCTGCCGTGCGCCTCCGCTGCTTGCAGGGCGGTGCGGGCGTTGTCGCGCACCGAGAAGATTTTCAGGCGATTGCGGATCAGCGGCGAGTCGATTAGCAGGCGCTCCAGTGCGGCGTCCCGCATCCGCGCGATCCGGGCGATATCGAAGCCGTGGTAGGCGTCGCAATAGGCGTCACGACGGACCAGCACGGTGCGCCAGGACAGGCCAGCCTGTGCGCCTTCCAGGGTCAGCAGCTCGAACAGTTTCCGGTCGTCATGCTGCGGCACGCCCCACTCGGTATCGTGGTAGGCCTGCATCGCCGCGTCGCCATCGGACGCCCAGGAACAGCGGCTTTTCATCGTTCCCCCTTCCCGCCTCGGCCTACCGGGCCGTTTCAGCTTCCAGCCGGAAGCCGCCAGGCCCAAGTGGTCAAGCCCAGTGGCCAGGCACCCAGTGCCAGCCATGATAATGGCCCGGCACCCAGGCCACACCCCGAGGGCCGGGCGCGGGGGCAGGCGCGATCACGCACCCCGACAAGGACGCCGAGGCGAGGACCAGCAGCAGGGCGGCGGCGATCCGGGCAGGTGTCATGGGTTTGTCCCTCATCAAAATCATCCTGTTTGTAGAGTGTAACGGAAGCCCCCGCGACGGGTTTTATCCCGTCGCGCACACGATGGCCGGCGCGGCTTGCCGCCGCCGGCCATTCGCTGACGACATCCGGGATCTTCACTCACCGGCGCGCCATTGCGCTTGACTCGGCGTTGCGTGGACGCCATGACCCCGCCGCCGGCCGGTATCTGGCCCGGCATCCCTCAGGAGAACTTCATGCCGCACGGGCTTACACGCCGAACCCTTGGCCGCGCCTCGGCCGCCGCGCTTGCCGGGGCCACGATCTTCCGTCATGCCCGTGCCGCCGAACCGCTGCGGCTTCGTGTCTCCCTCGATACCGCGCCGACACATGGACGCAACGTCTCGGTCGCCGACTATCTAAAGAAGCTGGAAGCCGCGTCGCAGGGCCGGATCAAGACGGAGCTGTTCTCCTCGGGTTCGCTGTTCGCGGATCTGAATGTCGGAAAGGCGCTGATCGAAGGCCAGGTCGAGATGGCCTGCCCCGGCCACTGGACCCAGACCGGCGTCGTGCCCGACTGCGACATGTTCCAACTGCCGCTGTTCTACGGGCAGGACATTTCCGTGAGCCATCGCGCCGCCGACGGAAAGGCGGGGGCCCACATCGCCCAGCAGCTCGAGCACAAGCTGCGTTCGCACGTCCTCGGCAAATGGATCGACCTGGGTTATCAGAACTGGTACTTCACCGCGAAAGAACCGAAATCCTTCGCCGACATGAAGGGTGCGAAGATCCGCAGCCCGGGCGGGGCAGGCAATTCCTGGCGCATCCGCCAGGTCGGCGGCATCCCCAATACCACCGCGTGGCCCAACGTCCCGCTGGCGCTGTCGCAGGGCACGTTCGACGGGTTCATCTCCACTGACGAAAGCTGCGCGTCGGCGCAGCTGTGGGAAGCCGGCGTCAAGCACTCCTACGCCGACCACCAGTTCATCGGCGAGTACATCCCGCTGGTCAGCATGGCGTTCTGGAACAAGCTGCCCGCGGATCTGCAGAAGCTGATGACCGATCTGTGGGAGCAGAACATCGGCACCTACCGCGCCAACATGATGAAGCTCCAGATCGAGGCGCGGAAGACGATGCAATCCAAGGGCGTGACCTTCTGCGACCCGACACCCGATCAGATCACCGCCAACCGCAAGATGCTGACAGCGGCGGAAGATCAATTGATCAAGGACGCCAAGCTCTCGCCGGAGATCGTCAAGCTCGTGCGGGAAGATGTCGGCGCCAGCGCCTGAACGGAAAGCCGCCTGGCTGATGCGCGCCTGGGACGGGGTCGAACAGACCCTGGTCGGCATCCTTGGCGCGCTCGCTCTCGTCGTCGGCATGGTGCAGGTCATCGGCCGCTATGTCGACCCCGA
>DATNEJ010000268.1:0-16267 GCA_035606775.1 Acetobacteraceae bacterium | reverse complement strand
CGCCTTCCAGGCGCGACAGTTTCCGATCAGCGTCATGTTCGGCGATGCGGCAGATCAATACAGCCCCGGCATCGTCGCGCTGGGCCAGCGGCAGGTCCGTGCGCGTGGCAATGTCCGAGACAGGGCCAGCCCCAACCACATGCCCCGAGTCGATCAGTACCAGCGAGTCCGCAAGCTGCGACACTTCGTCCAGGGCGTGCGTCACATACAAAATCGGGAGTCTCAGCGCCGTCTTCAGCCGCGTCAGATACGGCATGATTTCGGCCTTGCGGCCGGCATCCAGGCTGGCCAGCGGCTCATCCATCAGCAGCATCCGCGGCTGCGCCAGAAGCGCGCGGCCGATCGCGACACGCTGGCGCTCACCACCCGACAGCGTGTGCGGCTTGCGATCCAGCAACGGTGCAATGCCCAGCAGATCGACGACCTCCTCAAATTGCACCGGCCCTGGCGCCGCCCGGCGCATGCCGAAGCGCAGATTGGTCACGACTGACATATGGGGAAACAGGCGCGCATTCTGAAACACCAGCCCCATCCGCCGCCGTTCCGGCGGCAGCCAAATGCCGGCCGCGGTATCGCTCAGAATCTGGTCGCCGATAACAACGCGGCATTCTTCCGGCCGGAACAGTCCAGCCGCAGCCGAAATGATGGTGGATTTGCCGGCGCCGGACGGCCCGAACAGCACTGTCGTCCCTGGTATGGGCGTGTCGAAGGCCACGTCCATGCGCACCGACGGGAAACGGTGGCGCAGCCGTACCCTCAGGCTCATCGGCCAAGCATGAGGTTCAACCGCCTGCCCATCCATTCGGACAGCAGCAGGCCGATCAGCGCCAGGGTCACTGAGACCATCGCCAGTTCTGCCGCCTTCGACTCCCCGCCGGGAACCTGCAAAGCGGCGTAGATCGCCAGCGGCAGGGTCTGCGTCTCGCCGGGAATGTTCGCGGCAAAGGTGATGACCGCACCGAACTCACCCAGGCAGGTGGCATAGGCGACAATGCCGCCCACCAGAATGCCGGGAGAGGCGAGCGGCAAGGTGACATTGAACAGGCGATCCAGACGCCCCGCGCCGAGCGTGCGCGCTGCCTGGTCAAGGCCCTGATCAGCAGCCTCGAGCGACAGGCGTATGGCGCGCACCATGACAGGGAATGTCATCACCGCACAGGCGAGACTGGCGCCGGCCGTGGTGAAGACCAGCCGCACACCGAACCAGTCATTCAGCAGCGACCCGATCGGACCGCGAATGCCGAAAATGATCAGCAGCAGCCAACCGGTGACCACCGGCGGCAAGACCAGCGGAAGATGCACCAGAGCATTCAGCACTGCTCGCCCTGGGAAACGGTGGCGGACGAGTATCCACGCCGTGATCACGGCGAGCGGTAGACCAAACCCCACAGCCCGGGCTGCGATGCCCAGCGTCAGCCTGACGGCTTCCCACTCTTCGGGGGAGAGGAGCAGCTTATTCCACCTTGAAGCCGCGTTTGACGAATATTGCCCGCGCCTGCGGCCCGGACAGGAACGTCATCAGCGCCCGCGCGTCTGGTGTGTCACCGGACTTGGTTACCGCGAAGGGATAGGTGACAGGGTCATGGCTGCTGGCAGGAAATGTCCCGGCGACCATAACGGCTTTCGACACCGCGGCATCCGTCGCATAGACAATCCCGGCCGGTGCTTCCCCGCGTTCCACCAGCAGCAGGGCGGACCTCACATCATCCGTTCGCGCGATATGCGGCATGACGGCATCCCAGATCCCCAGATTCTTCAGCGCCTGCTCGGCATAGATACCGACCGGTACATGCGCCGGATCGCCGGTGGCGACGCGTCCGCTCGGACCCAGTAGGCCGACAAGATTGAAGCCGTGCCCGATCGTGACGTGCTGCGGCTTGTTGGCAGGCACCACCAGGACGAGGTCGTTGCCGAGAAGGTCCTTTCGGGAGTCGGCGGCGATCAGGTCCTTCTTGGCCAGATAGTTCATCCATTTTTCATCGGCCGACGCGAAAACATTCACGGGGGCGCCTTGCTCGATCTGCCTTGCCAGGGTCGAACTCGACGCAAACGACATGCGTAAGGGCTGGTGGCCCGCCTTCTGCCATTGTGCCGATACGTCCTTCATGGCGTCGGTCAGGCTGGCGGCGGCGAACACCGTCAGTTGCTGCGCCCGGGCCGCCAGCGGCGCAAGCAGCAAGCAAATTACAAGAAGAAAACGCATCAATCGTACCTTTATGATTGCAAACGACGGACACCGGACCATCGCGTCGCAACGAATGGCGGCACCCACAGCACGCCATCAATCCATGTTCACTTCGAACGGTATAGCCCTTGAGGTATAACGACAAGAGGCGCCGCCCCAGGACCGGGCTGCCGCCAGACGGTCGTCTGGCCTGACGCCGGCGCATATTGCCACTTGTCATGGGTCGATCGGAAAGCCACGCTCGCGCGATCGCCCATATGGGCCGAGGGAGCATAGCCGGGTTGGAAGAGCCACCATGGGAAAACGCAAGCCAGCATCGTCCGCGAGCGCGCGCACCAGCGACCGGCTGAGTATCCGGCTTGATCTGGTCTCCGGCGCACGGATCGGCCCGGGTAAGGTCGCCGTGCTCGAGGAGATTGCTCGCTCCGGCTCGATCTCCGCTGCCGGCCGAGCGCTCAGGATGTCCTACCGGCGCACCTGGGAACTGGTGGAGGATCTCAACCGCAGCTTGGGTACCACGGTGGTAGAGACGGCGGCCGGCGGCAGCGGCGGCGGTGGGGCGATGCTGACCCGCGCGGGACGGACGATCGTGGAACGGTATCGTGCCATTGAGCTGGATACAGCGCGCGCGGCGCGCAAGCACCTGGCGGCACTCAACCGCGTTTGTGCCGCCGGAAAGTAGCGTTCACCCTGGCAAAGGATGAGGATGATGAAGCTATCCGCCCGCAACCAGATTGCCGGCACTGTTAGGGCAGTGACGCCTGGTGCCACGACGACACATGTGCGGATCGAGGTGTCGCCGACGGTAACGATCACCGCATCGATCACCAACGAGGCGGCGCAGGAGCTTGGGTTGAAGCCCGGCATGCAGGCCTTCGCAGTGATCAAGGCGTCCGATGTGATGGTGGGCGTCTGATCGGACGGGCGCGCTCGGAGACCGACCGGATCTGCTACGACATATTCATCACAACTTGGCGGGTGAGAGAAACCCAGCCAGGGGCCATTCAGCAGCATTTTCATAGCTGTACCGCCATCCGGCCGCGGTCGGCTTCCGGGGAGAAGTTTTCACCAGCCGGTGCGGATACTGCATGTCACCGCCGGGGGTCACGTTCCGCCTACCCAGTCCCGCAACCCTGGTTTTCGGCGCGCCAGTCCTATATATCGCCCGACGCGCCGGGCGGGTCCCCTCCCCCCGGCGTGCGCGCGTCAAGGACCCAGCATGACCGAACCCGCCGCCGAAATCGCCCGCCGCCGCACTTTCGCGATCATCTCCCACCCGGACGCGGGCAAGACGACCCTGACCGAGCACCTGCTGCGCGCGGGCGGCGCCATCCAGCTTGCCGGCAATGTCCGCGCCAAGGGTGAGCGCCGGCGCACCCGGTCCGATTGGATGGGCATTGAGCGGGAGCGCGGCATCTCCGTCGTCACCTCGGTCATGACGTTCGAGCATGCCGGCTGCGTGTTCAACCTGCTCGACACGCCAGGCCACGAGGATTTTTCGGAAGACACCTACCGCACCCTCACCGCGGTCGATTCCGCGGTGATGGTGATCGACGCGGCCAAGGGGATCGAGGCGCGCACGCGCAAGCTGTTCGAGATCTGCCGCCTGCGGGACATCCCGATCGTGACCTTCATCAACAAGATGGACCGCGAGGCGCGCGATCCGATCGAACTGCTGGATGAGATCGCATCGACCCTGGCGCTCGACACCACGCCGGTCACCTGGCCGGTCGGCCGTGCCGCGGAGTTTGCCGGAACCTACGATCTGCGGCAGCGGGCGATGCACCTGACCGCCGACCTGCCACAGGCCGATCCGCGGCTGCAGGCCGTGGCGGAGGAGGTGGACCTGGTGCGCGCCGCGCTGCCCGAATTCGATCTGGAATCGTTCAATGCCGGGCATCTCACCCCAGTCTATTTCGGCAGCGCGATCAAGGGCATCGGCGTGCAGGACCTGCTGGACGGCCTGGCCGAGTACGGACCGCGCCCGCGCGCCCAGCCCGCGGACAAGCGGATCATCGAGGCGACCGAACCCGGCCTCACCGCCCTGGTCTTCAAGATCCAGGCCAACATGGACCCGAACCACCGCGATCGCATCGCCTTCGCGCGGGTCTGCTCCGGACGGCTCAGCCGGGGCATGCGGCTGAAGCAAGTGCGGACCGGCAAGCTGATCCCGCTGCATGCGCCGCAGTTCTTCTTCGCACGGGAACGGGAGATCGCGGATGAAGCCTTCGCCGGCGACGTTGTGGGGATCCCCAACCACGGCACCTTGCGCATCGGCGATACGCTGACGGAAGGGGAGGATATCCAGTTCACCGGCGTGCCCTATTTCGCCCCGGAAATCCTCCGCCGCGTGCGTCTGGATGACGCCATGAAGGCCAAGAAGCTGCGGCAGGCGCTGGTCGAACTGGCCGAGGAAGGCGTGGTGCAGCTCTTCCGTCCGCAGGATGGCGCCGCGCCGCTCGTCGGCGTCGTCGGCACGCTCCAGCTCGACGTGTTGCAGGCCCGTCTTGGGGCCGAGTACGGGGTCGCAATCGGGTTCGAAACGCCGCCCTATGCGCTGGCCCGCTGGATATCCTCGCCGGACCGCGCGGCACTGGCACGATTCATCGCTGACAACCGCAGCGCGATGGCGGACGACGTGGACGGGGACCCGGTGTTCCTGGCGACCTCGGCGTTCATGATGCGGCGGGCGGAGGAACTGGCCCCCGCCCTGTCCTTCCGCGACATCAAGGATGTGCGGGTGGAGAAGGTAGCAGCCTGACCGCCGTCAGGGACTGCACACCGGGAGTAGCAGCGAGGCCGGGCTCTGTGCTTATGTCCCGGCATGCCAGGAACATTACCGGAACCGTTTGCCGGCTGGTTCGCCGCCCAGGGCTGGGCGCCCCGCCCGCATCAACTGGCGATGCTGGAGGCCGCCCGTGCCGGGGAAAGCGTGCTGCTGATCGCCCCCACCGGCGGCGGCAAGACCTTGGCCGGATTCCTGCCGAGCCTGATCGATCTCGCGGGGCAGCCGCGCGATGGGCTGCACACGATCTATGTCAGCCCGCTCAAGGCGCTCGCCACCGATATAGCCCGCAACCTGACAGGGCCGGTCCAGGCCATGAAGCTGCCCGTCAGCATAGAGGCCCGCACCGGCGATACCCCGGCCAACCGGCGCGCGCGCCAGCGGGCGGCACCGCCGCATATCCTGCTCACGACGCCGGAGAGTCTGGCGGTTCTGCTGTCGCTGCCGGATGCGCCGGCCCTGTTCGCCGGGCTTTCCTGCATCGTCATGGATGAGGTGCACGCCCTCGCCGGAACCAAGCGCGGGGACCAACTCGCGTTGGGGGTTGCGCGCCTGCGCAGCCTTGCCCCTGGCGCGCGACGGGTCGGCCTGTCCGCCACCGTGGCCCATCCCGGGCCGATCCAGGCCTTTGTCGGCGCCTCGCGGCGGATCGAAGTGGCGGATGGCACGCCGCCGGAGTTGTCGATGACCCTGCCGGAAGGACGGCTGTCCTGGTCCGGCCATATGGGACTGGAGGCAGCCCCGCAGGTGATGGCGCAGATCCGGGCCGCCGGCATGACGATCGTCTTCGTCAACACGCGCGCCCAGGCGGAACTGATGTTCCAGGCGCTGTGGAAGCTGAATGACTCCACTTTGCCGATCGCCCTGCATCACGGGTCGCTGGAGGTCTCCCAACGGCGAAAGGTCGAGGCGGCGATGGCCGCCGGCACGCTGCGCGCGGTGGTGGCGACCTCCTCTCTGGACCTGGGCATCGACTGGGGCGGCGTGGACCAGGTGATTCAGGTCGGCGCGCCCAAGGGCGTCTCGCGCCTGCTGCAACGCGTGGGCCGCGCCAATCACCGCATGGATGAGGCGTCGCGCGCCATCCTGGTGCCGGCCAACCGGTTCGAGGTGCTGGAATGCGAGGCCGCCATGCTGGGCGTTGCCGCCCGCGAGTTGGACGGCGATCCGCCGCGCCCCGGCGGCCTGGATGTGCTGGCGCAGCACCTGCTTGGCCTGGCGTGCAGCGCGCCGTTCCGGCCGGACGATGTCTATACGGAAGTCTGCCAGGCCCAGCCCTACACCGGCCTGTCCCGCAAGGATTTCGACGACGTGCTGCGCTTCGTGGAGGACGGCGGCTACGCGCTCTCAGCCTATGACCGCTGGCGCAAGCTGTTTCGCGACAGCGAGGGCCGCGTCCATGTGCGCAGCAACCGCATCGCCATTCAGCACCGGATGAACATCGGCACAATCGTCGAAGCTCCGTTGCTGAAAGTCAGGCTGGTCGGGCGCAAAAGGTTCGGCCCGACATTGGGGGAAATCGAGGAATACTTCGTCAATTTGCTGCGCCCGGGCGACACGTTCATGTTTGCCGGGCGCCTGCTGCGGTTTCTGCGGGTGCATGAGACGGTGGTGGAATGCATGGAAGGCGGCACAGGGGAGCCGATGGTGCCTGCCTACGAAGGCGGCCGGCTGCCGTTGACGACCAATCTCGCCGACCGCGTGCGTGCGCTGCTGCAAACCCCTGCGCGCTGGACCCTGTTCCCGGAGTCGGTGCAGGAATGGCTGCGCCTGCAACGCGGCATTTCTCGCCTGCCCGGGCGCAGCGATCTTCTGGTAGAGACATTTCCGCGCGGCGACCGCTGGTACCTCGTCGCCTACTGCTTCGAAGGCCGCAACGCACATCAGACACTGGGCATGCTGATCACCAAGCGGATGGAGCGCGCCGGCTTCGCGCCGCTGGGATTCGTCGCTACAGACTACGTGCTGGGAATCTGGTCGGCGCACCAGCCGATAAATGTCGCGGCCCTGTTCGATCAGGACATGCTGGGCGACGACCTGGAAACGTGGATGGCCGAAAGCTCGATGCTGAAACGGACCTTCCGCAACGTCGCGGTTATTGCCGGACTGATCCAGCGGCACCATCCGGGTGCCGAGAAGACGCGGCGCCAGGTGACGGTGAACAGCGACCTGATCTACGACGTGCTGCGCCGCCACCAGCCGGACCACATCCTGTTGCGGGCCACGCGTGAGGACGCCGCCACCGGCCTGATCGATGTGGGGCGGATCGCTGCCATGCTGCGCCGTGTGAAGGGCCGCATCGTGCATATGGTGCTGTCGCGCGTCTCGCCGCTGGCGGTTCCGGTGCTGCTGGAGATCGGGCGCGAAAGCGTGCGCAGCGACACAAGCGAAGAAAAGCTGCTGGCGGAAGCCGAGGCAATCATTGCCGAAGCCACCGGCGAAGCCGAACCGCCGCCGGTGACGACAACCCATCGCGCCAATGTCGCCCGTCAGCGTCCCGCGCAAGGCAGATTGTTCGCGTGAGCCCGGCGCCCATTCATCTCGCCGGGGAGCGGCTGATGCTCGATCCGATGGGCGCGCTATTCTGGCCTGCGGCCGGTATTCTCGCCGTCTCCGACCTGCACCTGGAAAAGGGTTCGTCCTTCGCGCCGAAGGGGATGCTGCTGCCACCTTGGGACACGCAGGCGACGCTGGACCGGCTGACCCTTCTCCTGCGCCGTTGGTGTCCCGCCATCGTCATCGGGCTAGGGGATTCGTTCCATGATGCGAATGGTGCCGCACGCCTGCCGCGGTCCGAGCTTGCCCGTCTGACTGCGATGACGGAGGCCCATCGCTTCATCTGGGTACAAGGAAACCACGATCCGGCACCGCCGGAAGGTGTCGGCGGCGAATGGCAGGAACATTTTTGCGCGGGCCCGATCCTGTTTCGCCATCAGGCGGGGAGGCCGTCGGCTGCGGCGGAGATCGTCGGGCACCACCATCCAAAAGCGCTGGTACCGGCGCGCGGGACGTCGGTCAGCCGCCCCTGCTTCGTGGCGGACCGCCAGCGGATCATGATGCCCGCGTTCGGCGCCTATACCGGTGGGCTGGATGTCGGCGATCCGGCGATTCGCCGGCTGTTCCCGACCGGGGGACGGGTGTTCCTGCTGGGCAAGGATCGTCTGTTCAGTTTCGCCCTTGGGCAGAACGGGCGTTGAAGAAGGGCGGCACGCTCATGTTGCCTTCCCTCTGCTCGGGATGTGCCGTCCGGTCACGTAGACGCCGTTGCTAATGCCCATGAGCAGCAGGAAAGTATCCGGTATCGTGGGGATTTCGTAGCTGGACACCACCTTCAAGGTGACGAACGCGGCCGAGATCAAGGTGAAGATCAGCATCTGCACACGGGTCACGTCGATTTCTCCGGTGCCCGAGTCGGCGATGACAAGGTCCGACCAGCGCGGGATGCGGGCCACCGTCGCGGCAGGGGCGGTAGGAACGGGCTGATTGGCTGGTGGCGCGGCGGGGACAGTCTGATCGGCAGGCGGTACCCGCCCGAGCAGCGCAGCCAGGCTGGCAATGCCGAGCAGGGTCAGCGTTCCGGGCGTGATGCTGATCAGATTGCCGGACAGAACCATGACGTAGACGGCGGACAACCCGACGACGATCGCCCAGAGCATGATCTGAAACTGCGACAAGCTGGCGTAGCCGTCACCCGTCGCTATCAGGCGCAGGGCCAGTTGCCGCCGCCGTATGTTCCTCAGCGGTGTCACAAGGGCGACCGCCCCCCAGAACGCGGCAAACACGATGACCACGAGGATCCAGGACAGCGACACGCTGGTCACGCCGACGGGCAGGGAAACCGTAGAGATTTCACCGTCGCCGGCAGTCACTTCGATCACCATGTCGGCCACCGGCACGACAAACAGTCCGGTGAACGAGACGACGTTGGGCCCGACGAAGCGCTGTCCCCACCAGTCACTGCCGGGAATCTCATCCAGCGCCGGTACCACGGCGCCGTACTGCGGAATGCTCGTATCGTCATGGATCGAGCGAACCAACGGCGCACCGCGCAAGACATAGAACGGGTCCGCCGTGCTCCTCCCGTTGGGCGGCTGCCAGCCGAAGCAGACCCGGACTTTCTGCACGCCGGCCGTGTCGTTGCTGCCGCGGATCGTGAAGCGGACCTCGCTGTCCCGAGGTCGCCACAGCGTGTCATGCGTCAGTTCGACGACCAGCTTCGACGACACGCCCACGATCGGGTCAGGCCGCTGGGGGCAATCGTATCCGACCGCCTGCGCAGGCGGTGCCGGTTTCTGGGTCAGGGAGACCGGGGCCGGCGCGGAGGCTTTGCCCGCCGAACCGGTGTCATCCGCCTTCGCGCCGGCAATGAACGCCACGCCAACGAACAGCAGGATCAGAGCGGACAGGCATGTCTGCTGAAGCGGCGATACCATTCCGTACATGCGGACCCCTCCCGGAGGCTGGAAGCCTGAGCCGACCTCGGAATAGTGTGGTCGAACAGATGCAAATGTCGATTCGGGAGGGTTTCCTTCTCGCTGCCTGTCACGGCTCGGCTCGGCACCGGCGCGCACGTAGAGCCCGTTCGGTGCAGATAGAGGCACGAGCCAGGCTCTGACTCTTTGTTTGATCTTGTGATCCACGTCTCCGGCAATTCCGCCTGCAACGATCACGCTCAAAACGCACGAAACCGCGGCAAGACTGTGATGCAGCCGGCCGATCCATACGGATCGGCCGGCCAGGCATCGCTTTGCGGGTCGGCAACCGGCGGCGTCAGCCCGACCCGGCGCCGACTTTCCTACTTCACCTGGATGTAGCGATACGGGAAGAAGTTATCGGCCGGCTGTGCTACGTCGACATTCTTCTTCGCCGCCCAGACGATCACCTGCTGATGCAACGGGATCAGCGGCAGATCGTGCTGGATCAGCAGATTGGCCTGGTCGATCAGCGCGTCACGCTTCTCCTGATCGGTCTCGACACCAATCTTGGCCGTCAGATCGTCCATGACCGGGTTTGAATAGCCTTCGTAGTTGACCTCGCCCCGGCCGTTCCCACGTGTCGAGAGCAGTGTGTACAGCACGTTGTGCGCGTCGTACGTCGCCGGCGTCCAGCCAAGCAGATAGAAGTCGGTGTCGAATTTCGGTCCCTGGATCTTGGCGAAGAATTTCGCCTTGGTCTGCGCCGTCAGATCCACCTTCACGCCGATCCGCGCCAGCATCGAGGTGATGGCCGTGCAGATCTGCTCATCCATCACATAGCGGTCGTTCGGGCAATCGAAGCCGATGCGGAACCCGTTCGGGTAGCCGGCCTCCGCCATCAGCTTCTTGGCCTTCGCCACATCCGGCTTCGGCCGCACATCCAGCTTCGCGTTGTAACCATTGACGCCCGGCCCCCACATCGACGCGGTGGGATGGCCAAGACCCAGCATGACCTTCTTGACGATCGTCGGCTCATCGATCGCGAGCTGGAAGGCCTGCCGCACCCGCAGATCCTTGAGCGGGTTCTTCCCCTTCACGTCCGAGGTGATCAGCTCATCGCGCCACACATCCAGACCCAGGAAGATCGTCCGCAACTCGGGATTCTGAATAAGCTTGAGGTTCGGCGACTGCGCGATGCGCGCCATGTCCTGCGGCGGAACGGAGTAGATCATGTCCTCCTCGCCCGACAGCAAGGCCGCGACACGGGTGGAGGCGCTCGAGATCACGTCGAACTCGACGCGATCGACATTGTGCTCGGGCTTGTCCCACCAGCCCGTGTTCTTTTCCACGACTGTCCGATGGTCCGGCTCACGGATCACCAGCCGGAATGGGCCGGTGCCCATAGCATTGTGCACGGCGTAGTTGTCATCCTTGCCGCCGATGACCACCGGCTCCACCGCGTTGTGCGCTTCGCACCACGCCTTCGACATGATCAGGAAGTTGGTCTGCTCCTGCAGAAAGATCGGGTCCGGCTTATAGGTCTCGAAGTCCACGGTCATGTCGTCGACCTTGCGCGCTTCCTTCACCATCGACATCGGCGCGCGCATGATGGACGTCTTCGACAGATAGCGCTGCAATGTGAACACGACGTCGTCCGCCGTGAAGGGCGAGCCGTCCTGCCATTTGACGTTTGGCCGAAGATGGAACCGCCAGACGGTCGGGCTGACCTGTTCCCACTTCACGGCGAGTGCGGGCTGGAGCTGGAGCTTGCGGTCGCGGCGGACCAGGGGCTCATAGATATTGGAAAGGAAGGAAAGCTGCACCGTCTCCTGCCGCGTTGTCGGGTCCATGGCACCGACATCGCCGTCATTGGCCCAACGGAAGCTTGCCGCATCGGCTTGCTGCATCGCGAGACCGCCCGCCAGCAGCAAGGCTGGCAGCGACAGACGCAGTATTTTCATGAAACTCGACCTCCCCCGAGGAATTGGCAGACTGGAACGCCAACAATCCATACTATCGCCACGATCCGCTGAACAGGAGCCTTTTTCGATGCGTATTGACCCCGACCTGTCCGTACTGGGGATCGTCGATGTGCAGCCGACCTTCATGCCCGGCGGGGAACTGGCGGTTGCCGAGGGGCATCTTGTCGTGCCGGTGATCAATCGGCTTCTGGCACAGTTTCACCACGCTTTTGCTACCCAGGATTGGCACCCCGCTGGCCACCACTCCTTCGCGACGAGTCATCCAGGCCGGCAGCCGTATGACAGCGTCCAACTGTCCTATGGCCCGCAGGTGCTGTGGCCGGAACACGCCATGGCCGGCAGCACCAATGCCGCTATTCATCCGGATATCGATCAGACCAAGATTGAATTGATTATTCGCAAGGGTTTCCGAGCGCATCTCGACAGCTATTCGACGTTCTTCGAGAACGATCACCTCACCCATACAGGCCTCGACGGCTGGCTTCGGCAGCGCGGCTTTCGCCACGTTTTCCTGGCTGGCCTCGCTACCGATTTCTGCGTCGCCTGGTCAGCCGAGGATGCCGTCCGGCTGGGCTATGAGGTGACCGTTATTCTTGACGCGTGCCGCGGCATCGCGCTGCCCACGGAAGCGGGCCGCACCACCCTCGACGACGCAAGCGACCGTCTCGCCGGGCTCGGTGTCCATTTCACAACCAGCCAGATGCTCGTCGAATAAACCCTTCCGCCGGTCCGCTTGCCGAACCGCGCGGCGCCGACAATAAACCGGCAACGGGCAAGCAGTGAGGACGCGATGAAGATGAAAGCCGCGGTGCTGCGCGAGCAGGGCAAACCGCGCCCCTACGCGACCAGCAGGCCACTGGCCATCGAGGAGGTCGATCTCGATCCGCCCGGACCTGGTGAAGTGCTCTACAAGATCGTCGGCGCGGGGCTTTGCCACTCCGATCTTTCGACGATCGAGAACCTGCGTCCGCGGCGCCTGCCGACGATACCGGGCCATGAGGCCGCAGGGATCGTCGAAGAGGTCGGGCCAGGGGTCACCGGCCTTAAGCCGGGGGATCATGTTATCAGCCTGTTCGTCAGCAGTTGCGGGGATTGCCGCTACTGCAACGGCGGCCGGCCCAACCTCTGCCTGAGTTCATCGGCGTCCCGTGCCGAGGGCACGCTGATCTCCGGCGCCCGCCGCCTGTCGCTGAATGGGGCACCACTGCATCACTACAGCGGGCTTTCCGTGTTCGCCCAATATGCCGTCGTTTCCCAGAACGCCCTGATCCTGATCCCCGACGAGGTGCCCCTGGAAGACGCCACGATCTTCGGCTGCGCGGTGGTGACCGGGGTAGGCGCCGTGCTGAACACCGCGCAGGTGCCGCCGGGCGGACAAATGGCGGTGGTTGGGCTGGGCGGCGTGGGCATGAATGCCCTGCTGGGCGGGGTGGTGGCCGGCGCGGAACGCATCGTGGCGGTCGATCTGAATGCCGACAAGCTGCGCCTCGCGCGCGAACTTGGCGCAACGGACACGTTCCTGGCCGGCAACGCCGACGTGGTGGACGAGATCCGGCAGGCCACCGGCGGCGGGCTTGACTACGTGATCGAAACCGCGGGCGCCATCGCGGCCATGAACCTGGCCTACGCCATCGCCGCGCGCGGCGGCACGGTGGTCAGTGCCGGCCTTCCCGCGGTCAGCGCCAGCTTCGCCTATCCGCACTCGGCGCTGGTCAGCGACGAAAAGAGCATTCGCGGCAGCTACATGGGAAGCTGTGTGCCCCGGCGCGATATTCCGCGCTTCATCGGCCTTTACCAGCGCGGCAAGCTGCCGGTGCAGAAGCTGCGGACCGGATTCATCGGTTTCGACGAAATCAATGAGGGGTTCGACCGGCTGGCGGACGGTGCGGTGCTGAGGCAGGTGTTGCAGCCATTCGGTGCGGCAGGCTAGCAGAGCCCGCGAAATGATCCCGATCAAGGACAGGGTGTGGCCGTCTATCTGGTGACCGGCGGGGCGGGCTTCATCGGCTCGCATCTCTGCGATGCATTGATGGCGCGCGGCGATACCGTACGCGTGCTGGATGACCTGTCCACCGGCTTCCGGCGTAACGTGCCGGCCGGCGCCGCCTTGATCGAGGGCGATGTCGGCGATCGCGTCGCGGTCCGGCGTGCGCTGGACGGCGCGGACGGATGCTTCCACCTCGCGGCCATTGCGTCGGTGGAGCGCGGCGTCAAGGACTGGGTCAGCACGCACCGCACCAATCTGAGCGGCACCATTGTCCTGTTCGACGCGGTCCGCGAGCACGGCTCCAGGATCCCCGTGGTCTACGCGTCATCGGCGGCGGTGTACGGCGATTGCAAGACCGTGCCGATCGCCGAAGACGCCGAACGCCGGCCGCTTTCAGCCTATGGCGCGGACAAATACGGCTGCGAACTGCACGCGCGCGTCGCCGGCCACGTGCACAGTATCCCCACGGTCGGCCTGCGGTTTTTCAACGTCTATGGCCCCCGCCAGGACCCAAGATCACCCTATTCCGGGGTGATTTCGATCTTCTGCGAGCGGATCGGCGCGGGCCTGCCGGTCTCCGTCTTCGGCGACGGATTGCAGACGCGCGACTTCGTCCATGTCGGCGATGTGGTCGCCGCCCTGCTCGCCGCGATGCGCCTGCGGTCCACCGGCGCGCCCGTATTCAACGTCTGCACCGGGACCCCAACCACGGTGCTGGACCTGGCTGCCACCATTGCCGACCTCGCCGGCAAACCGCTCGACGCGCGCCATCTGCCCGCTCGCGCCGGCGAAATCCGCCATTCCCTCGGCTGTTCGGCGCGCGCCCGGGCGGCATTGGGCCTGGGAGAGCCGACCCGGCTGCGGATTGGCCTGGCAAGCGTGCTGGGCTGGCTTGCGGCTGCGCAGTAGAGACGCCGACGGTGCGGGGCGTGCTGGTCAACCTGCTGATGCCACCCTTCGGGCTGGTGACCCTGCTGATCGTCGCACTGCTGCTGCCCCGCCGTCTGTGGTGGTGGGCCAGGTGCCTGATCTGGGTCGCTGCGTTGGGTCTCGCGATCCTGGCCACGCCGGCCGTCTCCGGATCGCTGCTGGTCGCCCTGGAGCAGGGGCTGCCGACAGTCCCGCCTTCCGACGATCCGCCCGCTGCCATCGTTGTGCTGGGGGCGGAGATCGTTCGTGCCCCTGGCGGCCAGGCCGCCACCCATGTCGGTCCGCTGACCCTGGAGCGGCTGCGCGAGGCCGCGGAACTGGCCCGCCGCACACATCTGCCGGTTCTTGTGACCGGCGGCACGACCCAGGAGGGCGAACCACCGGTCGGCATGGTGATGGCGGAGAGCCTGGAGAAGGATTTCCAGGTGCCGGTTCGCTGGGTCGAGCCTAAGTCGCGCGATACCTGGGAAAACGCGCGGTTCAGCGCGGCGATCCTGCGCGCGCAAGGGATCCGCTCCATCTACGTCGTGACCCACGCCTGGCACATGCGGCGTGCCCTGATCGCGTTCAGCCACACCGGACTGACGGTGACGGCGGCGCCGACGCCGCTCGATCATGCGGTTGGACCCATTGCCAGCGATTTCCTGCCGCGCGCCGGAAGCTGGGAGACTGCCTACTACGCGCTGCATGAATGGATCGGCTGTGCCTGGTATTCGGTCCGCTGACGGACCGGCGCGTATCGAGACATTCACGGCGCCGGGCGCGCTGCCCGCCGACGCTCTGGCCTTATCCGCCGCGGAACCGTCGCTGTTCCTGTCCCCGGCATGGTGGCGCGTGGTGGTGGCCCATGCCATGCCCCCGAGGGCCACGCCCTGCTTCGCGCTGTGCCGCCTCGGCGAGACACCGGCGGCGCTGTTTCCGCTACGGATCGCGGCCGACGCCCGCTCATTGGACAGCCTGACCATACCCTACACCTGTCACTACGCGCCGTTGCTCGCCCCGGCGTTAGAGGAGGATGCGACGCAGGCGGTGTTCACCGCCTTCGCCCGGTTCTGCCGTCGCTGGGCAGTCACCCGGCTTGATGCGCTGGACGCCGGCTGGACGGGACTCTTGCCGCTGACCCGCGCGGCGCGGGCGGCCGGGCTTCGGGTGCTGCCGTTCGACCATTTCGGCAACTGGCATGAGGACGTCGCCGGCCTGGACTGGAACGGCTATCTGGCTGCCAGGCCCGGCGCCCTGCGGGAAACGGTGCGCCGGCGGTTGCGGCGGGCGGCGCAGGTGCCGGAAGAGCGGTTCCAGGTGTTCAGCGCACCCGACGAGGTGACGGCGGGTATCGACGCGTACGAGTCCGTCTATGCGCGAAGCTGGAAGGAGGCCGAACCGTTTCCCCGCTTCAATGCCGCGCTGATGCACGCGGCGTCCGCCGCCGGCATTCTGCGCCTGGGCGTATGGTGGATCGGCGCCGTGCCGGTGGCAGCGCAATTCTGGATCGTCCAGCACGGCCGGGCGACAGTCCTGAAGCTCGCGCACGATGAGGCGTTCAAGTCGCACTCTCCGGGCACAGTGCTGACCGCATTGATGCTGCAGCGCCTGCTGGAGCAGGAGCGGGTGACCGCGATCGACTTCGGCCGCGGCGATGACGCCTACAAGCAAGGATGGGCGGCCAAGCGGCAGCAGCGTGTGGGGGTTCTGCTGGTCAACCCGTGGCGGGCCGCCGGCCTGGCGCAGCTCGTCCGCCACGGATTGGGACGACTGCGCAGAACCGCGCGCGGTGCGTGATCAGCATTTCCTGCGGCGGCGCAGACCGGCAAGACCGACAAGGCCGAGGCCAAACACCGCGAGGTTCTCGGGTTCGGGAACAGCGGCGGCCAGGCGGTAGGTGAAGGTATCGCCAATGCCGCCAAGGGCAGCGGATTCGTCGGTAAACAGGGTCAGCGTCGAGTTCAGCGGGCCGACGGTATTGCCGCCGACAACGGTGATCGG
>DATNEJ010000256.1:0-21010 GCA_035606775.1 Acetobacteraceae bacterium | reverse complement strand
ACCGCATGCTACCGGCGCGGCCATGAAATATCTGTTGCGGAAGCCCCTGGTTCAGGCCCTGCTTGCGCGATTGCTGGGCCGCTATCTGGCCTTCGCCCTGCGTACGACGCGGTGGACGGTGGACGGCGCGGAGGACCTCGCACGCGTGGCGGCGGGCGGCCCCGCGGTGGTGGCCTTTTGGCACGAGCATCTTCCGTTCATGCCGGAGCTGATAGTGATTGCCCGCCGCCTGCCGTCCTACAGGCCACGGCTTATCCATACCCTTGTCAGTCACCATCGCGATGGCCGCTTTATTGGCGAAGTGGTGCGTCGGTTCGACGTTCAGATCGTCTACGGTTCGTCCTCCAGTGGGGGTGCCACGGGGTTGCGTACCTTGCTGAGGCTCCTCGCTCAGGGCGACATTGTCGGTATCACCCCTGACGGACCTCGTGGTCCGCGCCGTTCCCTCGCCCCGGGTGTCGCACAAGTGGCTGCGCTGTCCGGAGCCCCGATCGTACCGTGTGCCGGCTGTACGTCCCGCCGCGTCGTGCTGGGGACGTGGGATCGCCTGTCGGTCCCGCTCCCGTTCGGACGAGGCGTCGTCGTATGCGGACCGGCTATCGCGGTGCGCAAAGGGGAATGGCGAGGCGCGCTTCCCGGCATAACCGCAGCCTTGAACCACGTCGCTGAGCGCGCGGAGCGACTTTGCCCCGCCTAGGGTATCCCTTGGCTGGCAGGCTATGGGCCGGAGCGGCCCGCGTGGCTGCTCCCCTTCTGACTATCAGCCTGCGGCGCCGAGCGGGCCGAGGGAAGGAAATCGCCAATCGGCTGCCGGAGCGCCGGGGAATCGACAATACGCCCCGCCCTGCGGGCCCCCTGTTGTGGATGCATGCCGCCAGCGTCGGGGAAACCATGTCCATTCTGCCGGTGCTTTCTGCGCTGGCGCAGCAGGCACCGGACGTGACGACGTTGCTGACCACGGGCACGGTCACTTCGGCAGCCCTGCTGTATATGCGTTTGCGGGAGCCTGTGCAGGACGGGCGGGTTTTGCACCGGTTCGTTCCGCTGGACGTGCCACTTTGGGTAGGGCGGTTTCTCGACCACTGGCGACCCGATGCTGCGTGCTTCGTCGAAAGCGAGATCTGGCCGAACATGCTGCGTGCCTGTCATCACCGAGGCATTCCGCTCATGTTGGCGAATGCCAGAATGTCGGCCCGAAGCTTTGGCGCGTGGCAGAGGGCACCGGCGCTGGCACGGCACCTCCTGGCCGGCTTCGCGCTGATCCAGGCGAGGGGAGCCGAAGATGCGGAGCGGTTGCGGCGGCTCGGTGCCACTCACGTCGAGACTCCCGGTGATCTGAAGTTTGCGGCGCCGCCCTTGCCGTTCGACGCAGCCGAGCTCGCTCGGCTGCGGGTGGAATTTGCCGGGCGCCCCGTTTGGGTGGCGGCAAGCACACACCCAGGAGAAGAACCTCTGGTGGCCGAGGCGCACGAGCGTGTCGCTGCGACGTATCCGAATCTGGTGACTATTGTCATTCCGCGACACCCCGACCGAGGACCTGCCGTCGCGGCGGAGCTTGCCGCGCCGCGCCGCGGGGCCGCCCAACCACCGCCCGCCGCCGGACTATGGGTCGCCGATACGCTCGGCGAGATGGGGTTGTGGTTTCGCCTGGCGCCGATTGCTTTTATCGGACGCAGTTTGCTTGCGCCCGGCGGCGGTCAAAATCCGCTGGAGCCGGCCCGTCTGGGGTGTGCAATCGCTGTTGGGCCATATACCGCCAATTTCACCGATCACGTTGCTCTGCTGAGAGACGCCGGAGCGCTCGTGCAGATCGCCGACCCGGCGGCGTTGGCCGATTTCGTTCAGGCAATGCTGGAGGATGAGGTGCGGCGCAACGACGTGGGGCAACGAGCCATGCATGTCGCCCAACGGCACGAAACCTTGCCGCAAGCAACGGCCCATGTCTTGCTTGGCCTGATGCGTGGGCGCTGAGATGCTGCGTGCCCCAGCGTTTTGGCAGAAGGACGGAGCGCTGCCCCGGCTGCTGGCGCCACTGTCCTTCTTCGGGGCTGCCATGACCGCGCGCCGGGTGGCGCGACCAGGCTGGCGTGCGCCTGTCCCGGTGATCTGCTGTGGCAACGTAACGGTGGGGGGGGCCGGCAAGACGACGGTGGCCATTGACCTGGCTCGCCGGCTGATCGACCGGCGCCGGTCCGTACATATACTATTGCGTGGCTACAAGGGTTCGGCGGCAGGGCCACGCCAAGTCGGTCCTGGTGATACGGCCGATGTGGTGGGCGATGAAGCCCTTCTCCTGGCAGCGGTTGCTCCGACGTGGACCGGCTCGGACCGCGCCGCCAGCGCGCGTGCGGCAATCGCCATGGGCGCGGACGTGCTGCTCATGGATGACGGTCTGCAAAACCCAGGTCTTCTGAAGGATTTGGCCCTTCTGGTGGTCGATGGCACCACCGGCTTCGGTAATGCCCGGGTATTGCCAGCCGGTCCGCTGCGGGAGCCTGTCGCCGCCGGTGCAGCACGTAGCCAGGCAGCGGTGTTCATTGGACCCGATCTGTGCAACGCCAGGGCTCGGCTTCCGCCCACGCTCCCTGTCCTGACCGCGCGACTGGTTCAAGGACCGGAAATCGATGCCTTGGTGGGACGTCGGATATTGCCGTTTGCCGGTATCGCGACGCCTGCCAAATTCTTCACGCAGCTTGAGGCCGCTGGCGCAATTCTGGTCGATCGGATCGGCTTTCCCGACCATCACCCATTCACGGAGCGGGAGCTCAGCCGATTGATGGACAGGGCCCGCACTATGGACGCAATCCCGGTCACGACGCCGAAGGACGCCGTACGGCTGACAGCGCGGATACGTGATAGGGTCCGGGTTGTGGGAGTGGGACTCGCCTGGGATGATCCCGCGGCGATTGATACTCTGGTGAGCGGCGTGATCGCCGCTAGAGCCTTGTCGGCGCAGGTAGAAGCACCGAAAAGGCTCTGATCCTTTGTTTGATCGCGTGGTTCACGTCTCCGGCGAATCCGCCTGCGACGATCACGCGCTAAGGCCACATGCTGGCACGGTGGCGGCAATGCATGACTTAGTGTTTCTTTTTGATGTCGATAACACTTTGCTGGACAATGACAGGATCCAGCATGACCTGAGCGAGCACCTCGCGACGGTCTATGGTGCCGACGCTCGGGATCGCTACTGGGCGCTGTTCGAGGAGCAGCGAAGCCTGCTTGGCTACGCAGACTACCTGGGCGCTCTACAGCGTTATCGCCTGGAGGCGCTCCATGATCCGAGGGTATTGAGGATCGCCAATTTCCTGGCGGACTACCCCTTCGCGGGACGACTGTATCCAGGTGCGACGGATGCGGTGCGACTGGTCCAGCAGTGGGGCAGAACGGTCATCCTTTCGGATGGGGACGCGGCTTTTCAACCCCGGAAAGTAGAGCGATCCGGACTGTGGGAACTGTTCGGGGACCATGTCCTGATCTACGTCCACAAGGAACTGGCGCTGGACGATGTCGAGCGTTTTTACCCGGCGCGCCATTACGTCATCGTCGATGACAAGCTACGGATATTGGATTCGGTGAAGCGGAGCTGGGGGAAGCGGGTAACGACGGTGTTTCCTCGCCAGGGTCACTATGCACATGATCCCGAAGCCCTGTCCCGGTATCCGGCGGCCGATATCAGCATCGAGCGTATCGGCGATCTTCTGGAATTTCAGCGCGCGGATTTCGAGCGGATGGACTGATACCAGCGGCCCGGACTCTTGACTCATCGGTCGATTGTCGGGCCGCTGGTATGTCATTGATTTCGCGCGCAGCCGCCACACCAACCCTGCGCGCATACCAGTCAGCCCTGCGGGCTGCTGGTATGAGTAGGGTGCCTATGCCCAGATTTCAGGGCCCACGTCTGACAGCCGTGAAGTGCAGGCCGCAGAAGCCGTTCGTGACGTCCCCCTCGATCCTCTTTCCGGTTCGCCTGCCCCGCAATGTGATTCCGGGGGCTTCGCCGTGGATGGTGCCGTCCGGCTCGATCGTGCTGTCCACGTAGGTGCGGTAATCCCAGCGATAATCAAACCGCCCTTTCCAGACGCCCAGCATGAAGACGCCGGGATGTGGGCAATGACGGCCATCGGCCTGGAACCGGGTGCTGGTCCCACGGTAAGTGCCGTCCACCGGCACGGGTGGAGGTGGGGGCGGATCGGGTGCCTTGGGTGGTGGAGGCGGTGTGCAGGCCAGCAGGCTGAGGCACAGGCTTGCGGCGGCGGTCGCGCGTATGGGCTTCATGGAACTCCGGCAGGCTGATCGACCGTCGCGCTGGAAACGCCAACCCGTCATGCGTCGCTGCCGAAATTTTTTCAACCGGTGAATCACCTTCGGCTTGGCCCGGGCGCCGGAAACGCCGGGTCCGTCAGGCCATTTCGGTCAAACCACTTGACACCGGCGCCCCCGCACTCTTTCTACACCGCCTGCCGCGCGGTTTCCCCAAAGCCGCGCGCTTGCCTGCCTGACCCGCAGGGGTGTAGCTCAATTGGCTAGAGCGCCGGTCTCCAAAACCGGAGGCTGGGGGTTCGAGACCCTCCACCCCTGCCAGTCGCAGCAGCGCTGGCGAGGCAGCGCAGTCTAGAGCGTGATCGTCGCAGGTGGAATCGCCGGAGACGTGAATCACGCGATAAAACAATGAGCTAGGCTCTGTTCGGTGCTTCTGTCTGCACCGAACAGAGCCTAGGGTTTCAGAAGGTTGGATTGGCGTGGCGGTAGAACCGGCAAAGTTCATTCGAGAGGTGCGGTCGGAGATATCCAAGGTCACTTGGCCGTCCCGTAAAGAGACGCTGGTCACGACTGGCCTGGTGTTTGCCATGGCGACCGTGGCAGCGCTGTTCTTTTTCGTGGTCGATCAAGTGATTGGTCTTGGCGTGCGCGCTTTGTTCGGCGTTGGCGCCTGAAGGGGTTTCCAGGGTCATGGCCAAGCGTTGGTATGTCGTGCACGTCTACTCCGGCTTCGAGAAGAAAATTGCCCAGCAGATCAAAGAGCAAGCTGCGCAGAAGGGACTGGCTGAACAGTTCGAGGAGGTGCTTGTTCCGTTGGAGAACGTCGTCGAACTGCGACGCGGCCAAAAGGTCAACGCGGAACACAAGTTCTTTCCAGGCTATGTGCTGGTGAAGATGGACTTGACCGATGATGCCTGGCACCTGGTCAAGAATACACCCAAGGTGACGGGCTTCCTTGGCAGCAAGTCACGCCCCAGCCCGATCAGCGAAACCGAGGCTGAGCGAATCCTGAAGCAGAATCAGGAAGGCGTGGAGCGGAAGCGTCCTGCGATTCTGTATGAGATCGGTGAACAGGTCCGTGTTGCCGATGGTCCCTTCACGAGCTTCAACGGCACCGTGGAAGAGGTTGACGAAGAGAAGGGCCGCGTAAAGGTCAGCGTCTCGATCTTCGGCCGATCCACGCCTGTCGAACTGGAATACTCGCAGGTCGAAAAGGTCTGACACGACCAGGCCTTGGATGCGGTTTGCGCCGGGCATCGCCGGCCGCTAGTATTCACCCTCATGGACGCAACGATCGGCCGCCAACGATTCGGGGCCGTAGCCGGGCCGACGGGCCCGGACAGCGCGGGTGTAGCTCAATGGTAGAGCCCCAGCCTTCCAAGCTGGTTGTGCGGGTTCGATTCCCGTCACCCGCTCCAACCACCTCTTTGATCGCCTATGATAGCGAGTGGTAGATCGCTTATGACAGCGAGTGGTAAACCGCCGCCTCAAAGCGATCCAGCGTTTCCAGGACCGTTTTGTCGCCAAAAGGCAGTATCTGAGTCATCAGTACGCCCGCGACCTTCTTTTTCGGATCCAGCCAGTAATAGGTGTTGTTAAGACCGGCCCAGGCGAGACTTCCAGCGCTGCGGCGATTCGGCACGTCCTGGGTATTGATCAGGAAGCTCAACCCCCACTTCTTATCCATCCCGGGAAACAGTTCCACGTCGTTGGACATCTGCGGATTGGACGTCTTCAGCGGCCGTACGTTTAATGGACCCATATGGTTCTGCCCCATCAGAGCCACCGTTTCCGGCTTCAGTATGCGCGCGCCGTTCAACGATCCACCGTGCATCAGCGCTTGCAGAAAAATCAGGTAGTCGCGTGCAGTCGAGAAGAGACCGCCGCCACCGGGAAAGAACTCCGGGTTATCTGGCGGAGCGGGAACATCGATCGGTTCGAGTGAGCCATTCCCGGCCCGGGTATGGACTGTCGCTAATCTCGCAGACCATTCGGGGCGTAGCACGTAGCTCGTGTCTCGCATGCCGAGCGGCTCGAACAGATGCGTCCGCATATAGGTCTCGAGGTCCTGGCCACTGACCACCTCGACCATGCGACCTGCCATGTCGATATTGATGCCGTACTCCCAGCACTGATCCGGATCGTGACCCAGCGGGGCGGATAGCGCTTCCAGCTTGCCTGTCCTGGCCGCAGGCAAACCGGTCACCCGGGCAAAACGATTCATCTGCTCGTTCCAGGTGTCGTAGACAAAGCCGGCGGTGTGGGTAAGCAGATTTCGCAAGGTGATCCGACCGCGCGCTGGCCGCAGAACAGGCTTCCCAGCGGAATCGAACCCGTCCAGCACCTTTGGTTCCGCAAGAACCGGCAGGATCTCACCGGCCGGCTGATCCAGGCTCAGGCGGCCTTGCTCGACCATCTGCATTGCCGCGGCAGCGGTGACTGCCTTGGTCATGGATGCGATGCGGAACACGGTGTCTGTCGTCATAGGCTGCTGGGACGCCAGGCTGCGACGGCCGAATGCCTTCTCGTAAATCGTGCCGGATGCGTCCGCCGCCGCGGCGACCACGCCGGGCACGCGAACCTCGGACGTAACGTCGGCAAGCACCTGATCAATCTGGGTCGTATTTGGCATGGTCCATTTCCTTCCCAATGATGGGTTTACTATAGCTGTCCTCGCGCAAGGTTGCATCCATCGCCGGGCGGGTTGAAAATTGTGGGCATGCGATCGGGAGGGATAACCATGATGGAACAAGATGTCGTTGTTACGACCAAGCACGGGCGGATGCCGGCTTTTGCTGCGTGCCCTGAGGGGCCCGGCCCTTTCCCGCCGATCATCTTTTACATGGATGCACCCGGCATACGGGAAGAGCTGCGGAACATGGCGCGGCGCATCGCGAGGAACGGCTACTTCTGCCTGCTGCCCGATATGTACTACCGGTTGGGGACCGTACGGTTTGATATCCCGCGTCGCGACGACGCGATGTCGGCAGTGATTCGTGCATCGATGAACAGCCTCACCAATGCATTGGTTACCGACGATACCGCCGCCATGATCGCTTGGCTCGATGCGCAGGATAAGGCCAGGTCAGGCCCGCTTGGCTGCGTGGGGCATTGCATGAGCGGGTGTTACATTACGACCGTTTCTGCGCGATTCCCGCGGCGCATGATGGCTGCTGCTTCCTTGTATGGCGTGAATATCGTTACGGACAAGCCGGACTCATCGCACCTGCTGGTCGATAAGATCAAAGGCGAGCTTTACTATGCCTTCGCTGAACACGATCAGGCGGTCCCGGCACACGTGATCCCCGATCTCAAGGCAGCGCTGGCAAAGACCGACGTGAAGAATACTGTCAAAACCTTCAGCGGAACCCATCATGGATTCTGCTTCGCTGAACGGGCGGTTTACGACGCCGACGCGTCAGAGAAGACTTGGTCGGAGATCTTCGACATGTGGGGTCGCCACCTTAAATAGCGGTGCAGGCCACGATTCAGTCGCGGCAGGGTTGGCAGACGGGTATATCGATCCCACATTGGCAATGACCTGCTCGAAACGTCAACTCGACGACAGAAAGCCGTGTAAATGGAGTTCGGTGTTTTTCATGAGTTCCCGTCCTTGGCAGGACGTCCGGATGCTGAGGCATTCGACGAGGCGTTCGATATTGTCGATGGTGCCGAACGCTGGGGGCTCGATGTACTGTGGCTGGCGGAACTGCATTTCGATCCAGGCCGCTCCGTACTGTCCGCGCCTATGTGCATCGCGAGCGCCATAGCTGCCCGAACCAAGCGAATCAAAATCGGCATAGCGGTGCAGGTTCTGCCTCTTTGCGCGCCGCTGCGTATTGCGGAAGAGGCCGCAACTGTCGATCAACTCAGTCGCGGACGGCTGATTTTCGGCGTGGGTCGCAGCGGCGTCGCAAAGACCTACGAAGCGTACAATATCCCGTACGCTGAAAGCCGCGACCGATTTACCGAGACACTGGACATCATCCAAAAGGCCTTTACCGAACCCGTGGTCTCGTACAATGGAAAATACTTTCAGTTCCAGGATGTCTCCGTTACGCCTCGGCCGCATCAGCGGCCGATGCCGCCAATCCGCGTCGCGGCGACCAGTCCCGACACGTTTGTGTCGATCGGGCGCCAGGGGAAACCGATCTTTCTTGCTGTCCGGCATGAGGATGCGCGCATCTTCGGACCGCAGATAGCGGCTTACCGGGAGGCGTGGAAACAGGCTGGCCATTCTGGCGAAGGGGAGGTGTTTTTGCGCGCGCCCGGGTTTCTTGCTGCCACGGAGGCGATGGCGCAGGCGGAGTCTGAGCAAAGCCTGATGCACTACTATCGTTCACAAGCCGCGCTGTTGGCCGATTCGGCGCGGCGGGCCGGCGTGGACCGCGCCGATACCCGGGCACGTACCGCAGAAAGGCTGAGCACCATTACCTTCCAAGAGGCCCTGCTCGGGTCGGTGCTGATTGGCACGCCGGACGATGTCGCGAAAAAGCTTAAATCCTTGCAGGACGATCTGGGGTTGAACGGCGTCCTTCTGGAACTGAACTGCGGCGGGAGAGTCGCTCACAATCGGGAACTGGAAGCGCTGCGCCTGTTGTGCCGGGAGGTGATGCCGGCCTTCCCCTGACCGGGACTTCGTGCGGGCGAAACGGCTGAGGATGCAGATCGTCATCCTCGCCGATCAGGGCGTCATCGCACCCTGGCCGTTCAGATACAGCGCATAGACGGACGTACTGGCGCACATGAACAGCCGGTCTCGCTTCCTGCCGCCGAAGCAGAGATTGGCACAGGTTTCGGGCAGGCGGACTCTCCCGATCAGATCGCCATCAGGGGCGTAGCATCGCACACCATCTTCCGAAGGATCGCCCCAGCCCATGCTGCACCACACATTGCCGTCCACGTCGCAACGCAGGCCATCCGTCATGCCAGGCGCAAAATCCGCGGCAAAAACGCGGCCTTTTCGCAGCGACATGCCATCGACCTCAAACACCCTGATATGCGCCGGACCACCATGCGAGATACCGCTGTCCACGATGTAAAGCAGTCGCTCATTCGGGGAGAAGCAAAGCCCGTTCGGCCGGACAAAATCATCCGCGACCACCACCGCCTCCCCCGAACCTGGATCCAGGCGATAGACGTTGCGCGCCAGCTCGGCCTCGGCCTGATGGCCTTCATAGGGTCCGTCAATGCCGTATCCCGGGTCAGTGAACCAGATGGCACCGTCGCCTGTAACCACCACGTCGTTGGGCGCGTTCAGTGGTCTGCCCTGAAACCGGTCGATCAGCACGGTAATGCGACCGTCCAGTTCGGTCCTCGTCACGCGCCGCGAATCGTGTTCACAAGTAATCAGCCGCCCTTCGCGATCACGCGTATTGCCGTTCGCATAGTTGGATGGAGCACGAAACACCGACACGTGCCCGTCTTCTTCCAACCAGCGCATCATCCGATTGTTGGGAATGTCACTGAAGACCAGATAGCCGCCGTCACGAAAGTAGACGGGGCCTTCGGCCCAACGAAAGCCGGTAGCGATGCGTTCGATCGCCGCGTTGCCCTGCCGATAAACAAAGCGCTTATCCAACGCTTCGATTCGAGGGTCAGGGTAGCGCGTGTCGGGAAGATTGCCGAGTGGCAGGGACATGATTCACCTTTGGTGGCAGGGACGCTGATGGAGGCTATCAGTGATAGGTTGGGCAGGAAAAGCGCGGTTGGCGCCGGGATGACAAGGACGGGGCGAGAACCCCTTGCGATGATGACAAACGTCTTTCAGGCTGCCATGCTGTTTGACGAAACAATGGCAATCCGCCGGTGCGTGTGAGGTTCCGTGAAGACCCGACAGCCAGTACGTGACGACGCTCCGTGACCCAACCGGCGATGATCTACCAGCTTTACCAGGCGCAGACTGATCTTCTGTCGCCGGTGCGCTACCTCGCTCGCCTTGGGGCCGGTTTGGCGCAGGCGTGGGATATGGGCGCCGGCACGCCGGCCGTGATGCGGCAGATGGGCGCTGCCTGCAACCTGATCGCCAACAGCGCCCCCACCCATCGTCGTCCCGACTATGGAGTCGAGTCGGTCAATGTGGGCGGCGAGATTCTGGGCGTGACAGAGGAAGTCGCGGACAGCACCCCGTTTGGGACGCTGCTAAGGTTTCACAAAGAAGGAGACATCGATCAGCCCCGTGTCCTGCTGGTGGCACCGATGTCCGGCCATTTCTCGACGCTTTTACGCGATACGATCCGCACAATGCTGCCAAGTCACGATGTTTATGTCACGGACTGGAGGAATGCCCGCGACATACCGGTGACAGACGGCACTTTCGGCCTCGATGAGTTCATCGATCACCTTATTCGATTTTCGGAAGTCGTGGGCCCGGGCGGACACATGGTGGCGGTATGTCAGCCGGCCGTTCCCGCGCTGGCTGCTGTCGCGTTGATGGCGGAAGACGACAACGCGGCGCAGCCCCGGAGTCTGACGCTGATGGCCGGACCGATCGATACCCGGCAGAATCCGACGAAAGTGAATGAGTTGGCCAAGTCACGGCCGATCGAGTGGTTCGAGAGAAATCTCATCGGCAGAGTTCCTTGGCGGTATCGCGGCGCGGGCCGCCACGTGTATCCAGGGTTTCTGCAGCTATCCGCGTTCGTAAGCATGAATCTGGATCGCCACATCAACGCGCACGCCGCCCAGTTCCGGGCGCTGGCCTGCAGGGACATGGCCAGTGCGGTCGCCCACCGCCGATTCTACGACGAGTATGCCGCGGTGATGGATCTGCCCGCTGAATTCTATCTCGAGACCGTTCAGTGTGTTTTCCAGAACCATGATCTTCCGCTGGACCGCCTGATGTGGCGTGGTCGGGCGGTCCGGCCTGCCGCTATCCGGCAGACAGCGCTTCTGACGGTGGAGGGCGAGCGGGATGATATCTGCGCCATCGGCCAGACGGTCGCGGCGCTCGACTTGTGCACCGGGATTCCCGACGCCAGAAAGCGCCATCATCTGCAACATGGCGTCGGTCATTACGGCGTGTTCAGCGGGTCCCGCTGGGGGCGGGAGGTCTATCCCGAGGTTCGATCAATCATTCAGGCCAATAGCCAGTAGGGGACGGACGGCAGCCCCTTTGCCTCAGGGCATGATCACTTCCGATGGGCAAGTCGGCCCCGCGCTGGGTCTCTGTTTGAAAGCACGATGCACATCTTACCGTGGTTTCGCTTCACGTGACCGCGCTACGGCAGCGGGATCATTCGACCTAACGGGCGCCCGGCGAACAGATGCACGTGGAAGTGGGGCACCTCCTGTCCGCTGTGTTCGCCCATATTCGCGAGCATGCGATAGCCTGACGTCTCCAACCCCATCCGCTTCGCGACCTCGCCAACCGCGCGAAAGAATCCAGCGATCTCTTCTGCACCTGCGGAAGCACTGAAATCGGCGAAGGAGCAGTACCGGCCCTTTGGGATAACCAGGATATGGGTCGGCGCCTGCGGATTGATGTCGTGAAATGCCAGCGACCACTGGTCCTCGTGCACTTTCTTTGCGGGGATTTCACCACGCAAAATGCGCGCGAATATGTTTGCGTCATCGTAAGGTGGCAAACCGCTGACAGGCATCGAACCCTCCCGAACCAGATCAGGGGATTTTGGTGGTTTGCAGCCGTCGTGCAACCGGTGCTCTTTTGGTCCGGGACGCCTTTTCGGCAATGCCGCTGATCCCCTCACGGCGCTTCAGTTCGTCCCAGACCTCCGCGGGCGTGACGTCCGCGGAGACCCACAGCACCAACAGGTGGTAAAGGACGTCTGCGCTCTCTGCGATCAGCGCCTGGCGATTCTCCGCCACGGCCTCGATCAGGCATTCGACCGCTTCCTCGCCAAATTTTTGTGCCACCTTGGCAGTGCCACGCGATAGCAATCGGGCAGAGTGGCTGACCGCCGGGTCCGCGTCGCGCCTGCTCAGGACCACCGACCACAGGCGATCGAGCACAGCCGCATCCGGTTGGAACACGACCGGTGAAGGCGGAACAACCTTGTCTGACGCTGTGCGCTTGGCCTTCTTGCGGAGCTTCTCGGGCTTCGGTAGCCGGTCCTTTGCCGCGCGCGGCCGATCCTTGGGCTTCGTCCGAGTCTTGTTCTTGTAGGACTTTGCCATCTATACGGCCTTACGCGGGAAACGGACCGGGAACCCGGCCTCGGCCAAAGCGCCCTTTACCTGCGCGATGGTGAACGTACCAAAATGGAAGACGCTTGCGGCCAGCAAGCCCGTTGCTCCGGTCGCTGCACCCTCGACGAAATGCCGCAGGGTACCGACGCCCCCAGAGGCAATCACCGGAACGCGCACGGCGGAGCAAACCGATCGGAGAAGATCAGTATCGAAGCCAGCCCCGGTTCCGTCGCGATCCATGCTCGTAAGCAGAATCTCGCCTGCGCCGAGTGAAGCAACCCGGCGGCACCATTCAACTGCATCGAGCCCTGTCGGACGGCGCCCCCCATGGGTGAACACCTCCCAGGCGCCGGATCCGGACCGTTTTGCGTCCACCGCCACGACGACGCACTGACTGCCGAATTTTGTCGCCGCTTCGTGCACGAGATCGGGGCGGGCAACCGCCGCCGAGTTGATGCTGCACTTGTCGGTGCCGGCAAGTAGCAGCCGACGCATATCCTCCGTCGACCGGATGCCTCCTCCGACCGTAAGGGGCAGAAAGACTCGGGCTGCGGTTCGCGAAACCACATCCAGAATCGTGTCGCGGTTCTCGTGACTGGCGGTAATATCCAAGAACGTCAGTTCGTCGGCCCCCGCCGCGTCATAGATGGCAGCCTGCTCGACAGGGTCTCCAGCGTCTCGCAAGGAGACGAAATTCACACCCTTGACGACGCGGCCGTCCTTGACGTCCAGGCACGGGATGACACGAAGCTTCAGCATGGCGGGCGGGTCTTAGACTGCCAGGGCGTGAGCGTTGCAAGCACATATGCACAGTCACCCTGGCCTTATCTACTAGAAACTACGGATCAGTCGTCTTCTTATCCGCATGAAAGATCAGTCAGCCGGAAAACAGCGACAATGCTGCGCCCGGAGCGACCCGGCCATCATACAGCGCGCGCCCGACTATGACCCCCTCGATTCGAGTGCCGCTCGCTGCCCGCCACAGGGTTTCCAGATCGTCCAGGCTGCCGACGCCACCGGACGCGATCACCGGTGTCGTCAGGCGAGCGGCGAAGCCGACGGTCTGCTCGACGTTCAGGCCCGTCAGCATGCCATCCCGACCAATATCGGTGTAGATGATGGTTGTCACGCCGGCATCCTCGAACTTCAGGCCAAGCTCCGTTGCCGGGAGCGACGAGGTCTTCGCCCAGCCGTCCGTCGCAACGAAACCGTCCCGCGCATCGATGCCGACAGCGATCTGACCGGGAAAGGTTCGGCAAGCCTCCAGGACGAGCGGCGGATTTCTGGCGGCCGCACTGCCAAGAATCACTCGGCGCACACCGGCTTCGAGCCAAGCGTCGATGCCGGCCATGTCGCGTATGCCACCGCCAAGCTGAACCGGAAGGGTGACCGCAGCCAGTATTGCCCTGACTGCATCAGCGTTCACCGGGCGTCCGGCAAACGCCCCGTTCAGATCGACGACATGCAACCAGGCGAAACCTGCATCCTCCCAGCTTCGCGCCTGCGCGGCAGGATCCGTGGCGTAGACCGTTGCCTGGTCCATTGCGCCACGCTTCAGCCGGACGCATTGTCCGTCCTTCAGGTCGATCGCGGGGTAGATGGTCAGGGCGGTCATTCGCTGGCGGAACCCTTCCGTGGGCGCAGCCGCTTATAATAGTAGAAGCCACGAACCACCTTGCCGCGCACAAGCGCATAGTCGGGATGGACGCCCCAGCGCGCGTACCCCATCGATTCGTATAGCCGGATCGCCGCTTCCTGGGTCTCCCGGACGTCCAGGTTCAGTACATGGTAGCCGAGTTCTCGCGCCCGATCCTCGACGCCTTCGGTCAGCCGGTGGGCGAGGCCATGGCCGCGGGCGTAGGGTGCTATAAATGAGTGCATGAGATGGGCAGCGAATGCCTGCGCCTCGTTGTTGCGTGGCGGTCGGACCAAATGCGCCGAACCAACGATGCCGCCATTCAGGCGCGCGACAAACAGTTCCCGTTCCGGCACCAGCAGCACGCCGCGAAAATAGGTTTCGAGGGCACGCCGGCCCGGTGGGTTCACCCACCCGAAGCCGCCGCCGTCAATGATCGCGGCATCAGTCGCCTCGCACAGCGCATGCAGGTCGTCGTCGGTGAACTCTGTTATCCGCTCGACGAAAATCTCTGCTTCGGAATTCTGCTCGGTCGTCTGATCCATTGCTCACGTCTTCCAGCGCAGGAAGTTTGTCAGGATGCGGATGCCAATATCCTGGCTTTTCTCGACATGGAATTGAGTCCCGGCGCGGTTCCCGCTGACGACGAAGGCGGGTACCGGTCCACCATAGTCAGTGGTGGCAATCGTTTCCGTCGGATCGCCATTGACCAGCGCGTAGCTGTGGACGAAGTAGACATGATCGCCAGGTACCAATCCGTCCAGCAAGGGATGGACACTTGGCGTGAAGCTTAGCGCGTTCCAACCCATTTGCGGCAGCCGCAGTGCCGGGGCCTGCATCTCCGCGATGTCGCCCTTGATCCAGCCGAAGCCTGGCGTGACGGCATGCTCGAGCCCGCGCTGCGCCATAAGTTGCATGCCGACGCAGATGCCCAGGAACGGCGCGCCCGCTGCGGTGCCTGACTCGATCGCCTCACGCATGCCCGCCACAGCGGCCAAGCCTTGCGCGCAATCCGCGAAGGCACCCTGACCTGGCAGGACAATCCGGTCAGCTTCACTAACGACCGCGGGGTTCGCTGTTACCATGATCTCGGCTCGTAACCCGCCTCGCTCAGCAGCCAATGCCAGCGCGCGGGAGGCAGATGCAAGATTGCCACTGCCGTAGTCCACCACCGCAACCTTCATCGTGCGGCCTCTGGCGGCATGAAACGGGCTGACAAATCGGGTCGGCTCGCCAGCAGCCGGGCCAGTGCAGCCGGTTCGGAACGTGCCGCCAGGACCTGGATCAGGAGGTAACCTCCGTGCTCCATCGACCATCGGCGAAGATCGTGGCCGGACAGACCAAGCAGCAGAGCGAGTGCACAGGACAACACCCAGGCAATCTCGCTGCTTGTCAGAACCCAGATCAGAATGAATGCGGCGAGACTGAGTGCGGCTGAGATCCAACTACGGTGGCCGATCAGCCACAGAGGTCCAAGCAACAGCGCGCCCCACGAAAACCCCTCTCGCACCAGAACGGGCTCGCCGGTCGGACGAACATGCGCGGTGTAGTATTTCACAGCGATCCCTTGGTCGACGGTATGGTGTCGCCTGCCCGCGGGTCCATCTCAACCGCCGCTCGCAGCGCCCGCGCCGCCGCCTTGAAGCACGCTTCCGCGACATGATGCGCATTGTGACCACTGCGTCGGGTCAGGTGCAATGTGATCATTGCGTTGAAGGCCAGTGCCCGGAAGAATTCCTCGAATAATTCCGTATCCATCTTACCGATCTTCGGCCGCTCGAACGTCACATTCCAAGCGAGGAACGGGCGCCCAGACAGGTCGATGGCGGCGTCCACCAGTGCCTCGTCCATTGGTACCATGGCATGGCCGAATCGTCGCACACCACGCTTGTCACCCAGGGCCTGGGCTATGGCGGTCCCGAGGACGATGCCGACGTCCTCCGTGGTGTGATGGAAGTCGATATGAAGATCGCCCTTCGCCCTGATCGTCAGATCGAACAGCCCGTGGCGCGCCAGGGCAGTCAGCATGTGATCCAGAAAGCCGATCCCCGTGGCGATCTCACTCTTTCCCGTTCCATCCAGGTCCAGGGAAAGGCTGATATCGGTTTCCGAGGTCGAGCGCGTCAGTGTGGCAAGGCGGGACATGATGCGGCTCCACTACCCCCGCAAGCGGCGGCGGTCCAGCAATCCCGTATTGTCAGCCCCAGTTATCGCCTGAGCCCGGTTCCGGTCGACCCGCGTGGGCGGGCGATCACTGGGATTCGCAGATATGGCTGGCATACCCGGAATCCGTAGGATTACGGGTATGCCGCGCGCAGGGTTCCCCAGGGGGTCAGGTTCGCGGCTGCGCGCCAAACCAAGACTCACCCGGCTTCCTTCGGAAGTCGGGTATAGCGGTGGGGTATCCCAACCGAACCGGCAAATCAGTGGACCGCGCAGGCTAGGCGACCTTGCTCGGACGGTAGGGGGAAGGGCGGAGCCGCGGATTCCAAGAACGGCAGATACAGCTCCACACGAGTCCCGACCCCTTGGACGCTACGAATGTGGATCTCACCGCCCGATTGGTGGACGAAATTTTGCACCATTGAGAGACCGAGACCGGAACCGCCGGCGCCCTTGGTCGTGAAATATGGCTCGAACGCCTGGTGCAGGGTCGCCTCGTCCATTCCGCATCCGCTGTCCTCCACCGATACAACGGCATAAGCGCCGTCACGCAGAATATGTCCGGGTGTAGTCACATCGATCCTGCCCACCCCGGTCTCCAACGTAATCGTCCCGGCGCCGGCGATTGCGTCCCGCGCGTTGAGCAGCAGATTCAGCAGTGCCGTCTGTAGCCTGGGTTCATCCACGAAGATGGCCTGCAAGCCCGCCTCGCTTGCGCACGAAAGCCGGATGTTGCTGCCAATGATGGGCCGGGTCAGTGATGTCAGCTGATGCATCAGATGTGGCAGGGAGACAACGCTCGGGTGGAGAGCCGGATTTCTCGAAAAACCCAGGATCTGATCGGTAAGCCGAGTCGCCTGCCGGGCAGCGTTCAGGGCTGTCTCGGCAAGCTCATGCGCGAGGGTTCCCCGGCTGGCCCCGTCCATCAGTATCTCCAGGCTGCCGATCTGTGCCTGAAGCAGGTTGTTGAAATCGTGAGTCGCACCGACCGCAAGTTGGCCGATCACGTCCATGCGTTCCATGCGCCGTATGCGGGCTTCGAGCCCGATACGCTCGCTCACATCCTGAATGGCAATCACGTACATGACGCTGTCGCCCAATGGCTCGACCGCGACGATCGTCAGGATCACAGTGAACTGGGAGCCATCCTTCTTCCGGCAGATGGTCTGCTCGCTGGATCGGCCTAGATACCGCGCGACGCGCAGAGTTTCATTAAAGGCGGCCCCGATTGTCGGGAACAGGGTATCGAGCGGACGGTCGAGGATTTCCTCTGCACGGTAGAGGAGCAGGTTCATCGCGCCTTTGTTCCAGCTTCTAACCCGACCGTCTATGTCGAGAGAGAAGAGTGCGTGATCGCCGAGGCTTTCGATCTTAAGGTTGAACCACTGCTCTGACACCGAGGCGGCTCGCTCCGTTTCCCTTCGTCTCCGCAATTCGCGGCGAATGCCAAAGCACAGCAGGATAGCACCAACGTCGGCGGTCGCTCCGGTGACCCCAGCGATCCAGATCTTGCGACCCCAGGGCCAATCGAATTTCTCGGTCGCGAAGGCTACCGACAAAGCCAGGGGCGCGTGCTCAATCTTGCGCAATGTGAGGACGCGGGTACGGCCATCGGGTGACGGATGCGCTGTGAGGGTGCCGGATGAACCGCGCAATGCTGCATGATGCACGACGCCCTCGTTCCACCATGAGCTACCCACCTGTAGCGGGGCAGCATCGGAAAACTGGCTAACCGCCACCGGGCCCTGATCTGCGTGTCGCACGGCGTCAGTGAGCGGAATTAAGGTGATTTCAACGGGATCGCTATCAGGTGGAAAGGAACCAATCTGGTTTGTGAGGATTAGCTTGCGAAGCTTGTCCTGAATCGCGGCTACCTCGATGGATCCGATCACGATCCCGGCAAATTTACCGTTCGGTGTCTCTCGCCGATGGCTCAGGACGATGACTGTGCGATCACTCGCGATTCCACGAAACGGGCCGGAAATAACAAGATCACTGCTTGGCCGAGTACGATGTGCAGCAAAAAATTCACGATCTGCCAAGCGAATCCTGCCGATCATACCGGGATCCGACGCATCGATAATCTGGCCGGAGGCGTCGGTTACCGCAATCGTGCGGAATACCCCGGTCGCTATCGCGTCATGGAGCAGGGCATCAGACCGATTCGACGGCAGCATGATGGCTGCGTTTGGCGGTCCAAGCCGTCGCAGAATCTCTCGCAGGACTAGGTCGCCAGAGGCGATGGCATGCTCAACGAGCACGGCGGCGCAGTCGGTCATTTCCTGCTCGTACCAGCCCGCCTCCCCGTGCATCTCGGCACGAAGGTCCCAGGTGAGCCAGATTGCCAGCAGGGAAACCAGGCAAATGACACTGGTTCCCACCGAGGCGAGCCAAAAGGCTGCTCTATTACTGCTCCGGGACGATGGGCCTGCACGCGCCATGCGAAATGGTGACGCCAGGCGGAAGGCGCGAATCGCAACGAACTTGTAATATCGCTGTTATTGCACCGTTAAATCCAGCGGGCTCCGCCAGATCAGCGGCTCGCAATACCCACTCGTCGTGGCCACACGCTGTCCACCACGAGTGCCACTACCCCACAGACGATCGCTGCATCGGCCAGATTGAAAACGTACCAGGAGAGCTCCCCCCATGGCGTCATGACGTGAGCGTGGATGAAATCAACCACGGCCCCAAACCTGATCCGATCAATCACATTGCCGACCGCACCGCCAGCGATTGCACCAATGGCGGCTGCCACGAACGGATTTTCCACGCGCCGCAGCCACAACCCGAGGGCGGCGACAACGGCGAGCGCCACAGCGGCCAGCACGCCACGTCCCCAGGGGCCAAACCCATTCAGCAGGCCGAACGTCACCCCCTGGTTCCAGACCATCGTCAGGCTCAGTCCGGGCAGCAGCGCAACCTGCCGGAGGTCCGGCAGATCAAGCACATTCAACACCCACCACTTGGTCGACTGGTCCAATCCCAGCACAATGGCCGCGACAGCGACCCCAAGCGTGATCACTCGACTCCGCGTCATGCAGCCGGCCGGCAAACCAAGCCCGATTCCACAGCATCCGCACACCGGAGGCACAGCAGGGGATGGGCGGGGACCGTGCCGACTTCTTGGAGGACCCGCCAGCAGCGGACACACTTTTCACCAGGTGCGCTGGCAATCATCGCCAACTCGTCGCCTGTGCCTGACGTTGGACTGACGGCGGAAACAATCGCGATCTCAGCCCATTCCGCGGTATCGAGCAGGCCGGTTTCGTCGGGCGTAAGCGGCAGTGTCACCTGGGCCTGCAATGATGCGCCCAGGCTGCCGCCGCGACGCGCCTCCTCGATCGGCACGGTGATGCGGCGCCGGATAGCGCGGATGCGATCCCATTTCGCCGCCAACGCATCGTCCTGCCATGTGGCAGGCAGATCGGGAAACAACTGCAGATGGACGCTGTTGTCATCGCCGAACCGTGCGCCCCAAGCCTCTTCCGCGGTGAAGCACAGGACCGGTGCCAGCCAGGTGCACAGGCAGCGATGCAGGTGATCCAGCACAGTGCGCGCGGCGCGACGACGCAAGCTATCCGGCCTGTCGCAGTAGATCGTGTCCTTGCGGATGTCGAAATAGAAGGCTGACAGGTCTGTCGCACAGAAATTGTGCAGATCGGGATACACACCCGTCCAGTCGTAGGACTCGACGGCGGCCCGAAACTTGCCGTCGATTTGCGTGAGGCGATGCAGCACCCACCGCTCGAGTTCGGGCATGTCCGATTCGGCGATGCGTTCCTGGTCGGTGAACCCTGCCAGACTACCCAAGACCCAGCGCAACGTATTGCGGAGGCGGCGATAGAGTTCTGCCTGCTGCTTGAGGATCTCCGGGCCGATCCGCAGGTCCTCGCTGGTGTCGGATGACATCACCCATAGACGCAGAATGTCTGCGCCGAGTTTAGACGCTACCTCCTCGGGGGCGGTGACGTTGCCCAGCGACTTGGACATTTTGCGCCCGCGCTCATCCATCACGAAGCCGTGGGTCAGCACTGCCTTGAACGGCGCAACGCCACGCGTTCCCACGGACTCCAGCAGCGATGAGTGAAACCATCCGCGGTGCTGGTCCGAGCCTTCGAGGTAGAGGTCTGCCGGCCAGGGAAGGCCACGGTCCTCCAGAACGAAGGCATGCGTCGATCCCGACTCGAACCACACATCGACGATGTCCATCACCTGTTCGTAGTCGTCGGGATTTCGCCCAGGACCGAGGAAACGGGAGGCGGGAGACGAGTACCAGGCATCCGCGCCTTCGGCTTTGAATGCTTCCACGATCCGGTCAACAACGGTTTCGTCACGCAGGGGCTCTCCGCTCCGTTTCTCGACGAATACCGTGATCGGGACGCCCCAGGCTCGCTGGCGGCTGACGCACCAGTCTGGTCTGGCGGCGATCATCGACCCGATGCGATTGCGACCCTGGTCAGGCACAAAGGTCGTGGCGTCGATGGCGCGTAGCGCCTTTTCCCGAATGCGTTCAGGGCCGTCCATCCGGATGAACCATTGGGGCGTGGCGCGGAAGATCAGCGGTGCCTTGGACCGCCACGAGTGTGGATACGAGTGAGTGATCGTCCCGCGTGCCAGAAGCGCCCCGTTGGCGAGCAGCGCGGTGCAAACGGGATCGGCTGCTTTGTAGACATGGACCCCGGCAAACAGCGGCACCCAGGGATTGAAGGTGCCGTCATCTCCTACCGTCTCCGGGATATCCAAACCGCTGGCGCGGCCGAGCACGAAGTCGTCCTCGCCGTGGCCTGGCGCGATGTGGAC
>DATNEJ010000247.1:0-10616 GCA_035606775.1 Acetobacteraceae bacterium | reverse complement strand
CTACAACAATGCCGGAATCGAAGGCAGCGTAGCGCCGACCGCCAGTTATGACGAGGAGATGTTCGATCGCGTGATGGCGATCAACGTCAAGGGCGTGTTCCTGGGATTGCGCCACGTGCTGCCGGTGATGATCAAGCAGGGGCGCGGCGCGGTCGTGAACACCGCCTCGGTCGCCGGGCTCGTCGCCTCTCCCGGGATGCCGGCCTATGTCGCATCCAAGCACGCGGTGATCGGGCTGACGAAGACGGCGGCCGGTGAGGTCGCGCGCGCCGGCGTGCGCGTCAATGCGGTGTGCCCGGGACCGATCGACACGCGGATGATCCATTCGCTGGAATCGATGCTGAATCCCGACGATCCGACCAGCGTCGGCACGCGCTACCAGTCGAACATTCCGATCGGCCGCTACGGCACGGCGGAGGAAGTGGCGAACGTGGTGCAGTTCCTCTGTTCCGATCTCGCGTCGAACATCACCGGTGCGCAATACGTCGTTGATGGCGGACGCACCGCGACCGGCGGGGCCGTCACCAATAACATGGTGCGCTGACCATGGCGGGATTGCTTGACGGAAGGCTGGCGCTGGTAACCGGCGCCGGATCGGGAATCGGCGAAGGGATCGCGCGAGCGATGGCCGACGCCGGCGCGCGCGTGCTTCTCGCCGACATCAAAGGCGAGGCTGTCGCGCGGGTCGCCGCGTCGATCGGCCACGGCGCCGAAGCTTATACACTCAATGTCGCGGACCGGGCTGCCTGCGATTCGCTCGCCGCCACGATCCGGCGGGATGTGGGGGCAGTCTCTGTGCTGGTGAACAATGCCGGCGTCATCCGCCGCGGTAAGGTGGACGCGCAGAACACGCGTGCCGACTGGGATGCGACCATGGCGGTCAACCTCGACGGACCGTACAACATGGTCACCGCGTTCCTTGAGCCGCTGAAGGAGACCAAGGGCGCGGTCATCAACATCGGATCGATCCAGAGTTTCGTTGCGCTGCCGAATTCCGCCGCCTATACCACGTCGAAGGGCGGTGTGCGTGCGCTGACGAAGGCGCTGGCCATCGAGCTCTCGCCGCTGGGCATTCGTGTGAACGCGATCGGCCCCGGCATGATCGCCACGCCGCTGAACGCCGATGCGCGGCAGAACCAGGACTACATGAACAACTTCACCGGCCGTATTCCGCTCGGCCGGATCGGCGAGCCGGCAGATATCGGCGGTCCGGCGGTGTTCCTGGCGTCCGATCTGGCGCGCTATGTCACCGGCGTGACTCTGCCGGTGGATGGCGGCTTCCTGGCGTACTGACGATGGCGGGGTACCGGACCGTCCGCACGCCGGTCCTGGAGATCGCCTATGAGGAAACCGGCCCGGCCGATGGCCGGCCGGTGATCCTTCTGCACGGGTTCCCCGACGACCCGCGTGCCTATGACGCCACGCTTGCCCCCTTGGCCGAGTCGGGCTGCCGCGTTCTTGTGCCGTATCTTCGCGGCTACGGGCCGACGCGGTTTCTCGATGCGGCCACGCCGCGCTCCGGCCAGCAGGCGGCGCTGGGCGCGGATTTGCGGGATTTCATGGATGCGCTGGGGATCGAGCGCGCTGTCCTGGGCGGCTATGACTGGGGCGGGCGGGCGGCCTGCATCGTCGCCGCGCTGTGGCCGGCGCGCGTGCACGGCCTGGTCAGCATCACGGGCTATAACATCCAGAACATCGGCGCCGCGCTGCAGCCTGCATCGGCGGAACAGGAATATGCCTACTGGTACCAGTGGTATTTCAACACGGAGCGCGGGCACGCTGGCCTTGCGGCAAATCGTCGCCCGCTGTGCAAGCTGCTGTGGCGGCTCTGGTCGCCCAACTGGACGTTCGACGACAGAACTTTCGAGGCGACGGCCGCGAGCTTCGACAATCCCGACTTCGTCGAAGTGGTGATCCAGTCCTATCGCCACAGGCACCGGAACGCCCCCGGCGATCCGGTGCTGGAGGCGATCGAGCAGCAACTGGCCGCGCAGCCGCCGATCACAGTGCCGACGATCGTGCTGCATGGCGCGGCCGATGGGGTCGGCCCGGCGGCGCAGTCAGTCGGGCATGCGCGCTTCTTCACCGGCCGGTACGAGCGGCGGGTGATCCCCGTCGCCGGCCATTTCCTGCCGCATGAAGCGCCGGATTCCGTGGTTCAGGCGGTGCGCGATCTGCTTTGACCTCGGGGGAGCGCGGCTTACGCGCCGCGAAACGGGTTCACGATACGAAGCGTGCTCTCGATCAGCATCCCGTGCTGCATGTCCTCCGACCAAAGCGTATCGCATCCCGCATGAAGCGCGGCGGCGACGATCAGGGCGTGGTAAATCGAAAACCCGTGACGCTCTGCCAGTGCAAGGGCGGTGTCGTGAACGGCGATGGTGACGGGCTGGACAGCGAGCAGGGCACGGATCGCGGACAGAAAGGTGTGGACCTCGGTCCACGACAGGCTGATTTTCCGACGGGCGACGTGGGCGATTTCGTTCAGCTCCTGCACGCTGATCGACCCACCCGCTTCGATGAGTTGTTCGACCCGGTCCGCCTTCGCCGGATCATTCGATGCGAGATACAGCAGGACGTTCGTGTCGAAGAAGCTACCGGATATTTGCCTCGTCGCGGTCGAACTTGAAATCCGCGGGGAGCCGTCCGCGGAACGCGCGAAGGCGCTGCAACAGCTCCGCGCGGCCAGGCTTCCGCGCCACGGCGAATGCGCGCGCATCGGCAATGTGGATTTCAATCTCGTCGCCTTCCTTCAGCGCAAGCGCTTCGACAACGGCGGCGGGAAGACGGACGGCAAGGCTGTTGCCCCACTTCGCGACCTGCACGTGGATACTCCCCAAGGGTGCACGTTGGGAGGGATATACGTCGGAGGACATGTATATCCGACGTATGGCAGAATCAAGCAAAGGGCCGACCGCAGAAACCTGGCCCGGACGGGGCGATCTGCAGTAATTGCGGGGCACGACTTTCGTTTCCGGGTGGCCTTGAAAGCGGGGACCTGTATTATACGTAACATCTGTAAATCAGGTACTCCGGGAACATGATCACTGTCTCAGCGGCGGAATTCCAGCGGCACTTCGGGCGCTATCAGGATGAGGCTCTCGTGCGTCCCGTCGCCATTACCCGCAACGGCCGGGAACGGCTCGTCGTGCTGTCGAGTGAGGAGTATCACAGGCTGCGGCGGCGCTCCCGGGAAGTGCTTCTCGCGGGCGATCTGACGGACAAAGAGATCGACCTGATTGCCAGGACCGAGATGGACCAGCGCCATCGGCACCTCGACGACGAACCCACGTAGCACGTGCCCCTGCCCACGCCGGAGCCGGGCCTGGTTATCCGGTACGCCTATCTCTGGCACGCCGATTCCCTGCAGGGACGTGAAGAAGGCGTTAAGGACCGTCCTTGCGCCATCATCCTGAGCACGCACACCGAGGCCGGCGAAACCATTGTCAGCGTGCTGCCGATCACGCACAGCCAGCCGCGGAACCCCGACGATGGAGTCGAGTTGCCCGCAGCGGTCAAACGGCGTCTTGACCTCGACGACGGACGTTCCTGGGTCATTGTCAGTGAGTTGAATCGCTTTGTCTGGCCAGGACCCGACCTCCGGCCTGCCCCGCCGACATCGTCCGGCCGCTTCGACATCGGATTGCTTCCCTTCGGCCTGTTCCGGACGATCCGCGACCGCTTCGTTGCCTGCGCGAGGCAGCAGCGTCTGCGGGCTGTGCGTCGCACAGAGTAGCGGCGTCACCGCCTGCCCCTCCGGAGCCGTGGGCTACGAATCCTCGGGCCAACAGGGTCTTCTCGGCGCGGGAATCCAGCACCACCCACTGCCGGGATTGCGCACATGCAGATATGTTTATATATCGGAAACCCCTTCAGGAGCGCATCTCATGGCCGCGGCGACAACCCACGACTACAAGGTGAAGGACATCTCCCTGGCCGAGTGGGGCCGTAAGGAAATCAGCATGGCCGAGGACGAAATGCCCGGCCTGATGGCGATCCGGGAGGAGTTTGGCGCCGCCAAGCCGCTGGCAGGCGCCCGTATCGCCGGCTGCCTGCACATGACCATCCAGACCGCCGTGCTGATCGAAACCCTGCTCGCCCTGGGCGCCACGGTCCGCTGGTCGTCCTGCAACATCTTCTCCACCCAGGACCATGCCGCCGCCGGCGTCGCGGCCAAGGGCGTCCCGGTCTTTGCCTGGAAAGGCATGAACGAGGAGGAGTTCTGGTGGTGCATCGAGCAGACGGTGCGCGGGCCAGCCCAAGGGACTGGTGAATCCTGGACACCGAACATGATCCTGGACGACGGCGGCGACCTGACCCTGCTGATGCACCAGAAATATCCGGCGATGCTGGCCGATGTGCGCGGCATCTCGGAAGAGACCACCACCGGCGTGCACCGGCTTCGCGATATGGCGCGCGACGGCAAGCTGCTGACGCCGGCAATCAACGTCAACGACAGCGTCACCAAGTCGAAATTCGACAATCTGTACGGCTGCCGCGAGTCGCTGGTGGACGGCATCCGCCGCGGCACGGACGTGATGATGGCGGGCAAGGTCGCGGTGGTGAACGGCTTCGGTGACGTGGGCAAAGGCTCCGCCGCGTCGCTGCGCAACGCCGGGTGCCGCGTGATGGTCACGGAAGTGGATCCGATTTGCGCCTTGCAGGCCGCCATGGAGGGCTATCAGGTCGTCACCATGAACGATGCCGCGCCGATCGGCGACATCTTCGTCACCGCCACCGGCAATGTGGACGTGATCACGCTCGACCACATGAGGGCGATGAAGCACCGCGCCATCGTCTGCAATATCGGGCATTTCGATTCCGAGATTCAGATCGATGCGCTGCGCAACTACAAGTGGGAGAACGTGAAGCCGCAGGTGGATGAAGTCGTCTTCCCCGACGGCAAGCGACTGATCGTGTTGTCCGAAGGCAGGCTGGTCAACCTGGGCAACGCCACCGGCCACCCGAGTTTCGTCATGAGCGCGAGTTTCAGCAACCAGGTTCTGGCGCAGATCGAGCTGTTCCATGCACCCGCCGGCAAGTATCAGCGGCAGGTCTATACGTTGCCGAAGCAGCTCGATGAAAAAGTGGCCGCGCTGCACCTGGCGAAGGTCGGCGCGACATTGACGAAGCTGTCGCCCAAGCAGGCCGACTATATCGGCGTCGGAGCTAATGGGCCGTTTAAGCACGATCTGTACCGCTATTGAAAATACTACGAAAATTTATTCACCAGCTTGTCACTCCGGCAGGCTGGTGAAACCGATCGGCCGCTCCTACGTGTGAGTGGCGCCGCCTGCCGATCGGGTTTCTGCCCACGACTTCGCCGCGCGATCGAGTGACCAGAGGGAGCGCCAATGCACGCCACTGCCGCACCGTCCGGCCCGCCCTACACGCGGGCCATTCAACGCGCCCTGCGGGGAGCGCGCGACGCACTCACCAAAGCCGATCTATTGTTTCTTGAGGCCTGGGAGATGCACGGTTCCACGCATCCGGGTGCGACGTTGCGCGCCGCACAAATTCGCCGCGCCAATCCCGAACTCGCCGCGGAGATCGCCAAGGAACTGAAGTCGCTGTCGTAGTTCGGTGCCGGATTGCGCCGAGCGGGCGATGCCGGAGCTGCGTCTTTGTTTGGGCACGTTTCCGGCGATGCTGCCTGCGACGATCACTTTCTATAAACGTCGTGATGGCGTCGTCGATGCCATCACCACGATGATGCACGAGAAGCAGGCGACGGTCAGGAACACGCCGCGGAACGCGTCGGCAATCTCCGACTGGATCAGCGCCTGCTGCGCCGGCGGCAACGCCGTCAGCACGCCGGCACCCCGTCGCACCATGTCGAAGAACAGGTGAGCCGCAACCGGGTCCGTCAGCGACAGCACGCCGAACAGCACCGCGCCCGCGACCGCCGCGCCGAACGCGGAGCCGAGCGAGCGGGAAAGCTGGACCGAGGCCGCGGCCGCGCCCAGGTTGCGGACCCCGCTGACGGCCTGGACGGTGATCTGCGCGGTGATCATCGCCGAACCCTGGCAGACCCCGCCCAGGGCGAGCACCCAGGCCAGTGCCACACGGTCGAGCCTCGGTGCCCAGATGGCCAGCGCGATCAGGGTGGCGGCGGTAATCGCCAGGCCGACCGCCGGAAAGATCGCTGTGCGCCCGCTGCGCGAGATCAGCCAGCCGGTCAGCACGGAGCCGGAACTGACCGCGCCGGTCAACGGAATCAGCAGCAGCCCCGATTCCGCCGGCGTCGCCCCGGCGACGATCTGAAAATACAGCGGCAGGAAGGTGGTCATCGCAGTCAGCGACGCGCCGGAGCAGGCGCCCATCACGTCCGCGCGCCAGAACGCCGGCAGGCGCAGAAGCGGCAATGCCAGCAGGGGCGACGCCGCGCGCCGCTGCTGCCACAGCAAGGCGGCCAGACCCGCGCCCGCCAGCGCCAGCAGAAAGCCGAAGCGCGGCACGGTTCCAGCGTTCAGCCGCTGCAACTGCGACACGGCCAGCAGCAGCGGCACGATGAAAGTGGTCAGCAGCACCATGCCGGGCGCGTCGAATCCGGCACGACGGCTGCCGCGGATGCCGGCAGGCAGGCGCGTGACCAGCAGGATGGCGATCGCTCCCAATGGCAGGTAGCAGAGGAACACCGATTGCCAGCCCCACAGCTCCGTCAGGAAGCCGCCGGCTACTGGACCCAAGGTCGAGCCCGCGACGATGTTGGCGGACAGATAGCCCTGATAGCTGCCGCGCCGGCGGGGCGGCACGTGCTCGCCCAGCAGCGCCTGCGCCAGGGTCATCAGGCCGCCGGCCCCAAGCCCCTGGATCACCCGCGCGACGAGCAGGATGTTGAAGGTTGGCGCTGCCGCACATAGGCAGGCGGCGAGCATGAACACCACCAGCGCCGCGATCATCACCTCCCGCCGGCCGAACAGGTCGGCCAGCCGGCCATAGGCGGGCGCCGCGACCGTGCTGGCGATCAGGTTCGCAACGACCACCCAGGACAGCCGCTCCACCTCTCCGAACGTCGCGGCGATCGCAGGCAGCGCGGTAGCGACCACCGTGCCGTCAGCCGCCGCCAGGAACACCGGCAGGATGATCGGCGGGACAATGGTACGGAACAGGTTCGTGCGGTCGGGGATTTCCGGGTCGTCGGACACGCTCACCCGGCTCTGGCCGTCGGCCTGTGGCAGATCGGATGCATGCGCCGTCTTCCTCCCGCTTCGCGTCGGCGCGGAGTAGTGGCACGATGCCCCGGTGCCTGGAAGCAGCCGGCGATGGCGATCCAGCCATGCGTGAGGGAGAGAGCCGCATGAACGACGCACCGACGACGACCGAAACGCCCAAACTCGACGGCAAGACGATCGCGGAACTAGCCGAACAGCTCAATCAACTGCTGCGTCTGCGGACGTTTCCGATCGGTATGAAGCTGTTCGAGGACGTGGCCGCGATGGAAGCGGTGCCGGGCCTGCGCCGGCCGCCCAAGGGCAAGACGTTCTCCACCTGCCAGTTGGTCACCCAGTCCCGCATGGCCGGCTTCACCCTGGGCATCACCACGCAGAACGTGCCGGCGTTCTCCAGTTGCAGCAGCGTGATCGGGCTGGATGCGCCGGGGGAGGTCTACACGTCGGGCCGCAAGATGGAGGGCGTGTGGTTCGAGAATCGGGAAGCCGCGGCGGCGCACCAGGCGGGCATGTCGCGCGTGCCACCCGGACGCTATAACGGGCTGGCGATTTCGCCGCTGCGCACTGCTCGGCTTGATCCGCCCGATGTGTGTCTGTTCTATGGCAACCCGGCGCAGATGATCCTGTTCATCAACGGCCTGCAATGGCGCAACTACCAGCGCTATGATTTCAGCATCACCGGGGAGAGCGCGTGCGCCGACAGTTGGGGCCACGCGCTGAAAACGCGCACGGTCAGCCTGTCGATCCCCTGCTTCGCGGAACGGCGCTATGGCGGCGTGACAGATGAGGAGATGCTGATGGCCTGTCCGCCGGAGGATCTGCAGCGCGCGGTCACCGGGCTGATCGGGCTGTCGAAGGCGGGCCTGCGCTATCCGATCATGCCCTTCGGCCCGCAGGCGGAACCAGCCGAGGGCATGGCGAAGAGCTACGCCGGGAAGAGCTGATACCGGCCGGCTCGGCGGGCTGACCGGTATGCGCGCAGCGTCGGTGTGGCGACTGCGCGCAACAGCAATGAATATCAGGGGCGGCGCCTGGGAGAGCACGCGCGCCGATCGATTTCAGCCGTCGAAGTGCTGGTTGATCGAAGCGCGGTCGGGCCGCCGTCACCCGTGCGTCAGCAGAAACACGCCCAGCGCGAGCATCACGCCACCACCGGCTCTGCCGATCCAGATGCCGCCCGGCAGCAGTTTCCCGGCGAACACGAAGACCGCGATGCCGGCGATCCAGAGCAGGTCCATCACCCCGACGACGAACAGCAATGCCATCAGCGCCCAGCAACAGCCGAGGCAGATCAGGCCATGCTCCTGGCCCATCCGCAGTGCGCCGCCCCATCCGTCGCGCCGATGATTGAGGACAAATGCGAACGGCGAACGGCAGTTGCGCAGACAAGCCTGCTTCAGCGGCGTGAACTGGTACAAACCAGCGGCAATGAGGAGCACGGCGCCAAGGATCGGACTGGTGGCGGTCAACAGCGGCGAAAGCAAAGCCATGCTGCTTAACGCCGACTGTGCGACGGTAGCTGCAACCGAGAAAGCGCCCCACGTAATCAGATAGCCGAACACGAAGACGGAGACAGGGACAAAGTTCTGGCCTCGCGCGCGCTTGCTTCTGTTCAGCGTGGCAAAAGTCAGAATCATCGGCGCGGCGCTCGGCACCATCATGCCGACCATCATCACCCACCACATGGCGAAGGTCAGCGAGAAGGTCGCGGGCGTCCAGACCACGGTCATGGGCATGGCCATACCCGGCATGCCGTCCATACGCGTGTCGGACATGCCCCTGCTCACCGTAAGCAGATACAGCCAGGCGATTGCCGTCATGGCCAGCAGCGCGAGCAGGATGACGCCATGCGCGCGCCGGTTCAGCGCGGCGGCACGGGGCTTGGCCGACGCGTTATTCACCGCCGGCACGCAAATTCAGGCGGCCCAGGCGAACGGCGCGAAATGACCGTTGTTGCCCTTGCCGACCATATCGAGACCAAGCCCGAACCCCTGAACGTGAAGTTCCTTCGCCCGTGCCAGGGCGAGCCTGCGGCTCGCGGGATGCGCGGTATTGTCGATGTAGAACGGCTCACCGCCGCGGTTGCGCGAAGTCACACCCTCGATCTCGAACGACAGGACATCCGGGATCGACACCACGCGCTTCAGGCCTTCAATGCGGAAGTCGATCGGCTTGAATTCGATGCCGCGAAAGTCGCTGACCAGATTGGCGCGGATCATGCCCGGCGTGCCGCCGGCCTGGCCGCTGACGATCGCGGACAACGCCTGGCGCTGTTCATCGTTCGCCCGTGCATCGACGACCCCGGCGAAGATCCAGTTGCCGTCAGCCATCACCTTACCCGAGCGGATGACCAGCGCGAAGCACAATCCATCCAGGCTGGTGCTGCCGGAATGTCCCTTGTCGATTCGGAAGATCAGGGCAGCGGTGCAGTGGTCGAACGTGACCTCCGCCTGCGGGTTTGTGTAGATGCAGGGGCACAGATAGTCGCAGTTGCAGCTTTCCATGTACTGGCCACTGAGCTGCCAGGCGGTTCCTGACATCGGTTGCTCCTCCCTCGACAGCGGCTAAGCGGGGCCGGGTCGAATGCCCCGGACTGGAAGCATGACCGCTTCTGGCAGACGAAGCCACCATGCTCCAATCTTTGTTTGAGAGCGTGATCCACGCTCTCCGGTGATGACGCCTCAAGCGATCACGCCCCGGCGCGCGGACCGACACCAGACGCCATTTTGGCGTGTCCGACAACCTGACCGCGATTGAGCCGGGATCGTTCCGGTTTCCGTGATAACGCGTCCCGGTCCGCCGGGGCTATTTGCCGATGCAGAACTGCCTGAACAGCGTATCGAGAATATCCTCCACGCCGACCTGACCGGTGATGCGGCCAAGCGCACGCATCGCGAGGCGAAGGTCTTCGCCGCGCAGCTCGGGGAGGGTCGCCCGTTCGGCCGCCGTCAGCCGCTCCAGTGCGTCCTGCAAGGACGCGCGATGACGGGCGCGGGTGAGCGGCGGCGGGCCGAGGCTTTCGGTCAGCACACGGGCCTTCGCGGCGAGGCAGTCGCGCAGCAGCGGCATTCCCTCGCCGGTCAGGACGCTGATGCGGATCGCGCCATCAGGGCCGGTGCCGCCGAGGTCTGCCTTGTTGGCCACCAGCAGGCGGCGGTCATCGGGCGGGTCGACGGGCGCGGAATCGCCTGCCGTTACCATGGCGATGACAATGTCGGCCTTCTCCACGCTGGCGTGTGCGCGCCTTATGCCCTCGGCCTCGATCACGTCCGCCGCTTCCCGCAGGCCAGCGGTGTCAACCAACGTCACCGGCACGCCGCCCAGCACGACGCGGGCTTCCAGCGCATCCCGTGTGGTGCCCGGGATGGGTGAGACGATCGCCACGTCGCGATCGGCCAGGGCATTGACCAGCGATGACTTGCCGACATTCGGCGGGCCGGTGAT
>DATNEJ010000245.1:0-5048 GCA_035606775.1 Acetobacteraceae bacterium | reverse complement strand
CGAGCCAAGGATGCCGGCCTGGCGGGCAACGGCGAGCGCCGCATCGAAGGTGGCGATGGCGTGCGGGTATTCCGAGCGCGAGTAGACATAACCCTTAGACGCACCGGTGGCGAAGCCGGCGATCGCCATGCCCTCGATCAGGGAGAACGGGTCGCCTTCCATCAGCATCCGGTCCGCATAGGTGCCGGAATCGCCCTCATCCGCGTTGCAGACGATGAACTTCCGGCTGCCCTCGGCCGCCGCCGTGGTCTGCCACTTGATCCCCGTCGGGAATCCCGCGCCGCCGCGGCCGCGCAGGCCGGATCTGGTCACCGCTTCGATGGTGGCCGCCGGCCCAATTTCCCGCGCCCGTGCCAAGCCCTTGAGCCCGCCGGCGGCGCGGTAGTCGTCCAGCGACAACGGATCGACGATGCCGCAGCGCGCGAAAACCAGCCTGGTCTGGCGGGCCAGGAACGGAATGTCCTCGGGCTTGCCGAGCCGCAGCGGATGCGCGCCGCCTTCCAGCAAGCCGGCCGCCAGCAGCCCGGCAACCGCCTCGCGGGTGACCGGTCCATAGGCGATGCGGCCGGACGGCGTTTCCACTTCAATCATCGGCTCAAGCCAGAACAGTCCGCGTGAGCCGGTGCGCACGACCGTGGCGTGATCCGCCAGCGCAGCCGCGATCGCGTCGGCATCTAGTGCCAGCGCGGCGGCGTCCTTGGGCACGAAGATGCGGGTCACGACAGCGCGTCCAGTTCGGCCTGCAGCCGCGCCGGATCAACGCGACCCAGCGGCTGGCCGTCAAGCATGGCGGAAGGGCCAACGGCGCAGAGGCCGAGGCAGAACACCGGCTCCAGAGTCACGGCACCGTCCGCCGTCGTTTCATGCCATGCCACACCAAGTCGCTTTCGCATTTCCGCGCCGACCGCATCCCCTCCCACCGATTGGCATGCCTCCGCTCGGCACAGGCGCAGCACGTGGCGTCCGGGCGGATGGTCGCGGAAATCGTGATAGAAGGTAACGATCCCATGCACTTCCGCACGAGTCAGGTTCAGCGCATCGGCGACCAACGGCACCGCCTCGCGCGGGACGCAGCCGAATACCGCCTGCAAGTCGTGCAGAATAGGCAGGGTTACGCCTTCGCCGCCAACGTGGCGCCCGATGATCGCGTTGGCACGCTCTTCATTCCACGGTTCGTATGTGGCCACATGGCCCTCCCGGCACCAAAGGTTGGGCTGCCCAGGCCGTATTCTAGAGGACGTTGTCCCGCGGACAGCAAGAAACCACGGGACTACGGCGATAGATAACCCCTATTGGCGGGTTGTCTTCAAGGCTCGTTCGCGCCGTGTTGCTGCATCAGCAGAAGCGCGTGCCGCAGCCGCATGATACCGCCGCGGATCTGGCCATGATCGCACATGCGCTGACCCTCGGCGGACAGGGCCGTCACTTCCTGGGGCGGCGGCGCCGGCGCGACATTCACCAGGGCGCTCACCCGGTCGAGCAGGTGCAGGCAGTATTCGGGTGTGTCGGAGGTAATTTCGGCGGGCGCCTGCGCGCCGACATTCCCGCCCACAAGGGCACCGCCGAGGCCAACCAGCAGCACGCCCGTCAGGGACGGCCAATAACGTCTCCGTGCATTCATCGGCGGCATCATGCCGCCAGACCCCTCTCCCGGCAGTGGTGGGCGCATGAAAAGCGGGTTAGCCACCCGTCTCATCCGACGGCGGCAGCACGAGAACGGCGCGCAGCCCGGGTTCGGCGTCTTCCAGGTGCAACGCACCGCCATGCAGGCGGGCCACCGCCTGCACCAACGCGAGGCCGAGGCCGGAGCCAGGCGTGCTGCGCGCAGCCTCACCGCGGTAGAACCGTTCGGTGGCCTTGGCCCGTTCTTCGGCCGGAATGCCCGGGCCCTGGTCGCTGACGACGATCCGCGTGCCGACGACCTGGTCCCCTCTGGGGCCATGTTCGGCGACAAGCCGTACGACACCGCCCGCGGGCGAGAACTTGACGGCGTTGTCGGTCAGGTTGGCGATGGCCTGCTGGATCAGGGCGGCATCGCCGTAGGCTGGCAGATGAGTCGGCGCCTGCACGTCGATAGTCACGCCCCGCTCCTCCGCGACGACTCCATAAAGCTCCGCCACACCGGCCAGCAGCGGTGCCAGATCCAGGCGGGCGAACGACGACCGGCGCGCACCGGCTTCTATCTCGCTGATACGCAGCAAAGCCTGGAACACCGCGACTATCCCGTCCAGATCGGCGGTGGCCCGTTCGATCGCGGTGCGCAGCGCTTCCGGCGTTTCCGCGTGCAGCGCGGCGTCTTCGAGCCGCGTGCGGGCGCGGGTGATCGGCGTGCGCAGATCGTGCGCGATGGCGTTGGATACCTGGCGGACGCCGTCCATCAAACGGCCGATGCGGTCCAGCATGTCGTTGATGACGTCGGCAAGCTGATCGAATTCGTCGCCCCGGCCGGACAGTTTCACCCGCTGGGCGAAATCCCCCGCGGCGATGGCGCCGGCCGTAGCGGAGACATTGGCGAGCGTTCGTCGGAACAGGCCGCGCACCACAAGGGCGCCCGCCGTCGCCATCGCACCGACGATCACCAATGCCCACAGCAGCGCGTCGGTCAGCAGGGTGCGGAGCTGCGCGCGCACCTGCACATCGCGTCCGACCAGCAGGTGGAACCCGCCGGGCAGGTCGAACCGCTGCACATGCGCGAGCGAGCGAACGCCCGCCCGCTTGACCGGCAGCTCGTACCAGGGGCCGGCTTCCGCCACCACGGACGGCCAGCGTTCCAGGTTGCCGGCGATGCGCCGCATGCCGCTGTCCACCAGCAGGTAGATCGCATCGTCGTCCACGTCCTGCGCCAGCCGGTCCTCAATGGTGACGACCAGCCCCGGCAGGCCGCTGTCCCGCCAGCGCTCCGACAGGCCGAGGGCGTCGGCGTTGATGGCGGCTTCGGTCTGGCGGTCGAGGAGACCCGCGGTCGCCCACCACAGGAACATCGCCAGGGCGGCGGCGCTGACGGCAAGCAGCAGGGCGTAGATGAAGGCGAAGCGGACGCCCGCGGAATGGAACAGGCTACCGCGGGTCATGCACCCGCCTTTGCGCGGGAATCGATGGGCCCTCGGCCCGACGCATCACCGCCCCGCCAATTCCGCGCACGACAGGCCCGAACCATCACGGAGTCCGGGTCTACCGCCTCGGCACGGATCGAAGAAAGGCGCGCGGTCAGGGCCCGGCCCGCGATGCGCACGGCGGCAGCCCGGCCGGGAAACAGCGCGGACCGGTCGTCGGGCGCAGACCCGGCGTCTGGGCCAGCATGGCCGGCCCCGCGCATCCTCAGACCGGTTCGGCGCGCAGCATGTAGCCGGCGTTGCGAACCGTGTGGATCAGCGGCGACGGGAACGGCTTGTCGACCTTCTGGCGCAGCCGCGACACGTGCACGTCGATAACATTGGTCTGCGGGTCGAAGTGATAGTCCCAAACACCCTCCAGCAGCATCGTGCGGGTAACGACCTGGCCGGCGTGGCGCATGAGATATTCCAGCAGCCGGAACTCCCGGGGCTGCAGGTCGACCTTCTGGCCCGCCCGCTTCACCTGGCGTGACAGCAGGTCGAGTTCCAGGTCCTCGACAACCAGCTTGGTGACCGGTCCTTCGGCCTTGCCGCGACGGGCCAGCGCCTCGACGCGGGCCAGCAGTTCCGCGAAGGCGAACGGCTTCGTCAGGTAGTCGTCGCCGCCTGCCTTGAGGCCCTTCACCCGCTCATCGACCTCCGCGAGGGCGGACAGGATCAGCACGGGCACGGAGTTCTTCTGGCTGCGCAGCGTCTCCAGTATCTTCAGGCCGTCGATGCCGCCGGGCAGCATGCGGTCCAGCAGCACGGCATCGAAATTCTCGCTCGCGGCCATGAACAGCCCGTCGCGGCCGTTGTCCACGCGCTCGACCACGTGGCCGGCCTCCTTCAGGCCGCGAACGACAAAGTCCCCGACGTCCTTGTCGTCCTCCACTACCAGGATGCGCATCCCGTTACCCTCCTTCACCCCGCCTGTTCGGTCGGCCGGCGGCCGACGGTCACAGGAAAATCCATCTCGCGGCCCTGGCGGCGCACCGTCACGCGGGCATTGTCGCCCGGTGGAACCGCGGCGATGGCACGCACCAGGCCGCGAGCGCTGTCGATATGCTCCCCATTGACCGCCACGACCATGTCGCCGGGGCGCAGGCCGGCCCGCGCCGCCGGCCCGCCGCGTTCCAGCCCGGCGATGGTCACGCCGCTGCCGCGGTCTTCCACGGAGACGCCGAGCCAACCGCGCACAATGCTGCCCTTGGCCAGAAGCTGGGTGACGATCCGGCTGACCGCGTCGCTCGGGATCGCGAAGCCGATGCCGACCGAAGCGCCCGTCGGCGAGACGATGACCGAACTCACCCCGATCACCTGGCCGTCCATGTTGAAGACCGGCCCGCCGGAATTGCCCGGATTGATGGGCGCATCGAGCTGCAGGAAATTGTCGAAGGGGCCCGAACCAAGGTCCCGGCCCTCGGCCGAGACGATGCCGGTGGTGACCGAGCCGCCCAGACCGAACGGGTTGCCGGCGGCCAGGACCCAGTCCCCGACCTCCACCCGGCGCGACTCGCCCCACGTGACCGCCGGCAGGGGTGCCTTGGTGTCCACCTTGATGACCGCGACATCCGTCAGGTCGTCATGGCCCAGCACCTGTGCCGGAAGCTGCCGCCCGTCGGTGAGCGAGACGACAATCTTCTCGGCGTGTCCGACGACATGATTGTTGGTCACGATGATGCCCGAGGGATCGATGATGAAGCCCGACCCGGCACCGACCATCTGTTCCTTGCGGTTGCCGAACCGGCGGCGGAACTCGCGGCCGAGAGGGGTGTCGCGCAGTTCGGGCGGCAATTCGCTGAGCATGTCGCCGCCGGAGACGGTTTCCGTCACCGCGATGTTGACCACGGCCGGCAGCACCTTCTTCACCAGCGGCGCAAAACTTTCGGGCGCGCTGCGCGCCAGGGCGTTCGGCGGCAATGACGTGCAGGCGGACATCAGCAGGGTCAGCAC
>DATNEJ010000241.1:0-4565 GCA_035606775.1 Acetobacteraceae bacterium | reverse complement strand
CCGATCCGCAGCATCTGCCCCAGCACCGCGCGGGGCCGCTCGACCGCCTGCAAGGTGCGCGACAGCACCACATAGTCGAACGCCCCGTCCGGATAGTGCGCGAGGTCCGCGTCCGCATCCCCATGCATCACCGGCAGCCCGTGCGCCACCGCGTGGGTGACCTGGCCCATGTCGATCTCGATGCCGCGCGCGTCGCACCCCTTCGTCTGGAACAGATGGTCGATCAGGGTGCCGTCGCCGCAACCGATATCCAGCACGCGGGAGCCAGGCGCGATCATGCCAGCTATCAGCGCCAGATCGAGCCGCATATTCTTGGCAACAAACCGGACCGGATCGTGCGTGCTCATGCCGTTCGGGCGGGCGCGTTCAGGCCGGCATGCATCGCGCAGCCGTTCAGGAACCCGGCCATGGCGCGGTGAAAATCCGGCTCATCCAGCAGGAAGGCGTCGTGTCCCTTGTCGGTGGGAAATTCCACGAAGGAGACATTCGCCCCGGCGCGGTTGAGCGCGCGGGCGATCGAGCGGCTTTCCGCCGTGGGAAACAGCCAGTCGGAGGTGAAGGAGGCGAGCAGGAACCGGGTCCGCGTGCCACGAAACGCGTTCGCCAGGTCACCGCCGTAATCCGCGGCCAGGTCGAAATAGTCCATGGCGCGGGTGATGGTCAGGTAGCTGTTGGCATCGAACCGCTGCACGAAGGTGCTGCCCTGGTGCTGGAGGTAGCTTTCCACCTCGAACATCTCGCCGAACAGGCTGATCGCCTCGGTGCTGTCCTTCGGCGCGTTCTGCAGCCGGCGGCCGAATTTGCGAGTCAGCGCCTCTTCGCTCAGATAGGTAATGTGCGCGCACATCCGCGCAACGGCGAGGCCGCGCGCCGGGATGCGGCCGGACTGCCAGTAGCGTCCATTCTGCCAGTCCGGATCGGCGAAGATCGCCTGCCGCCCGACCTCATGAAACGCGATGTTCTGCGCGGAGTGGTAGGCGGCGCAGGCGATGGGCAGCGCGGCGAACACGGCATCGGGATACTGCGCGGCCCATTGCAGCACCTGCATGCCGCCCATCGACCCGCCAAGGACGGCGAACAGGCGGGCAATACCAAGATGGTCGATCAACTGCTTCTGCGCCCGGACCATGTCGCGGATGGTGATCGGCGGAAAATCGGTGCCCCACAGCGCTCCCGTGCCGTCGCGCCGGCTGCGCGGACCGGTGCTGCCCATGCAGCCGCCCAGCACATTGGCGCAGATGACGAAGAACCGGTTTGTATCCACCGGCCGGCCCGGCCCGACCACCGCATCCCACCAGCCGTCCTTGCCGGTGATGGGGTGAATTTCGGCCGCGTACTGGTCTCCGGTCAGGGCGTGGCAGATCAGCACGGCGTTGGTGCGGGCGGCGTTCAACGTGCCGTAGGTGCGATAGGCGACCGTGTGGCCGGGCAGCGTGACGCCGCACTCCAAGGTCAGCCCATCGTCGAACACGACATGGGTGTGCGCGATCTCCGCATGGGTGACTGCCTGGTCCATCGCGCGCCTGCATAGGACGCTGCCGGGTGCCTTACAACCGCGGCCCCCGGCCCGCCCAGGGGCCGTTCCGTGCCGGGCGGGTTTTCATGGACGGGCGCTTCCGCTAGATGGTTCGGCCCTGCTGACGGCCGGAACGATGCCCACAGTCTCACCCACGCTCGACGCTCCGCCTTCCCCCAGCGCGCCGGAGGAGCCGCCCTCACCGGATGGCTGGCCCGGCGGGCTGCCGGCACTGCGCGCGAAACTCGATCGCTTCGACGATGGCCTGCACGACCTGCTGATGCAGCGCGCCCAGGTGGTCGAGCAGGTGGCGCGGTCGGGCAAGCCCTCCGCCTTTCGCCCGGGCAGGGAGGCCGTCATCATCCGCCGCCTGCTGGCGCGTCATCACGGCCACCTGCCCCCGCAGGCCATATTCCGCATCTGGCGGGAAATGCTGGCCGGCACCACGGCGATGCAGGGCGGATTTTCCCTTGCTGTATGCGACGCCGACCCCGGCGCCGGCATCACCCAGTTGGCGCGGGAGCATTTCGGCGCCCTGACGCCGCTGCGGGTGCATGGCAGCGCCGGCCAGGCGCTGACGGAGATCGGCAACGGAACGGCGTCGGTGGCGGTACTGCCGTTCCCCTCGGAGACCGAGACGTGGTGGACTGCGCTGCCGCACCAGGAACCGCGCATCCACGTCATCGCCCGCCTGCCCTTCTGGACCGCGCGGTCCGAGGGTGCGCCGGCGGTGGAAGCCCTGGTCGTGGCCGCTACCGCGCCGGATGAGAGCGGCCAGGACCGCTCGTTCCTTGGGCTGGAATGCGACAGCGACGTCAGCCGCACCCGGCTGGTTGCCGAACTGACGGCGGCCAGGCTGGTGCCGGAAACACTCGTGCTGCTGCGCGATCCGTCCGGGACGCTGGCGCGCGTGCTGGTGGAGGTGGACGGGCTGCTGACCGACGATGACCCGCGGCTGCTGCGGCTGGGCACCGTGCTGCGCCGGCCGGTCGTGCTGGGCGGCTACGCGGTGCCGATCGGCTCGGTGGCAAACGCAGGCGCGCCGTGACCGGCCCAGCGCCGCGGCCGGAGGTGCTGACGATCCACCCCTATGTCGGCGGTGAATCGACGCTGCCCGGCATCAACCGCACCGTGAAACTGTCCTCCAACGAAGGCGCGTTCGGCGTGCCGCCCGGCGCGCAGCGGGCGATCCGCGAGGCGACGGAGGAAGTCTACCGCTACCCCGATGGCGGCGCGGACGCGCTGCGGGAGGCGCTTGGAAGGCGCTGGAAGCTGGATCCGGCGCATATCGTCTGCGGCGCCGGCTCGGACGATCTGATCTACCAGCTTTGCCTGTCCTATGGCGGGCCGGGGCGCGACATCGTCATGTCGGCGCACGGGTTTTCCATCTACCAGATCGCCGGCACCTATGCCGGCAGCCGGGTCATCAAGGTGCCGGAACGCAACCTGACGGCCGATGTGGACGCGATGCTCGCGGCGGTGTCGCCGGCGACGCGGCTGATGTTCCTGGCCAATCCGAACAACCCCACCGGCTCCATCGTGCCGCAGGCAGAGGTGGAGCGGCTGCGTGCCGCGCTGCCGCCCGAGGTGCTGCTGGTGCTGGATGCCGCCTACGCCGAATACGTGACGCTGCCGGACTACGATCCCGGCGTGAAGCTGGTGGATGCGTCGGGCACGACGATCATGACCCGCACCTTCTCCAAGGTATTCGGGCTGGGTGGGATGCGCATCGGCTGGTGCTACGCGCCGCCCGCGGTGGTGGATGTGCTCAACCGGGTGCGTGGGCCGTTCAATGTTTCGGTTGCGGCGCAGGCGGCGGCGATCGCGGCGCTGCATGAGCCGGGCTGGGTGGAGAAGGGCCGCGACCACAATGCGGCCTGGCGGCCCAGGTTGGCGGCGGGGATCGCGGCGGCCGGGATCAAGGTGTGGCCGAGCGAGGCGAATTTCGTGCTGGCTGATTTCGGGGCGATCGAGAAGGCGGATGCGGCGGATGCCTTCCTGCGCGGGCGCGGCATCATCGTGCGCAAGGTGGCCGGCTATGGGCTGCCGCACTGCCTGCGAGTGACGGTCGGGACCGAGGAAGAGGTCGGGCTGGTGATCGATGCCCTGACCGCCTTCATGCGGCAGGCCCGTGGCTGAGACGCCTGTTTCGCCCGCCGCCGGCGAGCCCTTGTTCCGGCGCCTGGCACTGCTCGGCGCCGGGCTGATCGGCTCCTCGGTCGCGCGCATTGCGCGGGAGCGTGGCGATATTGCCGCCGAGGTGGTGATAAATGCGCGCACGCGAATGACGCTCGACCGGGTGATGGAGCTGGGCATCGCCGACCGGGTGGAGGAAGATCCCGGGGCGGCGGTGGAGGGCGCGGATTGCGTGATGCTGTGCGCGCCGGTGGGGGCGTTCGCCGATCTGGCGGGGGCGATCGCGCCGCACCTGATGGCGGGCGCGATCCTGACGGATGTCGGGTCCACCAAGCAGTCGGTGATCCGCGATGTCGGGCCGCTGGTGCCGGCGGGGGTGCATCTGGTGCCGGCGCATCCGGTGGCAGGTACCGAGTATTCGGGCCCCGATGCGGGGTTCACCAGCCTGTTCCAGGGGCGCTGGACGTTGCTGACGCCGCCGCCGGGCACGGATGAGGACGCGGTGGAGCGGGTGGCGGAACTGTGGCGCCGCTGCGGGTCCATGGTGGAGCGGATGGAGGCCGGGCACCACGACCGGGTGCTGGCGATCGTTTCTCATCTGCCGCACCTGATCGCGTTCACCATCTGCGGCACGGCGGACGACCTGGCGGATGAGAGCCGGCAGGAGGTGGTGAACTTCGCCGCCTCCGGCTTTCGCGATTTCACGCGGATCGCGGCGTCCGATCCGGTGATGTGGCGGGACATTTTCCTGAACAACCGCGAGGCGCTGCTGGAGATGCTGGCACGGTTCATGGAGGACGCGCAGGCGATGGCGCGCGCGGTACGCTGGGGCGATGCCGCGTATATCGAGGACAAGGTCGAACGCGGGCGGAAGATCCGGCGGAGCCTGATTGAGAAGAAGCAGGCGTAGGGG
>DATNEJ010000216.1:0-11876 GCA_035606775.1 Acetobacteraceae bacterium | reverse complement strand
CGCCTGGAGGGGTTCGAGGGACCGCTCGACCTGCTGCTCGATCTCGCCCGCTCGCAGAAGGTGGACCTCGCGAAGATTTCGGTCCTCGCCCTGGTGGAGCAGTACCTGGCCGTCATCGAAGGTGCTCGCCGGGTGAGGCTGGAACTCGCCGCGGACTGGCTCGTCATGGCCGCCTGGCTGACTTGGCTGAAATCCCGCCTGCTCCTGCCCGCCACACAGGAAGACCAGCAGGAGGGAACCTTGGCTGCGCAGGCTCTGGCCGAACGGCTGCGCGAACTGGAGGCCGTCCGCACCATCGCCGCCTGGCTCGCCTCCCGCCCGCTGCTCGGCCAGGACGTGTTCGCCCGCGGATTGCCCGAGGATCACAGCGAAGTAGACCGCACGCGGCTGGTGCTGGAGCCCGGCGCGTTCGTCCGCGCCTATCTCGCCGCCATTCGCCGCGGTACCAAGGCGACACGCTATCAGCCGCGGGCCTTGACCTTATGGACCGTGCAGGACGCACTCCACCGTCTGGGCGCGCTGCTTGGCACGCTGCCGGATTGGGCCAGCCTGGAGCAGTTCCTGCCAGATAATCTGGGCAGCGCCACCGAGCGGCGGGCGGCACTGTCGAGTACGCTGCTGGCCGGGCTGGAAATGGCGCGTGGCGGCGCGCTGCGTCTGCGGCAGGAAGAGGCATTCGGGCCGATCCTGGTGCGCCGGGGCAGTCCGGCAACCGAGGAGGGTGCATGACAGACGAGCCGCCCGACCAGCCGGAACCCGTGCCGCCGGATAACCCTGCGGATGCGACCGTTTCGGCCAGGACGGATGACCCACCCGTCCTCACGCCCGTTTCGGCCGGCCCGGCTGATCCTGCTGTCACGCCTGCCACGGCGGAACCGGATGAGCAGGCGCTGCGGATCGCCGAGGCGCTGGTGTTTGCCAGCGCCGCACCGGTCAGCCCGCGCGCGCTGTCGCGCCTGCTGCCCGACGATTGCGATGCGGATGCGGTGATCGCCGCGCTCCGTGTCCGCTATGCCGGGCGTGGTGTGGAACTGGTGGATGCCGGCGGCGGCGTGCAGTTCCGCACTGCGCCCGACGTTGCGCCCATGCTGCGCAAGGTCATCGAAGTGCCGCGCCGGCTGCCGCGCGTCGCCATGGAGACGCTGGCGATCGTTGCCTATCACCAGCCCATGACGCGGCCGGAGATCGAGCACCTGCGCGGCGCGTCGCTGTCGCAGCAGACACTCGACGCGCTGCTGGAGGCCAATCTCATTGCACCCCAGGGGCGGCGGGAAAGTCCCGGCAGGCCAACCCTTTGGGGCACCACGCCGCATTTCCTGGCCATGTTCGGCCTGAAGGACATCCGGGAACTGCCGCGCCGGGAAGATCTGCTCCTTGAGACGCCCTTGCCGGCGCCTGCCGACGAAAGCGGGCGAATCGGGGAGGCGTCGACCGGCGACATCGCGTCCGGCGCGGATGGTCCAGTTTCCCCGGACACGGCTTCCTGCTAGCAAGCCGCCTTCGGAGACAAGCGCGTTCCCATGTTCGATTTCGCCTGGTCGGAAATTGCCTTGATCGCAGCCGTCGCGTTGATCGCGATCGGACCCAAGGACATGCCCGTGGCGATCCGCTCGGTCACCAGCATGATCAAGAAGGCGCGCCGCATGGCCGCCGAGTTTCAGACCCATGTCGATGAAATGGTGCGCGAGGCGAATCTCGACGAGGTGCGCGACCAGATCAACGAAATCCGCAACTTCGATGTGCGTGGCGAGGTCGAAAAGGCGGTCGATCCAGACGGCTCCTTGCGCAGCACCTTCGCATCCGATCCGTTCGCGACAACAACCACGGCAACAGCCGAAACCACAGCTCGGGCCGTGGACGAGGTCACCGTGGGCGATGTCACCGGGGACGCGCCTGCCGCGCCGCTGGCGGCGGATGCACCGTGCAGCGGCCACAAGCCGGCGGTTCCGGCCGCGCCCGCCTTCATTCCGCCCGGGATGGTACCGCCGCCGGTTGTCGCTGCATCCGTGGAAGACCAGCCGCCGGCCTTCATTCCGCCCGATGCCGTGCGGCAGCGGCGGTCGTCGCCGCCGGCATGAAAGCGGCTTCTTGGTGGATTGATACCTCATTTGCGATGCGCCGGCCGGGGGAACGCTAACCTGGGGCGCAATTGACAACGGAACCCGGATCAGTGGCCACAACGCGCGACGAAGACCCGATCAACGACAAGCCGATGCCGCTGCTTGAGCATCTGATGGAACTGCGGCGCAGGCTGCTGTGGTCCGTCGTTGCCTTCCTGGTCTGCTTCGCCGGCGCCTACTATTTCGCGGGCGAGATATATTTCTTCCTGGCCGAACCGCTGGCGAAGGTCCTGCGCGAACAGGGCAATCCGGACCCGCACCTGATCTACACCCAGCTTTATGAAGCATTTTTCACGCGCATCAAGGTCGCCTTCTTCGGCGGTGCGTTCGTCGCTTTTCCTGTGATCGCTTCCCAGCTCTGGCTGTTCGTGGCCCCGGGACTGTACCGCAGCGAGAAGCGTGCCCTGCTGCCATTCCTGCTGGCGACGCCAATACTGTTCATTCTTGGTGCGGCGCTTGCGTACTATTTCGTGTTTCCTTTTGCCTGGCGATTCTTCGCCAGCTTTCAGGACCCGACCGGTGGCGGCGGCGTGCCGATCGAGCTGCTGCCGCGCGTCAGCGAATATCTCGACCTGGTGATGAAGCTGATCTTCGCGTTCGGCATCACCTTCCAGCTTCCGGTCGCACTCACCCTGCTGGCGAAGGTCGGGATCACCAGTTCGAAGGCACTCAAGCGGTTCCGCCGCTACGCCTATGTCGGCATGTTCGTCATCGCCGCGGTGCTGGCACCGCCAGACATCATCACGCAGACCGGGTTGGCACTGCCGCTGATCGCACTCTACGAAATCTCGATCCTGTCGGCGAAATGGGTCGAGCCGAAGCCGGTGGAGGTCTGAGCCGATGCATGACATTCGTGTCATCCGCGCCGATGCGGCGGCATTCGATGCGGCCCTCGCGCGGCGTGGCTTGCCAGGTGCATCGTCCGACATCCTGACGCTTGACGGCGAACGCCGAACGGCACAGACGGCGCTGCAGGCGAAGCAGGCGCGGCGCAACGCGCTGGCGAAAGAGATCGGTCAGGGCAGGCGTACTGGCGCTGACACCGCGGCGCTGGAAGCGGAGGCTACGGGGCTGCGCGGCGACATGGAGTCGCTGGAGGCGCGGGCCGGGGAACTCGACCGGGCGATCCGGTCCGTCCTGGAATCGTTGCCGAATATCCTCGACCCGGCCGTGCCGGACGGTGCCGACGAAAGCGCCAACGTCGTGCTGTCGCGGTTCGGCGAACCGCACGACTTCGGCTACGCCCCGAAGCAGCATTTCGAGCTCGGCGAGGCGCTCGGCATGATGGACTTTGCGACGGCCGCGAAAATGGCCGGCGCGCGTTTCACCATCCTGCGTGGGCCGCTCGCGCGGCTGGAACGCGCTCTGGGGCAGTTCATGCTGGACCTGCACACACAGGAGCACGGCTATTCCGAAACGATCGTGCCGTCGCTGGTGAACGACGCGACCGCCTACGGCACTGACAAGCTGCCGAAATTCGCCGATACGATGTTCCGGACCACCGATGGACGCTGGCTGATCCCGACGGCGGAAGTGCCACTGACTGCCATGGTCATGGACGACATCGTGGCAGAGAAAGTGCTGCCGATCCGCGTGACCGCCCTGACCGATTGCTTCCGCAGCGAGGCCGGCGCGGCCGGGCGCGATACGCGCGGCATGCTTCGCCAGCATCAGTTCCGCAAGGTGGAGCTGGTCTCGGTCACCCGGCCGGAAGACAGCGCAGACGAACATGAGCGTATGACGCAATGTGCCGAGGCGGTGCTGCAACGGCTGGAACTACCGTTCCGCCGCGTCGTGCTGGCAGCAGGCGACACCGGCTTCGGTGCAGTCAAGACGTACGATCTCGAGGTCTGGTTGCCAGGTCAGCAGGCGTGGCGGGAAATCAGTTCCTGTTCCAACACGCGCGACTTCCAGGCACGCAGGATGAATGCCCGTTACCGTTCGGCGGACGGCAAGTCGGTATCCTATGTGCATACCTTGAACGGATCCGGCGTCGCCGTGGGACGCGCGCTGATCGCCGTGATGGAGAATTTCCAGCAGCAGGACGGCTCGATCGCAATTCCCGATGCGGTGCGGCCTTACATGCGCGGCCTGGATTGTATCGTCGCGGGATAATACTGTCGGTGTTGCCTTTCGCGTCGTCGTCTGTGTCCGGTAGAGGGCGAAGGTCGCGTTGACGGTGCCTGATCGCCAGCCTAGCGTGCGGCTCTCTGCAGATTCCGGGGGAAAGACCCAAGATGGCGAATAAACTGAAGGCGCGGATTGCCGCGGGCAAGGCAGCGGTGAATGGCTGGCTGGCGATTCCGTCCGGTTTCTCGGCCGAGGTGATGGCGCAATGCGGCTGGGACAGCGTCACGGTCGACATGCAGCATGGCGTGCAGGACTATCAGTCGATGGTGCAATGCTTCCAGTCGATGCAGGCGCACCCGGTCACGCCACTCGTGCGCGTTCCCTGGAATGAACCCGGCATTATCGGCAAGGCGCTCGATGGCGGGGCCATGGGCATCATCTGCCCGATGGTGAACAACGCTGCCGAGGCGAGGGCATTGACGGATGCCTGCCTGTATCCGCCGATGGGAAAGCGCAGCAACGGCCCGATCCGCGCGGCGATGTACGGCGAAGCCAGCAGCTACCAGAAGACCGCCAACGATGAGGTGCTGGTGATCCCGATGATCGAAACCCAGCAGGGGATCGACAACATCGACGAAATACTGAGCGTTCCCGGCATCAGCGGCATCTATATCGGCCCCTCCGACATGGGCCTGTCGCTTGGCATGATCCCGATCCTGGATCGCGAGGAGCCGATCATCCTGGAGATCTACAAGAAGCTGCTGGCCTCCTGCAAAAAGCACGGGAAATTCGCCGGTCTGCACAACGGCTCCGCTGCCTATGCGGCACGCATGATCCAGATGGGCTTCCGCTTCACCACCATCGCCAATGACAGCGGCCTGATGGCGCGCGCCGCCCGGGAAGCGGTGACGGCAACGCGCAAAGCCGCCGGCGACATCGCGAACTGAAACGCCACAGGTACCCGCGAACGGGCGGGGGTTGGCCCCCGCCCGTTTCGCGTACGGCGGTCAGAGTTGAGATCGCGCGACCGGCGATTGCGGCACGAAACACCGACAGCCTGTTCGGTGCGAATAGAAGCACCGAACAAGCCCCACTTCATTGCCTGACCGCGTGATTCACGTCTGCGGCGACCACGCGTTAACGCGTCTTCTCCGCGGCATCCAGCAAGCGCTTCTTCACGCTCGGGTCGGACTGCGCCAGCTTGAGCACGCTGACATACTGATCGACTGACAGGCCCCTGGCTGTGATCGCCTGCATCGCCTCGGCATTGGCCTTATCCGACAACCCCTGTTTCTGTTCCGGCGTTGCGGATTGCATCTGCGTCTCATAGTCCTGCTGCACCTTCGATACGTCATGCAGCGCGCTGCCTGCCTTGGCGATTGTGCTGTCCGGGATCTTCGCCGCTTGAGTGGCCGGCACCTGCCCCGGGTGGTTGACACTGTCGGCGCGAGACGGAGCCGGGCCGGCAACGGAAAATGCCGCCAGGGCGGCCCCCAGTACCAATGTTGGTGTTCCGATATTCATTCCAGGATGCTCCGTGCCGCAGTGGCCAGACGCCGCTCGAGCTCCGGGTCGCTTTCCGCGGCCCGCAGGACCCTCGTGTAGTCGGTCACCGTTATGCCTTCCTCATCGATCGCGCGCAGCGCCGCCTCCTCGGCTTTGGCGGTCAGGGCCTGCGTATCGGCGACCGGCTCCCCGGCCTCGATGCGGTCTGTCAGGGCTTGAGAAATACCGGCAACCTTGCCGGCCGCCGCGCCCACTCTCGCGACCAGCTCGTCGGTCATCTGCTCGGCTGCGGCCGCGCCGTCCGTTCTGGTTTGCTGGGGGATAGCCATGGGCTGTCTCCGTCGCTGTGAAATGCATGGCCCGCGCGGACCACGCCCACGGCAACACGTGGCGCTCGGATGGGTTCATCGGAAAATCGGCTGGGCGGGCAAACACGATGAAACCCGCGCGGCAGAAGCCGGAGAACAGGTTGATATTCCCGTGGCTGCCGCTGCCGTGGCGCTTCTGGATCTGCCGGCGCGCCATCGACGGCCGGCCGGTCGGCGCGGTAGAGAAAGCGCGGGCGTGAGGCTGCCCGACATCCCAGGGAGACTCCCATGGCGCAACCGCCGGTTATCCGTCTTCACCCGCAGGACAATGTGGTGATCGCGCGGGCTACGCTCCTACCTGGCGCACCGGTCGATGACGGCGTGGCCGCCAGCCAGCGCATTCCCGCCGGCCATAAGGTCGCCGTGCGGCCGATCGCCAGGAACGAGCCGGTGCGCCGCTACGGCCAGATCATCGGCTTCGCCGCATCTGACATCGCGCCGGGCCAGCACGTCCACGTACAGAACTGCGAGATGGGCGATTTCGCCAAGGATTACGCTTATGGCGTCGACGCGCAGCCGACGCCGTTCGTCGACAGCCCGGCTACCTTCCAGGGTATCCGCCGCCCGGACGGCAAGGTCGCCACCCGCAACTACATCGGCATCCTGACCAGCGTGAACTGTTCGGCGCATGTCGCCGGGCTGGTGGCGGACATGTTCCGCCGCAACCCCTTCACCGGCGACGATCCGCTGGCCGACTTCCCCAACGTCGATGGCGTGGTGGCGCTGACCCACAAGACCGGCTGCGGCATGACGCAGGATGAGCCGCTGCGCCTGCTGCGCCGCACGCTCGCGGGGTATGCGCGGCATCCGAACTTCTCCCACGTCATCGTGCTGGGCCTGGGCTGCGAGGTGAACCAGATCGGCGGCCTGATGGAAGAACAGCGGCTGGCCGGACGGCTCAAGGCGATGGACATCCAGACGATGGGCGGCACCCGCAAGACCGTCGCCGCGGGGGTCGAGTTCGTGAAGGACGTGTTGTCGGAAGCCAACAAGGTATCACGCGAAGCGGTGCCGGCGAGCGAACTGACCGTGGCGCTGCAATGCGGCGGCTCCGATGGCTATTCCGGCGTCTCCGCCAACCCCGCGTTGGGTGCCGCAAGCGATCTTCTGGTGCGCCACGGCGGCACGGTGATCCTGTCGGAAACACCGGAGACATACGGCGCCGAACACCTGCTGACCCGCCGCGCGGTGTCGCGCGAGGTCGGGGAGAAGCTGGTCGGCCTGATGCAATGGTGGGAAGAGTACACCAAGCGCGAAAACGCCGAGATGAACGCCAACCCATCCCCCGGCAACAAGCTCGGCGGCCTGACCACCATTCTGGAAAAATCCCTCGGCGCCATGGCGAAAGCCGGCACCACCAATCTGGTGGACGTGGTGCAGTACGCAGAGGAAGTGAAAGCCCGCGGCTTCGTCTTCATGGACACGCCTGGCTACGACCCGGTCGCCGCGACCGGACAGGTGGCGGGCGGGGCCAATCTGGTGTGCTTCACCACGGGCCGCGGCAGCGTGTTCGGCTGCAAGCCCGCGCCCTCGATCAAGCTCGCCACCAACACGCCGATGTTCAAGCATATCGAGGACGATATGGACGTGAACTGCGGCACCGTCCTGGATGGCGACGAGACCGTGCAGCAATGCGGCCAGCGCGTGTTCGAGCTGATGCTCCGCGTGGCGTCCGGCGAGCGGACCAAGAGCGAGTCGTTCGACTTCGGCGCGGCGGAGTTTGCCCCCTGGGTGCTGGGCGCGACGATGTAGGAGAAGACTTGATATCAGAGTGCGATATACTATATATCCCTGCCAATGAGAACCCTCGTTGACATTCCCGACACTGAAATCCGCGCGCTGGCTGAGCTCTGCGCCCGGGTCAACCAGCCACGCGCTGCGCTGATTCGGGAGGCAATCGTGGAGTATGTGGAGAAGCATCGGCAGCCGGCGGTCGAAGAGGCCTTTGGTTGTTGGGACGCTGAAACTCCGGATGGCCTGACATACCAGGAGAAAGTTCGCGCCGAGTGGTGAAGGCGCTGGTCGACACGAATATCCTGATCGACTACCTGCGAGGAATCCCTGCCGCGCGAAGCGAATTGTCCCGCTATGCAGAGCGGGCAATCAGCATCGTCACCTGGATGGAGGTTCTGGTTGGCACCCCGCCGGCCGCGTTGTCCGCGACCTGCGCTTTCCTGGACACGTTTCGGCTGATCGGACTTGACCGTCCGACCGCCGAATGCGCGGTCCTGCTCCGTCAGCGGCACCGCCTGAAGCTGCCCGATGCGATCGTCTGGGCATCTGCGCAGGTGCATGACATGCTGTTCGTGACCCGCGATACGCGGGATTTTCCTGCCGACGACCCAGGCGTAAGAGTCCCTTACTGATCGCGACGCCGTTCGGCGCCTGGATACCCTGAATGGTCGGGTCCGATCCACGCGCGAGCGTCATTTGGCAGCGAGAACCGGTGATGACGTACATAACTCCCATTTCTCCGCCTGGTTCCGACCGCATCGCCCCCGATTGCGCCGGCATGGATTTCTACGCAGCAGATCGCAGTCTGCGGGATATGCTCGCGATCTACCTGGCGCCGAACGTGCGGAAGCACCTGACGCCGCACTACACCCGCCTTGGGGTCCTCGCCGGCGGCCGGCTGGACGAGCTGGCACGCATCGCCGATCGCCATCCCCCCATTCTGCATGCGCGCGACCGGTTCGGCCGTGATGAGGACTGGATCGAATACCACCCCGCCTACCGGGAAATGGAACAGATCGCTTTCGGCGACTTCCAGTTCCACGCGATGGTCCATCGCGCCGGCGTGCTGGACATGGACCGTCCGCTTCCGCCGGCCGCGAAATACGCGTTTCAGTACCTGTTCGTGCAGGCCGAGTTCGGCCTGATGTGTCCGATCAGCGTCAGCGATACGTCCATCCACCTGATCCGCAAGTTCGGCAGCAACTCCCTGCAGGATTACCTGCTGCCGAAGATGCTGTCCGGCGATCTTTCCATGCTGTGGAAAGGCACGCAGTTCATTACCGAGAAAGCCGGCGGCTCAGATGTCGGCGCAGCGGAAACCGTTGCGCGGGAAGAGGACGGCACCTGGCGCTTGTACGGCGACAAATGGTTCTGCTCCCACACCGATGCCGACGTGGCGCTGATGCTGGCCCGTCCCGAAGGCGCGCCCTCCGGCACCAGGGGGCTGGCTCTGTTCGCGCTGCCGCGGCGCACGCGCGACGGACGCCGCAACGCCTACCGGATCGCCCGGCTGAAGGACAAGCTGGGCACCAAGTCCATGGCCAGCGGCGAAATTCTGCTGAACGGTGCGGAAGCCTACCTCGTCGGCAACCGCGACAGCGGTTTCAAGCAGATGATGGAGCAAGTGAACCTGTCACGCCTGTCGCACGGTGTGCGCGCCGCGTCGATGATGCGCCGCTGCGTAAATGAGGCGCTGGCCGCCACGCGCGGCCGCCGCGCGTTCGGCCGAGCGATCGTGGAGTTTCCGCTGATGCGGCGGCAGTTGATGAAGCTGATCGTGCCGGCGGAACAGGCGCTGTCGGTGGCGTTCTGCACCGCCGATGCGATGGGCCGCGTGCCGGAAGACCACAGTGCCGGTGAAGAACTTCGCATCCTGACCGGCCTGCTGAAGCTGCGCGCCTGCCGCGACAACGCGGTGGTCGCGACGGGTTCGCTCGAATCGCGCGGAGGCAACGGTTACATCGAGGACTGGGTGAACCCGCGTCTCGTGCGCGACGCGCAGGTCGGGCTGCTGTGGGAAGGCACGAGCAACATCAATGCGCTGGATGTGATCGGCCGCGCGGTGGGGAAATCCGGCGCGCACAGGGCCCTACACGCGTTGCTGCATCGGCGGCTGGATGAGGCGTCGGCGTTGCCCTCACCCTTCGTGCAGGCTTTGCGCTCCACGCTCGATCGCACCGTGACCATGGCGGAGCGGGTGGCCGGCGCGGAAGCGGAAACGCTGGCGCGCCAGGCTTCCACCGCCCTTTACAACGTCGCCAGCGCGGTTCTGCTGGCCTGGGAGGCGACGCGGCCGGGAACCGATGCAAGGCGCGCCCTGATCGCGCGCTTCGTACTGGCACATCGGCTGTCGCCAAGCGACCCGTTGGCACCAGAGGAGGGGGCTTGGGAAAAACCGGCGACCGATCTCGTGCTCGCCGAGAAAGCCGCCGCGCTCGACGACGTGGCGCCGCTGCTTGTTGCCGGGCTGTGATCCGCGCGGCGTTGAGTCGTTTATGCTGACGGCGACGTTGCGTGTGCCGGGGGCTGATCTCGGCCCGTAGTGGAAGCGATCAGCTCGGGAACTCTATGTTCGCGAGCGTCACATTCAGACGATTCGGTCTCGAGCAACCAGTCTCTACCGCCATGGCCACGACGACAAATGCTCGCCTCGCAGGATGGTCACGCCCGCCAGACGCCGCCCGCGCAGCGTGATCGGCACGGATCCCAGGGGTTCGATCTTCGTAAAGTGCGGACCAAGATCAACAGCAACCCGCTCCGGGTGATCCACGGCCAACAACAGGATGTCCTGACCCACGCGCGCGGACGCCGGTTCCGCAAACCCGAACTGACGTGAATCGCGATTGAGGCAGATCACCGGCACCGAGGGCCCCAGCGCGTAGGCAATCTTCCCCGCATCCCGCCAGTTCGGCACGCCGACAGTCGTGCCGGGCTGAAGCAGCCCTTTGGCCTCCAGGCCGGTGCGGAGAGACGTCCAGTTCACACCCTCGATCGTCGGGTCCTTGTGTATGACCAGGGTCAGTCGGGGCCCCAGCCAGTCCAGCCGAACCTGCGTGCCGATCACCGCCAGGACGGCGACCACCAGACACGCGGTGCCGATCAGCGTGTGACGGACCCATCGCCGATCCAAGCGGCGCGCCACCTCCCGCCCCAGCAGCGGAAACAGCATCAGGTAGCCGGGCGCCGCCCAGTGGAACAGCACGCGCTGGCTGGACCAGGCCGATACCAGCGCGAACAGCACGATCGGCGGTGATGCGAGACAGGCCAGCAGCCTGTCCGTCCAGGGCGCGCCGCGGCGGAAGCCGGCAATGAATAAAGCCATCATCGGCAGCCAGATCCACGGCAGGACGAACAGCGCCTCGCCGGCCCATGTGACGATCGGCGCCAGCGGATGAAACCTAAGGCCGGTGGCGCGATCGCCCTGGAACGCGAAGGATGCCCAGCCATGGGTCGCATTCCACACCACGACGGGTGCGAACACCGCGCAGGCAATCAGTGCGGCGACGTACGGCCCCCGACGGCGCAGCCACACCCGATGCTGCCGGCTGGTCCCCAGGTAGAGCAGGGCGCCAAGGATCGACAGTCCGGCCGAGTATTTGGAAAACAGCGCCAGCCCGGCGCACAGCCCCGTGCCGCACCACCAGCGCAACGCCTGCCGCTGCCCATCCCCCAGCGCGCGGACCAGGCACAAGGCCGCGCCTAGCAGGGTGCAATCGAGCGGTCCGTCCGGCAGCACCCATGTGCCGGTGGTGACGCCGAACACGGGGGACAAATTCAGCAGCACGGCCGCCCAGAGACCGGCCCGCGCATCTGCGATCCTTCGACCCAGGGAGAATGTCAGCCAGGTAGACAGCGCGAACAGCGCGATGAAGGGCAGGCGCACGACGATCGACGCCTCGGTGCCCGCAATATGGGCGGCGGCCCAGGACAGCCACCAGGACGCCGGCGGGTGGTCGAAATAGCCCAGGCTGAGCCTGCGGCCGGCGGCGACCATGTAGCTTTCGTCCACGCCCAGACCGAGCGCGGCGGCAAAGGCGAGGCGGATGGTGGTGGTCGCGAGGATCAGCGGCAGGATCGG
>DATNEJ010000212.1:0-19420 GCA_035606775.1 Acetobacteraceae bacterium | reverse complement strand
TCCGCATCAAATGCCGCCGAGATGCCTGTGTTGGCGGCCCGCAGCAGCGGCAGTCCTTCTTCTACGGCACGCATGCGGGCCGCCGCCAGATGCTGTCTTGGGCCTGCCGAATTGCCGAACCAAGCATCGTTGGTGACATTGACCAGCCACGCGGGCCGATGGTTTGAATCGACCACCTGACCGGGAAAAATCGCCTCGTAACAGATCAGCGGGCCGACCGGCGGCAGACCCGGCACATCAAGCGTGACCGGGCCCGGGCCGCGTCGAAAACCGCCGCCCGGCACGACCTGGATACCGATCGGCAGCCAATCCGGCTGGTACTCGCCGAACGGCACCAGATGCCATTTGTCGTAGACACCAAGGATCGTTCCGCCGGCACCCAGCGCGAACAGGCTGTTTCGCGGGCGGCCATCAGTGTCGAAGCGTACGGCACCGATCAATCCCAACTTTCCATCGGCAGCCGCGGCGATAGCCTGTCGCGCCGCCGGATCGGTGGCCAACTGGAACGGGCTTGCGGTTTCCGGCCAAACAACGACCGCTGGCTTGTCGCCCAATTTTGCAACCGCGTCATGCGTCAGCCGGAGATAACGGTCGAAAATTCGCAGCACCACCGCGCGGTCCCATTTCCGGCCCTGCGGGACGTTGCCCTGAACCAGCAGAACGGTCAGATCTGGCCCTTTCGGCGCGCTGTCCTGCAGGCGCACGACGCCGAAGCCGACCCATCCCGCCAGCAGGGCGACGGCGGCCGTGCGCCAGCGCCAGGACAGGACAGGGGCAGCGGCCAGGAGCAGCGTCAACAACGTCAGCCCGGGGACGCCGATCCATGCGGCTGGCTGAATCAGGGTATCGCCCACGGCGCCGGGGATTTCCCAGACGCTGCCAAGCGGATTCCAGGGGAAGCCGGTGGCGACGAACTGGCGGGCGAGGTCGGTCAGCACCCATGCGCCGGCAAGGCAGAAAACCCGTGGCCAGCCCGCCGGGGCAAGACGAGCCACCGCGGCTGCGATGGCGATGAAGGCAGCCATCACCGCGGCGAGTGCGGGGACCGCGATCGGCACGAACCACCAGAAGCGCGCCGCCTCGATCAGGATCGCTTCGGTGATCCAGTAGAGGCCGACGATGTTCAATCCAAAGCCGAACCACCAGCCGCGGCGCGCCGCCATGGCGGGCCCGGGAGTCCCCCTCAGGAGACCAAGCAGCCAGGGGATTGCCAGCAGCAGTACCGGTATCGCGTGCACAGGCGGCAACGCTAGCGACGCCGCTGCCCCGGCAGCAAAAGCGCTCAGGTCCGCGCGCCATCCGCGCAGGGCTGCGACGCCGTCTGCAAGTCGGCGGAAGCGTTTCATACCAACGGTCATAAAGAATGACCGTCGGTATGACTCTTGGTTTGGTGCGCCGCCGTGGCCTTATCCCCTGGGCAACCCGGCGCGCGATACCAACCGGCGGAAGCGCCGGAAGAGTCGGCGCTTCCGCCGGTTGGTATCAAACGCATGGTTTCATCGGACTGTCGGCGGCGCGGTCAATCCAGCGCGTCGCGCAACTGGCGCTCATAGTGCCGGTAGTATTTGTCTGTCACGAGATCCGTCTTCACCACGACCGCAACGTCGGTGGTGTTGAACTGCGGATCGATAACGGCGCCGTCGCCGACAAAGCCGCCGAGCCGGAGATAGCCTTTGATCAGCGGAGGCAGGCGCGTCACCGTCACCCGCCTGTCCAGAGAATCGGGATCGAGGCGCCGCATTTCGGTGTAGCGATGCGGCAGCGCGCGTGGCCTGACAGCGGGCGGGGCCAGGTGGTTGTAGTAGAGGTAGGTCAACTCGGCGGCGAGCGCATCCGGATCGGTTCCCGGCAGGCTGGCGCAGCCGAACATCAGGTCGATCCGGTAGTGAAAGACGTAGGCGGCGATGCCGCGCCACAGCAACTGCATGGCGGCGCGATTGCGGTACGCCGCATCGACACAGGAACGGCCCAATTCCAGGATGTGTCCCTGGAACATCTCAATCATCCGGATGTCGTACTCGTCGGCCGAGTAGAAGCGGCCGAGTTTTTCGGCGGCATCCCGACGGATCAGGCGATACGTGCCGACGACGCCTTCCGCGCCGGGGCCGATGGCATGATCGACGACAAGCAGGTGATCCGCGACGGCATCGAACGCATCGGAGTCGCGCAGGCTCTGTTCGGCGCCGGAGTTCGGACTGGCACCCATCTCACCATAAAAGACCCGGTAGCGCAGCGACTGGACCGCATCGATTTCCGCCGCGGTCGCGGCGATCCGTACACCCAGGTTGCCGGCGCGGAGTTCGGGGAACGGAAGCCAGGGGGCGTCATCGTAGCCAAGCGGCTGTTCGACGGTCACCGGGAGGCCTCGCGGCTGGAGGCAGTGGTTGCCCGGGCAGTTTGTCGCGTGACGGCAGGCCGCTCCCGCGGCGTCTTGCCCGCTTCCTGACGCCGACCGAACAGTTCGAGGCGCAGGGATACGAGGTCGAAGCCAAGCCGCGCGGCGATCGTTTGCATCAGCTTTTCATGCTCCGCGTCCTGAAACTCGATGACCTTGCCGGTATCGACATCGATCAGATGATAGTGGTGGCCATGTTCGCTGGGTTCGTAGCGCGCCCGGCCACCGCCGAAATCGCGCCGTTCGAGAATGCCTTTTTCTTCAAACAACCTGACCGTGCGATAGACTGTGGCGATGGAGATATGCGCATCCAGGCTGGACGCGCGCCGGTACAGTTCTTCCACGTCGGGATGATCGCTCGCTTCCGACAGGACGCGCGCGATGACCCGGCGTTGCCCGGTCATTTTCAGGCCACGCTCGACGCACAGGCGCTCGATCGGTGATGCCATCGGACTCCTAGCGGTCAACTCAGGCCGCCCCGGCACCCTAGCCGATACGGCTGGTCAGCCCAAGCGCGATACGAATGCAGGAAGCGGCGTAGCCGATCGGAGTCGAATCTGTCCAATTCGCCGGCCGGGACGTATACGCCCTGCTCCAAGGCCCTGCCAGCGGACCTATCGGCGCAGCGCTACATCCGGCCGTCGATGCGCGGCCGGGTGCCGAGGCCGATCTTCTTGGCCAGGGACGAACGCTGCTTGGCGTAGTTCGGCGCCACCATGGGATATTTCGCACCCAGGCCCCACCGCTCCCGGTACTGGTCGGGGGTCATGTCGTAGGCGCTTTTAAGATGCCGCTTGAGCATCTTCAGCTTCTTGCCATCCTCCAGGCATATGATGTGGTCCGGGAAGACGGATCTTTTAATTGGAACCGCCGGTTGTAACCGTTCCGGCTCCGGGCTCTCCTTGCCCACGCTGCTCAGGGTCTTGTAGACCTCCTGAATCAGGGCAGGCAGATCGTCCGACGAAACCGCGTTGTTTGCCACATGAGCCGAGACGATTTTGGCCGTCAGCCCCAGCACAGTCATATCAGCCGGATGCTCGGCCATTGCATACCCTTCCAAAGCATAAGACTTGCATCATATAGGGACCTATTCAGGCGTTTCGCAACCTGCATTTGGCTCTTTTACTATAGGGAAGTATCATGACAAGAGTGCAAGGTGCTGATCAGGAATTGGACATCACCCGGGAGGTGTGCCCGATGACGTTTGTCCGGACGCGCCTTGCCCTGGACCGGCTTGTCCCTGGTCAAACCCTGCTCGTGCGGCTTCGCGGAGAGGAACCGTTGCGGAATGTTCCGCGCACCGCCCGCGAACAAGGGCACGAAGTACTTAGTCAGGAAACCGACGCGGCCGGAAATACCCTGCTGCTGCTGCGGCGTGGCGCAAGTCGTTGAGCAGATATTCCCGAGAACACCGGCCGGGGGAGACCCAGCCGGGCCTGTGGGCATCGCTGTGCATCAATAGTCAATAAAGCGAGCCAGCGCCTTTTCCGGCGTCAGAATTTAACGGCAACCGCAGCACCAGCGCGTCCGAACCGTCCCGGTAGTAGCGGCGCCTCCGTCCGACCTCGACGAAGCCCAGTCCCCCGTACAATGCCTGCGCGGCGCCGTTGGCCACGCCCACCTCCAGAAACAGGCAGCGCGCGCCGTCCTGGTACGCACGATGCCTGGCTGCCCGCAACAGCGCGGTCGCAATTCCCTGGCGGCGGACTTCGGGCGCGACCGCCAGGGTCAGCACTTCGGCCTCGTCCGCCACAATGCGGGCCAGCAACATGCCGCCGCGCTCATCCAGCAGGCCGAACCCGCCGAGCAGGCCCAGTTGCAGGCCGATGACGTTGGCGCTCCACGAGTCGCCGTCCGAAAATGCGGCGCCGTGGATCGCGGCAAGCGCAGCCGCGTGCACCAGCGTGGCGCTGTGGATCACCGGACCGGCGGCGGGCGCAACCCGCCCCGCGGCAGCTTCGCTTCCGGGGGATCGACATACACAGGCTCCAGCGCGCGGGCGCCGAGCTCGCCGGCCAGGCGTAGCCCGCCGACCCTGGCGATCGGTCCGCCGCTCGGGAACCGGGAGTCCGTCAGCATCACGTTCGCACCCCGTGCGGCCAAACGGCTGGCAACCACGGCCGCCGCATCCCCGGCGATCGCCACGGGTCCGCGCGGATTCGGCAGGGCTTCGATCGCGCATGCCGTCACGGTATCGTCGCGCTCAAGGAAGATGCGTCCGCGGCGGCTATCGATGACCGACCAAACTTGACGCCCGTGCAGGTTCGGCAAGGCCGCCGCCAAGGCTTCACCGACCGAGACCGCGATGACCGGAACGTCGGCCCCGGTGCCGAGGCCCTGGGCCAGCGCCACGGCGGAGCGGATGCCGGTGAAGCTGCCTGGCCCGACCGTGACCGCGATCAGGTCCAACGCGGCTGTCTTCAGCTTGGCTTCTTCAAGCACGATCCGCACCAGGGCGGGCAGAATGGCGGCCTGACCGTTGCGCGCATCCTGCCGGTGCCCCGCGATGGTCCGGCCATCGATAACGATGGTCGCCGAGCAGCGGGATAGCGCCGAGTCGAGGGCCAGGATGCGCATGGCGCGGGAGTTTACAGGCCCCACCCGGCGCGTGGAACGCGTCTTCGCAGGACGATGCGCCGGCGCTTGCGAAAGTCGCTATGCCAGCACGCAGGCTTCCTCAAAAGGCAGGCGCGGTGAGCGGTCGAACAGGCCTTCCGGATCGCCGTGGCCGAGGTTCACCAGGAAATTCGATCGCCACCCATGTTCTACGAGAAAAGCCTCATCGACTTTCGCATTGTCGAAACCTGACATCGCGCCCACGTCCAGCCCCAGGCTGCGGGCCGCCAGCATCAGATAGGCACCCTGCAACGTGCCATTGCGGAAGGCCGTCGTTGCGGCCAGCGAGTCGTTGGTGGTGAACCAGTCCCGCGCATCCGGATTGTGCGGAAAGAGCGTCGGCAGCTTCTCGAAGAATTTCGGATCGTAGGCGACGATCACCGTCACGGGGGCGGCCATCGTCTTGTCGTGGTTGCCCGAGGAAAGTGCCGGGGCCAATCTCTCCTTGCCCTCCCGGGTGCGGATGAAGACGAAGCGGGCAGGGGAGCTGTTCGCGGAGGTGGGGCCGAATTTCAGCAGATCGTACAGCTCGCGCAGCGTCTCGTCCGAGATCGGCTCGGAGTGCCATTTGTTGTGGGACCGTGCTTCGCGAAAAAGCAGATCGAGCCCGGCGGCCTCGATTGTCATGGGCTACTCCTGGGAAGTGAGTCTGGCGCAGCGTGAAGGACGAAAACGGCCGGTCGTCAACCCGCGCGCGGGCTGCGGCGCAAAGGGGTCTCAGGGAATGCTGCTCTGAAGCAGTGGCTTACCGGATCAATCCGATCCGGCCGGTGCCTAGATTTCCACCTGCTCGACAGCCACGACTTCCGGAACGTAGTGGCGCAGCATGTTTTCGATGCCATGCTTCAGGGTGGCGCGTGACGACGGGCAGCCGGAGCAGGCGCCCTGCATGTGCAATCGCACGATGCCGTCCCGGTAGCCGCGGAACACGATGTCGCCGCCATCGCCGGCCACCGCCGGACGCACACGCGTATCCAGCAGTTCCTTGATCTGCGAAACGATCTCCTCGTCGGCCGGATCGACGTCCTCCTCGTCGAGCAGATCCCCGTCCTCGGCCGCCTCGAGCACCGGACGTCCCGAAACGAAATGGTCGACGATGACCCCAAGGACCTGCGGCTTCAGCGCCTGCCACGACAATTCGTCCGTCTTTGTGACCGTGATGAAGTCACCGCCCAGGAAAACCCGCGCGACGCCGGGCAGAGCAAACAGGCTGCCGGCCAGTGGGCTGCGCGCGGCCGAGGCGCTGGAGGCGAAGTCCGCGGTTGCCGTTCCCATCACGATCTGGCCCGGCAGGAACTTGAGGGTAGCGGGGTTCGGGGTGCCTTCGGTCTCGATGAACATTGCTTTCAGCCTGCTTCCATGGGTCCGGTGAAACCGGACCGCCGCGGTCCGGGACGTTGGCCGTTACATCGGTCGAATCATGGCGCCTGACAAGGCCCTTGCTGATCTGCCTGGCCGATCCCCGTACCGGGGATGGCAGGCGGGCGGCTTATTCCGCCGCCCCCGGGACGGCGCCCGATCCCTGTGACTTCGTGGCCCTGATGCGGGCGAGCGCCTGTTGCACGTGCCGGCTGAACACGTATTCCGCCGGCCGCTGGCGGGCCAGCGACACGTCCGGCGCCGTCGGCCCCTCGGTCCTGATCCCCCGTGCCAACTGCGCGGCGGCCTTCCACGGCTTGCGGATCGTCTCCGCCACCGCGCTGGCTTCATAGCCGGAATGCACCATGCAATCGGCGCATTTTTCATAGTTGCCGGTGCCGTAGCGATCCCAGTCGGTGGTTTCCATCAGCTCCTTGAAGGTCTTGGCGTAGCCTTCGCCCAGCAGATAGCAGGGGCGCTGCCAGCCGAAATAGGTGCGGGTCGGGTTACCCCAGGGCGTGCAGTGAAAGGTCTGGTTGCCTGCCAGGAAGTCCAGGAACATGGAGGACTGGTTGAACGCCCATTTTCCTTTCCAATGGCCCTTGCCCTGGCGGCGGAAGATGCCGCGGAACAACTCCTTCGTCTTCGCGCGGTTCAGGAAGTGCTGCTGGTCCGGCGCCCGCTCATACGCATAGCCCGGCGAGACGGAAATGCCGTCCACCCCCATGGCCATGACGTCGTCGAAGAATGCCGCCACCTTGTCGGGTTCGGCCGTGTTGAACAGCGTGGCATTGATGATCGTGCGAAAGCCGCGCCGCTTCGATTCGGCGATGGCGGCGACGGCGCGGTCATACACCCCATCCTGGCAGACCGACGCGTCATGCTCCTGCCGGCTGCCATCCAGATGCACCGACCACGAAAACCATTTGCTCGGCTTGAACAGGTCCATCTTCTTTTCAAGCAGCAACGCATTCGTGCAGACGATGACGAACTTCTTCCGCGCGATCGCCCCTTCGACGATCTGGTCGATCTCCTTGTGCAGCAGCGGTTCCCCACCGGCGACCACCACCACGGGCGCGCCGCATTCCTCGACCGCTTCCATGCATTCCGCGACCGACAGGCGCTGGTTCAGGATCTCCGCCGGATAGTCGATCTTGCCGCAGCCCGCGCAGGCGAGGTTGCAGCGAAACAGCGGTTCCAGCATCAGCACCAGCGGATAGCGCTTGTTGCCGATCAGGTGCTGCTTAAGGACATAGGCACCGACACGGATCGCCTGGTTCAGCGGCACGGACATATTCGCAAAATCTCCTTTGGAGACCCTATCAGGCACTCCTTACGCGTCCGCCAATTCCGCCGGGAAGCGGAAGCGGACATCCTCGGCCACCCCGTCCAGGGTGGAAATCTCGATCTCGCCGAACCGGCGCAGCCCCTCCAGAACGCCTTGCACCAGCGTCTCCGGTGCCGAGGCGCCGGCCGTGACGCCGACGGAGGTGACGTTGGCGAACCAGTCGGGCACCAGCGCGTCCGCATCGTCGATCAGGTACGCCGGCTTGCCGAGTTCCTCGCCAATCTCGCGCAACCGGTTCGAGTTTGACGAATTGCGCGATCCGACCACCAGGATCATGTCGACCGAGCGCGCCAAGTCGCGCACCGCCTGCTGGCGGTTCTGCGTCGCGTAGCAGATATCCCGCACGTCGGGCCCGACAATGGACGGGAACCGCGTCTTGAGGGCGGCGATGATGCCCCGTGTGTCGTCGACGGACAGCGTCGTCTGGGTAATGTAGGCGAGCATCGCGGGGTCGCCGACCTGCAGGGACGCAACATCCTCCACCGTCTGCACCAGGTGTACTTTGCCGGGCACCTGGCCGATCGTGCCCTCCACCTCGGCGTGGCCGGCATGGCCCACCAGCACAATCTCGCGACCCTGGCGCGCGTAACGGCGGCCTTCGTTGTGGACCTTGGCAACCAGCGGGCAGGTGGCATCGATGACCGGCAATCCCCGTTCTGCGGCCCATTCCTCGACCCGCTTGGCGACGCCGTGGGCAGAGAACACGGTGATCGCGCCCGCGGGGATCTCGTCCAGCTCATCCACGAACACGGCGCCGCGCTTCCGCAGGTCTTCCACCACGTGCCGGTTGTGCACGATTTCGTGCCGCACGTAGATCGGTGGCCCATACTTTTTCAGTGCACGCTCGACGATTTCGATGGCGCGCTCCACGCCGGCACAGAAACCACGCGGCTGGGCGAGGACGACGCGGATCATGATCGGTGGTCTCCCCGAGAGTGACGTGGGCAAGAGTAGCTGCAGGTCCCAGCCCGCTGGGGGTTCCGTCCGATACCGGACCGCCCCAGTCAGGATAGCCGCGCGTATGACAGGTTGGGGGCGGTGCTGCAACGCCGCAAGGGGGCCGAAACGGGTGGCGGCCGTGCAACGACCAGGGGTGACACGGCGGGCGAGGCTATGGCAGAGACCGTAACCTCGCGGGAAAGCCAGGGCGCGGACGCCACTGAACGGCTCTGAGTTGTGGCTTTTCGGCAACATATCGGAGCGCGCGGGGCAGCCGATCATGCGCGGGCTGACACGGCATGGTATCCGCTTGGGACTGCACCCCAACCTTGGGGGCAAGAGCACGGGGCAAGCATTGGCATCGGACGAGACCGGATTGCTGACGGGCGCTGACCTGTCCAACGCCCTCACGCGCGTGGCGGGACTGGTGGAGGAAGCGCTGGAGGCGTTGCTGCCCCCGACGGAAGGGGCCGAGGCGCGTCTGGCCGAAGCGATGCGGTATGCAACCCTGGGTGGCGGGAAGCGGCTTCGCGCCTTTCTGGTCATGCAGAGCGCCGCGCTGTTCACCGTTTCCGAGACCTGCGCCGCCCGCGTCGGCGCGGCGATCGAGATGCTGCACGCCTATTCGCTGGTGCATGACGACCTGCCGGCCATGGACGATGACGACCTGCGGCGTGGCAAGGCGAGCACACATCGGGCGTTCGATGAAGCAACGGCCATTCTGGCCGGCGACGCTCTGCAGGCTCGCGCGTTTGAGGTGTTGGCAGAACCGGATACTCACTCCGACCCGCAGGCACGTTGCGAACTGGTGGCCGCTTTGGGTGCGGCCGCCGGTGCCCGCGGAATGGCGGGCGGACAGATGATCGACATGCTTGCGGAGGGAAAGACATTGGATGGCCCGGCGGTCACCCGGCTTCAGGCACTCAAGACCGGCCGGCTGATCCGGTTCAGCGCGGAGGCTGGCGCCATCCTGGCACGAGCGCCCATCCACCAGCGTCACCTTCTGGCAGCCTATGGCCGGGACCTGGGCGCCGCCTTCCAGATCGCCGACGATCTGCTCGATGTCGAAGGCACGACGGAAGAAACCGGCAAAAGCGCCGGGAAGGACGCTGCCGCCGGCAAAGCCACTATGGTGGCCGTTTTGGGGCCCGTCATGGCCCGCGCACATGCCGACATGCTTGCGGGACAGGCCGCAAGGCATCTCGACAGTTTCGGGGAACGCGCATCCTTGCTGCGCGCGCTGGCCGCTTACGTGGTCGAACGGCGCAGTTGAGTGGGAGGTGAATACATGAGTCCGGTCAAGACACCTCTATTGGATCGGGTCAGTTATCCGGCCGACCTCCGCAATTTCTCGCCCGAGCAGTTGCGTCAACTCGCAGGTGAATTGCGGGCAGAGACGATCGATGCGGTGTCCGTCACCGGCGGTCATCTCGGGGCGTCGCTGGGCGTCGTGGAACTGACGGTGGCGATTCACGCCGTCTTCGACACGCCGCGCGACCGGCTGCTCTGGGACGTCGGACACCAGGCCTACCCGCACAAAATCCTCACTGGCCGGCGCGACCGTATCCGCACCCTGCGGCAGGGCGGCGGGCTGTCCGGTTTCACCAGGCGCAGCGAGAGCGAATACGACCCGTTCGGCGCGGCCCATTCCTCCACCTCGATCTCCGCCGGCCTGGGCATGGCGGTGGCACGCGATCTGAAAGTGGCACGCTTCGCCGCGCTGAACGAAGCCGAACGCAAGGGCACGGCGCCGGATGACCGCAACATCATCTGCGTGATCGGCGACGGCGCCATGAGTGCGGGCATGGCGTACGAGGCGATGAACAATGCCGGTTCGCGCCATACGCGGCTCGTGGTGATCCTGAACGACAACGAAATGAGCATCGCGCCGCCGGTCGGTGCGATGAGCGCCTATCTCTCGCGCCTGATGTCGTCGCGCAGCTTTCTGTCGTTACGCGAACTGGGCGCCAAGATGGCGCGGCGCTTCCCACGCGGGATCGAGCGGACAGCACGGCGCGCGGAGGAGTATGCCCGCGGCATCCTGACCGGCGGCACCCTGTTCGAGGAACTGGGTTTCTACTACGTCGGCCCGATCGACGGCCATAACCTGGACCACCTTCTTCCCGTGCTGCGCAACGTGCGGGAGGCCGACGAGACCGGCCCGATCCTGGTGCACGCCATCACGCAGAAGGGCAAAGGCTATACGCCGGCGGAAGAATCGGCCGACAAGTACCACGGCGTTTCGAAATTCAATGTCATCACCGGCGAGCAGGCGAAGGCGCCGCCGGGACCGCCTGGCTACACCAAGGTGTTTGCCGACGCGCTGATCGCCGAGGCAGAGCGGGATCCGACTATCGTCGCCATTACCGCGGCGATGCCGTCGGGCACCGGTCTGGACCGGTTCTCCAAGCGGTTCCCCGACCGCAGCTTCGACGTAGGCATCGCCGAACAGCACGCCGTGACCTTCGCGGCCGGCCTTGCCACGGAAGGCATGAAACCGTTCTGCGCGATCTACTCGACCTTCCTGCAACGCGCCTACGACCAGGTGGTGCACGACGTGGCGATCCAGTCGCTGCCGGTACGCTTCGCGATGGACCGGGCCGGTCCTGTGGGGGCCGATGGCGCCACGCATTCCGGCAGCTTTGACATCGCCTACCTGTGCTGCCTGCCCGGCATGGTGATCATGGCACCATCCGATGAAGCCGAACTGGTGCATGCCGTGGCGACAGCGGTTTCGATCAACGACCGGCCGAGTGCCTTCCGCTATCCGCGCGGGGAAGGGGTAGGGGTCGCGTTGCCGACAAAGGGCGAGGTCATGGCGCTGGGCACCGGCCGCCTGCTGCGCGAGGGCAACAATATCGCCATCCTCTCGCTGGGGCCGCGACTCGGCGACGCCATGAAGGCGGCAGACGAGCTCGCTGCGCGCGGATTCCCGACGACGGTGGCCGATGCCCGATTCGCCAAGCCGATCGACACCGCGCTGGTGGAGCAGTTGGCCCGCCATCACGAAGTGTTGATCACCATCGAGGAAGGCGCGATCGGCGGTTTCGGATCGCAGGTGCTGCATCACCTGGCGTGGAAGGGACTGCTCGACGCCGGCCTCAAGGTTCGGCCGATGGTTTTGCCCGACCGGTTCATCGATCACGATTCCCAGGCAAAGCAACTGGCGGAAGCCGGCCTCAGCGTCCGCGACATCGTTGCGACCGCCCTGGCCGCGGTGGGAATCGAGTCGCCGGCTGCCAGTCCGATCAAGGCGGCGACCCTGCGATGATCGCCGGTCCGCGCCGTAAGGTGGCCGACCGGTCCGGCGGCGCCCCGGACTCGTGAAGCGCCGATGACCGGCGGTTCGAGCGTCGCTCTGTTCTCCGCAGTGCTCGCCGGTATCGGGGTCGGACAAAGCCTCGCCGGTTGGTGGGCGGCCGCGCGGTTTTCCCGGGCGGTCACGCCGCCGGCTGCCGAACACCCGCCGATCACGGTGCTGAAGCCGCTGCATGGCGACGAACCGCTGCTGGAACAGGGCCTCGCCACGATCTGCGCGCAGGACTACCCCCTCTGGCAGGTGGTGTTCGGCGTGCAGGACCCGGCGGACCCGGCCGTTTCCGTCGTGCGGCGCCTGCAGGCCCGTTTCCCGGACAGCGACATCGCCGTGGTAATCGACCGGAGCGAGCACGGGACGAACCGCAAGGTCGGAAACCTCATCAACATGCTGCCGGCGGCGAAGCACGACGTGCTGGTGATCGCCGATTCGGACCTGCATGTGCGCGCCGATTACCTGGACCGGCTCGCGGCCTCGCTGGTGCAGCCGAACGTGGGACTTGTCACGACGCTTTACGCGGGGCTGCCGGCGAGCCGCCTTCTCCCCGCTTTGCTCGGCGCCACGCAGATTACCCACGGTTTTCTGCCGGGCGCACTGCTGGCACGGGCCATGGGGCGGCAGGACTGCCTGGGCGCGACGATGTGCCTGCGGCGCGAGACCCTCTCCCGCATCGGCGGCCTGCGCGTGCTTCAGGACCACCTTGCCGACGACAACCTGCTTGGCCGCAAAGTGCAGGCACTGGGTCTGCGCGTTGCCCTGGCGGACACCGTTCCGGCGACGACGGTGCCGGAAGCGAGCCTCGGCGCACTGTTCCGTCACGAACTGCGCTGGGCGCGCACGATCCGGGCGCTGGAACCGCTCGGGTTTGCCGCATCCGTGCTGCAATACCCGCTGTTCTGGGCGCTGCTGGCGGTTGTGGCGTCCGCCGGTGCGGCATGGAGCTGGCTGCTGCTGGCCTTGGTCTGGGCAGGGCGTGCCGCCGGCGCGGCCGGCGTGGATCGAGCGCTGGCCGGCAGATGGTCCGGGCCGGCCGCCGGGGTTGCATTCCGCTGCCCCATCTGGCTTCTGCCGCTGCGTGACCTGTTGTCGATTGCCGTGCTGCTGACCAGCTATGCCGGCACGCGGGTCGACTGGCGCGGCCATCACCTGCACGCCGAAGCCCTGCCTGCCGACCGTACGCCCGCCACAAACCACCCCGATCCGCTTCGCCCTGCCGAGGGATTAAACCCGCGATGATGAAGACTCTGTTCCTCCACCCGCCCTCCTTCGACGGCTTCGACGGCGGGGCCGGCTCCCGCTATCAGGCCAGGCGCGAGATCAAGTCGTTCTGGTTTCCCACCTGGCTGGCGCAGCCCGCCGCCCTGGTGCCCGGCAGCAAGCTGATCGACGCGCCGCCGGCGCGGATCGGCCTGGACACGGTCACCCGCCAGGCGCGGGAGTATGAGTTGTGCGTGATTCACACCTCCACCCCGTCCTTCGCGTCGGACGTGAAGGTGGCCGAGGCGCTGAAAGCGGCCAACCCGTCACTGAAGATCGGCTTCGTCGGCGCCAAGGTGGCCGTGCAGCCGGCGGAGAGCCTGGCCCAGGGTGCGCCGATCGACTTCGTGGCTCGCAACGAGTTCGACTTCACCATCAAGGAGATCGCCGAAGGCCGGGACTGGGGCGCGGTGGACGGCATTTCCTTCCGCAACGGCGCGGGCGCGATCATCCACAACAAGGACCGCGCCATCCTTGAGGACATGGACCAGCTTCCGTTCGTCACCGAGGTCTACAAGCGCGACCTGCGGATCGAGGACTATTTCATCGGCTATCTGCTGCACCCGTACGTGTCGCTGTACACCGGCCGCGGCTGCAAATCGCGGTGCACCTTCTGCCTGTGGCCGCAGACCGTGGGCGGGCATCGCTACCGGGTGCGGTCACCCGAACATGTTGCGGAGGAAATCCGCCTGGCGAGATCGTATTTCCCGCAGGTGCGCGAATTCTTCTTCGACGACGACACCTTCACCGACAACCTGCCCCGCGCCGAGGCGATTGCCCGCGAGCTTGGCAAGATGGGCATCACCTGGTCCTGCAACGCCAAGGCCAATGTGCCACGCGAGACCTTGAAGGTGCTGAAGGACAACGGCCTGCGGCTGCTGCTGGTGGGCTACGAAAGCGGCAACCAGCAGATCCTGCACAACATCAAGAAGGGCATGCTGATCGACGTGGCCCGCCGCTTCACCAAGGACTGCCACGAGCTTGGCATCAAGATACACGGCACCTTCATCATGGGCCTGCCGGGGGAGACGAAGGAGACGATCGAGGAGACGATCCGCTTCGCCACCGAGATCAACCCGCACACCATCCAGGTTTCGCTCGCCGCGCCCTATCCCGGCACGTTTCTGTACAATCAGGCGGTGGAGAATGGTTGGCTGGACGCCTCGCATGCCGAACTGATCGACGACCACGGCATCCAGATCGCGCCGCTGCACTACCCGCATCTGTCCCACACGGAAATCTTCGACAACCTGGAGACCTTCTACAAGCGGTTCTATTTCCGTGCACCGAAGATCGCTTCCATCGTCGGTGAGATGGTGCGCAGCCCGCAGATGATGAAGCGCCGGTTGCGCGAAGGTGTGGAGTTCTTCCAGTTCCTGCGGGAGCGGCACAAGGCGGCGTAAAGCCTGCGCGTCGCTGGCAGATTCGCTCGCGACGCGAATTCCGCGATTTGGACAACGACGCGTCGAGTCACGGCCGGACTATCGCGGTTCTGGCAGCGCCGAAGCGTGACGGCAGGGCAACGCTGTCGTATTCTCAGCACCGCGTGGTTCCCACGATGAGGCAACGTCAAGAGGCGGACATGTCGCTCACCAATACCCCTGATCCCGCGGTGCGTCAGGCGGTCGTGAAGCAGGATCTGGGCAGCGTTCTGCATCCGATTGTTCAGCACAAGGTGCTTGAAACCAAGCAGATGGTTGTGACGGGCGCCCAGGGCTCGACCATCTACGATGCCGACGGGACCAGCTACCTTGATGCCATGGCGGGCCTGTGGTGCGTCAATATCGGCTATGGGCGCGCCGAACTGGCCGAAGTTGCTGCCGATCAGCTTCGGGAATTGTCCTATTTCCCACACACCGCCATGAACGTGCCGGCTGCGGCACTGGCGGAGAAGATCAACGGGTTGATGGGCGGCGGCTATCACACCTACTTCGTCAACTCAGGCTCCGAAGCAAATGAGGCCGGGTTCAAGATCGCCCGGCAATTCATGAAGCACGAATATCCCGGCCAGTACCGCTTCAAGACCATCGGCCGCTACTTCGCTTATCATGGCACCACGCTCGCGACCCTGGATGCCGGGGGAATGGGTGAGCGCAAAGCGAAGTTCGAGCCGTACTCAGGTGATTTCGTGCATGTGGCCCATCCGTATTGCTATCGCTGCCCGTTCGGTCTGACCTATCCGAGTTGCGGCCTCGCCTGTGTGAAGAACATTGAGACCACGATCCTGGGCGAAGGACCGGAAACGGTGGCCGAGGTGATCGTCGAACCGATCATGAGCGGCGTCGGGGTTGCCGTGCCGCCTGATGAATATCTGCCCGAGGTCGAGAAGCTGTGCCGCAAATACGATATCCTTCTGCATATCGATGAGGTGATCAACGGCTTCGGCCGCACCGGCAAGATGTTTGCCCACCAGCACTACAACGTCTCCCCCGACATCATTGCCATCGCCAAGGGAATCTCCAGCGCCTACCTGCCGATTGCCGCGACCGTTGTGAAGAACAGCGTGTTCGACAGCTTCTACGGCGAAGCGTCGGAGAACCGCCAAGTGGCACAGGTGAACACCTATGGCGGGCATCCGGTTTCCGCTGCGGTCGCTCTGCGCAACATAGAGATCATGGAAGCCGAACGGCTCGCCGATCGTTCGGCCGAGATCGGCGCCTATCTGCTCGACGGGCTGCGCACGTTGATGCGGCACAAGGCAGTAGGGGATGTGCGCGGCAAGGGCCTGTTGCTGGGAATCGAACTGGTGAAGGACCGGACTACCAAGGAACCGGTCGGCGGGGAGGTGATTTCCGCGGTCGTCGAGTTCTGCCGCGACAACGGGGTGCTTGTCGGACGGTCGGGCGGCGGCCGCCGCTACGGCAATACCATTACGCTTTCGCCGCCCCTGGTGCTCACCCGCGCCGAGTGCGACCGGATTGTGGAAACCCTCGACCGGGCGCTGTCGTCGCTCAAACTGGGCTAATTCCGTCGGTTATGCGGGCGCGCGTCGGGCGTGCCCGTATCACCGTTCGGCGTACGATCACCGCGCTGTGACATCGCTCACAGCCTGTGCGTGCATTTCATGCATGTTCGACGCGTGTGCCGAGCGCGATAATCCAGGCGTTCGGAAACCGCCGCGCGGTGAGCCGACATCTGCACTGCTCGGCGTCAGGCATATCGCCGGAGGGGTGCCATGCCCGACGAAAAGAAATGGCTGTGGGATGAGCCGCAATCCTGGCACGAGCTCGATCGTGCGCTGCGGGACATAGCGATTCTGTTGGATTTTCTTGGGGAGATGCCGGAGGCTCGGCTGCTGTCCTATTTCGAGGATACCAGGGGCCGGGTTGCCGACGCTGCGACCAGAGCCACGGCGCCCCCCTGCGCCAGCTATCGCGCGTTCCTTGATCGCCTGTCGGAGATCAGCGCCGCCTTCCAGACCGGCCGGGTGCCCCCGTCACCACCGCCGGGACCCGACGGGACACCGGCGATCGGCGCCGCGGGTTTCGTGTACTGGAGCCGCGATTTCCTTGCAGCAGTGGCAGCGCCGGCCACGGCCGATTCGATCCGTCTGACGCACGATTACATGGTGCGCCGGACGCGCACCCGTGGCTGGCGCCGGTGGTTGACGCAGAGCCGCCCCAGGCCCAGGCCCCCCGACTACGGTCCGATCCCGCCGCACGATCCGGACGAAGCAACCCGCAAGATGCTGGCGCGCAAGCTGGCGCGCTGGGTGCACGGGTTTGAGTGGCTCACGGTCGGTGTCGTCATTCTGACCGTTGTCGTGTCGATCTACGCCCTGTCAGGTCGCCTGATCCTGGCGCGCGAGAAGGACGCGATGGAAGCGTTCGCCAAGATCGACGCGGCGGTGCAGTCGCAGGAGGACAAGATCTTCCCGTCCGCCCAGTTGCCGATGAAGGACGCGACAACGTTGCCCGTACAGGCCCTGTGCGATTTCGTGCAGAAACGGCCGGTGCCGCCCACCACGGCCACGGTTCTGGCCGGCCCGCCAAACCTGGCGAGCAATCTCGTTGTTCCTGTCAATGAGGCGGACCCCGCCAGTCCGCCACAGGAAACTTTCTATGTCTCCGCGCTGCAGGCGCACCTGTGTGCGCAACACGCGCAGGTGCTGCAGTCGCTGTTCGTGGTGACGATGCACCTACAAAGCTGGAGCAGCGTCGTGACGCAGCGTCTTGGCCAAGGCTGGGACGTGGGACCCCGCAGCTACACCATGCATGTCGCTTTTCCGCTGGCACCGCTATTCGGCGTGGTGCCCGCAACCCTGCAGGATTACTCGCATGAGAAGGCCGGCGATCTCTGCAAGCTGGCCGCGCCGTCGATCTACAAGGAAGGGGCGGGCGCCGAGGAATGCGAGCGGGTGCTGTGGACCTTGATCAACCGCTCCCGCAACGTGGCGGAGTCGGTCCTTGGCAGCATCACCCAGTATATCCTGCCGGTCTGCTACGGTTTCCTGGGCGCCATGGCGGCGGCGTTCCGGCTGCTGCGCCGAAAGGTCGATGCCTATCTGCTGTCCTACACCGACCGGGCGCGGCTGCAGCAAGGTGCCATCCTGGGCGTGCTGTGCGGCGGCGTGCTCGGCCTGTTCGCGAGCTATATCGGCAAGGCCGACGCGGCGGGTGGCCTGGGCGTGGCGGCGATCGCGCTGCTGGCCGGCTACAACGTGGACGGGGTGTTCCAGTTCCTGGATGAGCTGTCCGACCGGCTGTTCCGCCCGGCATCGGCGGCCAAGCCGCGGGCATAGGGCGGGTCCGCGGCAATCGGCCCCTCGCGGAATCGCCTGCCACCCTGTAGCTTTGCGCAATGGATTCGGCGGCGTTCATCACGAAATGGCAGGCCAGCACGCGCAATGAGCGTGCAGCCTGCCAGGAGCATTTCATCGATCTTTGCAACCTGCTGAACGAGCCAACGCCGAACACCGATCCCACCGGCGAGTCCTACGCCTTCGAGAAAGGCGCCACCAAATTCACCGGCGATGATGGCTGGGCCGATGTGTGGCGGCGCGGCTGTTTCGCGTGGGAATATAAGAAAAAGCGTGGCGACCTCGACGCCGCCTATCGCCAGCTTCTGCTCTACGCCGGCCCGCTCGGCAATCCGCCGCTGCTGATCACCTCTGACATCGCGCGCATCGTCATCCGCACCAACTGGACCAATGCGGTCACCGAGACGCACGAGATCACGCTGGCGGAACTGGCCGATCCGTTGCGGTTGCGGCTGCTGAAATGGGCGTTTTCGGACCCCGAGCAGTTGCGGCCGGCACGCACCCGGCAGGCATTGACCGAGGAAGCCGCCAGCGAATTTGCCGAACTGGCGCGCCGTCTGCGGGTGCGCGGGCATGAGCCGCAAATGGTGGCGCATTTCGTCAATCGCCTGGTGTTCTGCATGTTTGCCGATGATGTCGGCCTGCTGCCGGCCGGACTGTTCGAGCAGATGCTGACCCTGGCGAAGCGCCGGCCGGCGCGATCGGCAGCGTATGCAGGCCAGTTGTTCGGCGCGATGGCGCAAAGCGGCGGTGAGGTGGGATTCACCGCGGTGCCCTGGTTCAATGGTGGATTGTTCGAGGACGCAACGGCGCTGCCGCTGGAAACGCAGGAGATTGACCTGCTGCTGCGTGTCGCGAAGCTTGACTGGGCGGAAATCGATCCATCCATTTTGGGGACTTTGTTCGAGCGCGGGCTTGATCCCGACAAGCGTAGCCAGCTTGGCGCGCATTACACAGACCGCGCGAAGATCGAGATGCTGATCGATCCGGTAATCCGCCGTCCGCTGCTGGCGGAATGGCAGGCGGTGACGAAGCAGATCGAGGCTGCATTGGCCCAGCCGAAAAAGCGGGGACGGCGCGCACCTGATGGGACGACGACGGCGCAGGGCCTGTATCACGGTTTCCTGGAACGGCTGCGGCGCTTCCGGGTGCTCGATCCGGCCTGCGGTTCGGGAAATTTCCTGTATCTGAGCCTCCAGGCACTCAAGGACCTGGAGCATCAGGCCAGCGTGGAAGCCGAGGCGCTCGGCTTGCAGCGCGAATTTCCCCAGGTGGGGCCTGAGACGATGCTGGGCATCGAGATCAACCCCTATGCGGCTGAACTTGCGCGCGTGTCGGTGTGGATCGGACATATCCAGTGGACGCGCCGGCACGGATTTGCAGCTCCGTCCAACCCGGTGCTGCAACCATTGGACACGATCGAGTGCCGTG
>DATNEJ010000209.1:0-3133 GCA_035606775.1 Acetobacteraceae bacterium | reverse complement strand
ACGAAATCGCTCTCCGGCAGGAACCGATCGAGATCGGAGGCGCCGCCAAGCTCGCTGAATCCCGGCGGCAGGGGCTGGTCTCGGTGCGGGTGGCGGCGGGTACCGACGACCCGCATGCCGAGGGCGGCGCAGAGTTTACCGACATCGAGCCCGATTCCACCGGCGCCGACGACGCACGCAGTCTTGCCTTCCAATAGAAGCGGTCGATAGGCGCGATGGTCGAACGCGCCCGCGCCCCGGTCGACCGCGGCGCGGTGCAAGCCCTTGGCAAAGTGCAGAATACCGGCCAGCGCGTATTCAGCCATCGCCAGATTATTGCCCGACCCTCGTGAGGTCGTCACCAGCACGCGGCTGCCCCAGAGATCGCCCACGAGTAGATTGCTTGCGCCGGCAGGGCGCTGATGAAACCATTTCAACCTCGGTGCCCTGGCGCGCAGATCGAGCGGAAATGGCCAGCCGCCAAGGATGACTTCAGCTTCAGCGAGGAGGCGATCACGTTCCTCAGGGGTCCCCGAGCCGGTGGCGCCTGATGCGAGGTAGCGTGCCACGGTGAAGGCAGGCCACGTTTCGCGCATTTCCCCGTCATACCAACCCCCGGCGTCGGTCAATTTGACCGCTGGGTCAACCGCCTCGATCTTCGCTCGATCCTCGGTGCTGATGCGCTGAATACTCAGGACGTTGACCCTTTGCATGGAGAGGTTCCCAAACCACTTGCACGGAAGAAGCGAAGCATAGTGTGTCGTGCCGGAATTGTAACTCAGGCCGTTGGCAGCGGACGGCGGTTGCGACGAGCACGCCGGCCGCAGGCTGTTCGCGTTCTTCGGTCGGGTGCGTGACAATGCCGCCCCCCGGGGCGCAAGACTAGTTGTGTTACACCGGGCAAATTGCGACACTCTTACCAGGATCGAGCCGGCCGAGGCTGACCACGACGAACCGGACCGGCTTCGCCAAAGGGACGGGAATGCCACTGCGCGCCTGAACGCGGGAGCAGGTGGAAGGAGCCGAACGATGGCGGTCACGACCATGATCGACAGCCCGGCCACGCGCACCGCGCCTGCTGCGCGGCGGCGTGGCACATTTGGCGCCGACAAACTCTGGGCGTTGGCCTTTGTCACCCCCTATGTCGCAATATTCGTAGCCTTCGTCATTTACCCGATCGGCTATGGGCTGTGGCTGGGCAGCGATCCGGCCAGCTATCGCGCGCTGTTTGGTGATCCGGTCTATCCGCGCACGGTGGTGAACACCCTGGTCTATTTGCTGTTCGGCGTGAATCTGAAATTGCTGTTGGCGCTCCTGCTATCGGGCTTTTTCATGCGCAGGGGCTGGTGGACGAAGTTCCTGCTGCTGGTCTTCATGCTGCCCTGGGCGATGCCGGCGCTATCCAGCTATCTTTCCATCAACTGGATGCTAAACGGGCAATGGGGGCTGATCAACAATTTGATCTGGCAGGTGGCGCATGTGGATGGGCCGCCCTGGCTCGACAATTCGGGCTTCGCGTTGGGCTCGGTCATTTATGGCCATATCTGGAAATGGCTGCCCTTCTGGACCCTGATCTTTCTCGCCGGTCGCATGGCCATTTCGGTCGAATTGTATGAGGCCGCGGATGTCGATGGCGCCAGCCGCGTCCAGAAATTCACGCATGTGACCCTGCCGCTGATGGCGGGGATGTATCTGGTCTGCACCATGCTCTCCACCATCTGGGCGCTGGGTGATTTCAACGCCGTGCGCTTCATCTCCGGCGGCGGGCCGGCGCTGTCGACGCATGTACTCGCGACCTTGGGCATCCGCAACGCATTCGAACTGGGCGATCCCAGGCTGGGCATGGCGACGGTGCTGACGGCGCTGCCCTTGCTGATCCCGCTTGCGATCCTGCTGATGCGCCAGTTGCGGCGCAGCGAGGTCACGATATGACTGCACGACGCCGGGGCCGCGCGATCGATCGCATTGGCGTGACGTTGCTGTCGGTGTTGCTGCTGGTTTGGACGTTGCTGCCGATCTACAACATCATCCGCGTCTCCATGCAGGAAAAGGAGGAAGTGCTCAGCACGTCCGTCTACCCGATCGCGCCCAGCTCGCATGCGTTCAGCGTCGTGTTCCACCAGGCCTTCTGGCTGCTCGAGACATTCTGGAACCAGATGAGCAACAGTTTCTTTATCGGCGTCGTTGTCGCGTTATTGACGCTGACCATCGGGTCCCTGACCAGTTTCGCCATCAGCCGGATGCGCATCCGCAGCGGCTGGATGCTGACCAATGCGGCGCTGCTGACCTATGTGATCCCGTTGTCGTTCCTGGCCATCCCCTTCTACGGCATCATGGGCAAATACGGCCTGACCAACAATCCGCTGGCGGTGATCGCGGTCGAAGTGACTTTCGCCACGCCCTATGCGATTTTCATTTTCCAGCAATACGGCGCCTCGATCCCGCTCGAACTGGACGAGGCGGCGCGCATCGATGGTGCCTCGCCGCCGCAGATTTTCTTCCGCATCTATCTGCCGCTGATGGCCCCCGCCCTGGTGGCGATCGGCACCTATGCGCTGCTGCTGTCATGGAACGAATATCTTTATGCTTTCCTGCTGCTGTCGGGCGGCAAGGTCGTCACCGTGCCGGTGACACTCGGCAAATTCCTGGTCGGAGACGAGGCGCCCTGGAATTATCTGATGGCGGCGGCAATCATCTACGCCATTCCGCCCTTGCTCATTTACTACGGTTTCCGCCGCAAGATGAGCGGCGGTCTGACCATGGGCGGCATAAAAGGTTGAACGCGGCGCCAACGGCACCAGGGAGGAAAGCGAGATGAAGCTCATTTCACGGCGGCAGGTATTGGGCGGCGTGGGCGCCGCGGTCGCAGCGGGCGCCGGCCTGATGCCACGCCGCGCCAGGGCGGCCGGGGAGCTCATGGTCTGGTGGACCCAGGGGTTCTACAAGGCTGAGAACGATGCCGTGATTACCTGGATGGCGGACTGGGAAAAGCGCAACAACACCAAGGTCAATTTGACCATCATGAACGGGCCGGATGTGATCACCAAGTTGATCGCCGCCATGCAGGTGGGCGACGTGCCGGATGTGGTGCACACCGTCACCGGCGACCGCTTGCTGGTGCCGCGCGCAGCATGGAACGATCAGTTGGAGGATG
>DATNEJ010000202.1:0-14598 GCA_035606775.1 Acetobacteraceae bacterium | reverse complement strand
CCGATCGACCCGGTGCGCTATATCGCCAACCGTTCCTCCGGCCAGCAGGGGCACGCGATCGCCGCGGCGCTGGCGGCGCTGGGGGCGCGCGTCACCTTGGTGTCGGGTCCGGTGAACATCCCCGACCCGGAGGGCGTGGCGATCCGCCGGGTCGAGAGTGCGCGCGAGATGCTGAATGCCTGCCGCGATGCGCTGCCGGCCGATATCGCGGTATTCGCCGCGGCAGTGGCGGACTGGCGGGTGGCGAACGCGACCAGCGGCAAAATCAAGAAGCGGGCGGGGGCACCGCCACCGGCGCTCGAACTCGTGCCAAACCCCGACATCCTGGCGACCCTTGCCGCGCCTGGCCCCTCGCGGCCGCGCCTGGTCGTCGGATTCGCGGCGGAGACCGACGACCTGCTGGCGAATGCCGAGGCCAAGCGCGCGCGCAAGAATGCCGACTGGATCGTCGCCAACGACGTCTCCCCGCAAACCGGCATCATGGGCGGAGCCGAGAACAGCGTGCATCTTATCACCGCCGCCGGGATCGAGCCGTGGCCGCGCCTCGCCAAGTCCGAGGTCGCCCGTCGGCTCGCCGAGCGCATCGCCGCTGCACTCGTCTGATGGGCGGCCAGACGGCGCAAATCTCCTCCTATACGTTGCGCCCGCTTGAGCGGCGCGATTTGCCGGCGTTCCGGGCGATCCGGCTCGAATCGCTGCGCCTGCACCCCGAAGCCTTCGGCACCGCGGAAGAAGAAGAATCCGCCCTGTCGGACCGCGCCTTTGCCCGCCTGATTCCCACACCCCCCGGACTGTACCTTGGCGCATTCGCGAGGACCGGTTCGGCGCTGCCTGCCTTGGTCGGCGTTGCGGGGCTGCAGGTGCCGAGCCGGGTCAAGCGCCGGCACAAAGGATTCATCTTCGGCGTTTACGTGCGGGCCGCGCATCGCCGCAACGGCGTTGCTCGCATGCTGCTGGGCAGCCTGCTGGAGGAGTCTGCGCGGATCGGCCTGACCGTCGTGCAGCTATCGGTCACCGCCGGCAATGATCGGGCGATGCGGCTTTATGAGAGCCTCGGCTTCCGGCCGTTCGGCACCGAGCATCGCGCGCTGCGGGTCGGCAATGCGTACTACGACGAGACGCTGATGGAGATCCTGCTGCATTGAGCGGGCCGCGTTGCGGCGCGGCTCATCCGTTTTTCGGACGGAAGGCAACCAGCGGCAATGCTGCCGCAAGCCGGCGGCGGGCTTGGTCGGTGCCGTCATAGCGCCAGCCAACAAACCGGCTCAGGGCCGCACGAAGGACGGGGGCCAGAAGCCGGTTCCGGGATTCGTAGCGGGCGATCACCTGAATCGCCTCGGCCTCATCGAGCAGGCGATGCACCACGGCGAAACGCCGCGATCCGATGACGATTGTGGCGTGCTTCGCTGCCTCGATGTTGCGGAGCCATGCGGCGCGCGGACCGAACGCGCTCATAACGATCATCTCGGGGATGTGCTGGCGATACTCCATGACCTCCAGCACCGTGCGATGCCGCTGCCCCGTGCGGCGTCCGATATGGATCAGCAGCAGGAACCGGTGGCCGAGCAGCCAGCCGCATCGCCAGCGGTACAGATGGACTGGTATCCGAAAGAGCCAGCGCAGAAAGGCGTTCGGCTGGTTGGCGGCCATATCCATTCCTCGGCGGCGGGGGATCCTGCCCGGCGCGACGCGTGTGTCTGCATCGATGGAACTTTGCCCGCAGTATAGTGCCTCTGCACAGAGGTTCTCACGGGCTGGGCGCCCCTTGCTGCCCGACCCTGATGCCGGTGGGTTCAGGGTCCCTCAGACGGATCGACATCTGCGACCGATCAGTGTGCCGCCCAAACAGCAGGCGCAGGTCGCGTTGGTATAGGACGCACCGCAGACAAATCGTGATATTGGACTCTCGGTCCCGATGAGACCCTTATGGGAAGGGCATCGGTCGCCGTTCTTTGTTATCGCGTATCGCTCTGAGAGTGAAGGATCGCAGATGATCCCCGGCGTCATAGGCTTCTCGATACGCAATCTGCCTGCCCTCCTGTTCGTCCTTGCGCTCGTGGTTGGGTTGTTGCGACGGCACGACGGACCGCTGGCTCAGCGGCTTCTTTCCTGGATTTTGCTGCTGCCTATCGGGATCACGGGTCTATGGGCCGGCATCACTCATGTCTTCTTTCCTGCAGTCGCTGCCGCTCACATCGGATGGCAGGTCAGCCCGTTCCAATTTGAGGTTGGCATGGCCGACCTGGCCATCGGTGTGACCGCCTGCATTGCCTTCTGGCGCGATCTGAACTTCCAGGCGGCGGCTGTCAGCGCAGCCGCGATCTTCCTGCTTGGAGATGCCATCGGTCACATCAGGCAGATGGTGGTTGCAGGCAACTTCGCGCCGGGTAACGCGGGCGTTCCTTTCTACATGGATGTCATCTGCCCGTTGCTCGCTATTGCGCTTGTGGTGCTGGCACAGCGCTCGAGGCGTACCAGGGTCACTCCATGACGGTATCGGAATCGAGTGAGCTCTTCGAACCCGGTCGGCTGCTGGCGTTCAGCGATGGCGTGTTCGGTGTCGCCATTACGCTCCTGGTCATTGATTTGCGCCTGCCGTCAACTCCGACAGAAAACGGCGATGCCGTATTCCTGCAAGCGCTCTGGGATATGGGACCAAAACTCGTCGTCTTCGCCTTCACCTTCATAGTCGTCGGCATGAGTTGGCTGGGACACCATCGCAAGTTCAGCTACATCGATAAAGTCGATGGGCGGCTGCTGTGGATCAACCTGTTCTACCTGATGGCGCTCTGTCTCGTACCCTTCGTGAGCAGTGTGCTCGGCGAGCACAGCAGCAATCGATTCGCCTTCATGCTTTATGTGGCCGTCATGGCAATTGCCGACCTGCTGTCGGCAAGCCTGTCCGCGTATGGTTTGCGGAAGCCATTCCTTGCGGGACAGTCCGCGCTGCGCCCCGGTTACCGGCGCGACATGACTCTCTCACCTTTGCTCGCAGGCGTGATTTTCGCGATGGGAGCAGCAATAACGTTGACTGGTTTCGTAAGGCTCGGGCATTGGGTCTTGATCACGATCGTACCCGTTATGGCTTTTTTTGGCTCCGGGACCCGAAAGCCGGTTACCAATCAAAATTGATCTATCCACCATCGTGAAGTTCCGGCTCCGAGCCGCGGGTGCCCCGAGGGTGCCGGCCACTGTCCACTCCGTCTCGTCGCGATAATGCCCAGGCGCGCGGGCGCGGTTCAACCGATCGGAACAACGCCGTGAGGCCATGACCAACCCAGTCCGGTCACGGCCAATAAATCGTCGGGCGCGGCATGTGCCTATTCGGGGCCCTCGTTTCGCCGCCTCCCTACGCGGCCGTGCGCAGCGGTGCCGCGACGACGTAGATCATGCCGCCATTACTGGCGCGCAGTTCCAGTGTGGCAGGGCCGGTGGTCTTTGGCAGCGGCAGAACGGCGTCGCCGTTCGTCCACCGGCGCGGCACCGGACCCTCGCTCTCCACTGCCCACCAGCCCCGCGACAGCGCCGGATGGTCCACCGGCACTTCGTGCACCATGCTGCCGCTCCGCAACACGATCCGTTCCACGGAAACACCCAGCAGGCGCCGGTCTTCCAGCCAGGGGTGGGCATCGGTGGGCTGGCCGGCGCGCGAAAGCACCCTCACCTCGGTCACACCCTTGGGCAGCACGAAGACATGCGTGCCATCCTTCGTATGGACGGGTGTCAGGACCCGTCCCTCGATCGCGATCCGCAGATCCAGTTCCATCGTGGTCTGCGGTACGAGCACGACATAGCCGAGGCGGATCGCGCGTTCGGCAAGACGCAGCCAGATCGGCCGGACGCTGGCCTCATCCCAGACGAACGGGCGGCAGGAGCCGGCTTCGCGCGCCGGACGATCCGCCTGATCCGTCAGGTCCGGGTACAGTAGCAGCGGCGCGCCGGCGTTGGCGAAGAAGCCGCGGTTGCCGGTATCGAGGTAGCTTTCCGCCGGCAGGCCTTCCGCGAGCAGGATGGCGTGCGCATCGAGCTCAACGTGGACATACTCGACCACGGTCCAGCCGGTTTCCTGCCGGATGGTGGCGCCGTTGGCCAGTTGGCGGGCGCAGATCAGCTTGCCGTCGGCCAGGATGCCGTGGTCGGGCGAAACCAGCAGGTCGCGGTGCGGACTGTTGTCTGCGACGGCACCCTTGCGGATGCGGATCGGCGCCACCGTCTGTGGGCGCGGATGTGCGGTCAGATCGATCCGGCGGCGTCCGACCCACTTCACCGGCCGGGCGATCCGCTCATTGCCCGACAGGGTAAGGACGAGGTCACCCGGCGTCAGGGTTTCGACCGGCCGCTCCCCATCCGGGGTCAGGATGCGGGTTCCCGCCACATAGCAGACGCTTTGCAGGAAGATCTCGGTGCCGCCCTGGCCATCGGAAATCGTGTTGGCGACCCAGGCCGTGCCGGTGTTGGTGATCCCGGTCAGCTTGAGGATATCGCCATTGGACAGGGTGATGCTGCCCGTCGCGAGTGTGCCGCTGCCGCCGCCGGAGATGGTGATCGGACTCGTGCCCGACAGATGGATGAAATTGGTCGGAGTCGTCGCCGACGCACCGGCATTGAGGCCGGACACCTTGAAGGTGATCGATGAGTCGGTGCTGTTATTGTAATAGAACTGCCCGGCGGCGCCCAGGAAATCGACCGACAGACTGGTGCTGTTGAAGATCGTGCCGGTGGTTTCGAAGACCGATGCGGCCGAGTTGCCGATCACCGCATGGGCATTCGTCCCGTTGAGGCTGCTGGTGACGTCCAGCGTGGCGCCGTTTGCTTCCAGCGTGCCGCCCGAGCCCGCTATGCTGAAGAAGCTGACGGTTGCTGTGCCGCTGGTTGCCTCGATGATGGCCCCCGATGCCACAGTGAGGGCGCCGGCCGCGAAAGAGTCGCCCGATTGCAGATCCACTATGCCCGCGGTCAGCTTGGTATTGTTGTTGACCTTGAGCGTCTCGTTGGCATTGACCAGCAGTGTTGCGTTGGCACTACTTATCGTCAGGTTATTGATCGTCTCCGCGGCCAGATCGTCGGTGACCGTATAATTGGTCCCGGTCGCCTTGATTGTGGCGCTATCGCCAACACCGTTCTGCGGCGATCCAGCCGGCGTCCAGTTGGCGGTGTTGTCCCACAGGCCACTTTGGGCGGTGGTCCATGTATAGGTTGTGGAAATGGCTGCCTCCCAAATGCGAGCGTATATACGATTCGCCGGATACCTTCCGTGGAATATTCCTTTATCAGACTTTTGATTCGATTGTGATCAAATCATCAATGCCATTCGGCAATATCACGTTCAGATTCCGACATTGCCCCGAACATTGCATGCTAATTCATTCTTGTTAAGACTCAATAATGTTCCGATCCCATCGTTACCTGACCAATAGGCACATCATCAGCCCAAATCTGTAAAACCGGCAAAATACCGAAACCAATCGACCGTTCATCGAAAGCGACAGTTACATCCGGAACGATGATCTACCAGGCCCGGTGCAGGCCGCGCTCAATCAATTCGCGCACGTTCACGCCTTCACGCAGTGCGTATTTGCGGATCTCGCGCAGAATCGGGTCGGATATCTCAACGGTCGTCTTCATTTCGTTCCCATCCATATGCGTCATACTACGCGGGAACCCATGGCGACAGGCAGGCCCGGTCACTCGGCTACAGGATGATCGTTCAGCGACTCCTCCATCGCGCGGGAAATATCCGCAACCAAGGTCGCATAGGTCGGGTCCAGCCGCCGTTCCCGCCCAGCCGAACCGTCTGGCGGCAAGGGAGACTCCATCTGCCGCTCGATGCGGCCTGGGCGCGGCGTCATCAGCACGATGCGCCGGGCGAGGAACGCCGCCTCGTAAATCGAGTGCGTCACGAACACAATCGTGCAGCCGGCGTCGCGCCACAGCGCCAGCAGGTCCGCCTGAAGCCGGTGGCGCGTGAACTCATCCAGTGCCGCGAACGGCTCGTCCATCAGCAGCAGGCGGGGGCTGGTGACCAGGGCGCGCGCGATCGATACGCGCATACGCATGCCGCCGGAAAGCTGGCGGGGCAGGGCGCCTTCGAATCCCTTCAGGCCGACGCGCTGCAACGCGTCGGTGACCTGCGCGCGCGCCGCCGCGCGTCCCACCCCGCGCAGGCGCAGCGGCAGATAGACATTCTCCTGCGCGCTGGCCCAGGGCAGCAACGTCGCATCCTGGAACACGTAGCCGATCTCGCCCGGTGCCGGCGCGTGGCCTGCATCCCATGCCAGCGTGCCGGAATCGGGCCGGTCCAGCCCGGCGATCAGCCGCAGCAAGGTGGACTTGCCACAGCCGGAGGGGCCGAGCAGGGCGACGAAATCGCCGGGAATGAGGCGAAGGGAGACGTCGCGCAGGGCGATGGTCCCGCCATCGAATCGCCGCCCGACCGCGGACAGGGTCAGCATCGCGGACCCGTCGAAGCTCTACTGCGTCATCCCGATCTTCTGGTCGACGAATTCCAGCGTGTAGGCCTGGGTCACGTCCATCGCCTTGGGATACAGCCCCTCGGTGTTGGTTGCGTCATAGAACGCCTGCCAGCGGGACGCCGTCATGGCGCCGATGCCGGATTTCGCCGCATCGCCCGATTGCAGGATGCCGTGCGTCTCCATCGAATTCCGGCCGTACGCGATCAGCGCGTCTGTCATCTCCGGATTGTTTTTCCGGATAAGCGCATTGGCCGGCGCCGGATTCCCATTGAGATAAGAGTACCAGCCCTCGATGGAGGCGTTGACAAAGCGCTTCACCAGGTCGGGACGCTCCTTGATCGTCCTGTCGGACGTGGCGATCAGGCTGGCATAGCCGGTGAAGCCTGCATCGGCCACCAGCATGACCACCGGATCGAAATGCGCCTGCTGCTTGATGGAGAACGGCTCCGATCCCAGGAAGCCTTGCTGGATCGCCTTGGGATCGGCGAGGAACGGCGCCAGGTTGAACGTGTAGGGCCGGATCTGGCTGTCGGAGTAGCCGAACTTCGCCTTCAGGAAATTCCACCAGCCGACGCGCGTATCGGCGCTGATCATGATCGGCTTGCCCTTGAGGCTGGCGAAATCGTCGTTGCCCTGGCCCGGATGTGCAATCAGCACTGACGGGTCCTTCTGGAACATCGTCGCGACGGTGCGGAAGGGGATCTTCTCCTTGACGAAGTTCAGCGCCAGGAAGGAGTTGGAGCAGATATTGAAGTCGAGCTGCCCGGCCAGCAGAAGCTGAGTGTGGTTCACCTGCGGCCCGCCCTGGCGGATCGTGACGTCCAGTCCGTGCTTCGCGTAGATGCCGGTGGCCGCCGCCTGATAGTACCCGCCGTATTCCGCCTCCGCCTTCCAGTCGAGGCCGAAGCTGATCCTGTCGTTGGCGGAAGCGCCGGCCGGTGCGAACAGCCGTGCGAACACCAGAGACAGGACGAGGGATGCGACGAACCGGCGCATGAAGTTCTCCGGGCTGTGGTGGTTGGCGGCATGCGGGCGCAGAATGGCACTGATGCGAAAGGAGGCAAGATGCAGCCTGTTCCCCCTCGGTTCGGGTTCGGCCTGGCGGGCCGGCGGGCCATCGTCACCGGCCATCGCGGCGGCATCGGCGGCGCAATCGCGGCGGTGCTGGCCGAGGACGGCGTGGATGTCATCGGTCTCGATCTGCCCGACTTCGACCTGTCGGAGACGGCAACCTTGGAGGATCGGCTGGCCACGCTGGTGGCGGAACGCGGGCCGGTCGATATCCTGGTGAACAATGCCGGCGTCACGGTGCTGGGCACGGTCCTGGAAACACCGCTGACCGAGGTGGAGCGGGTGTTTCGCGTGAATTTCCTCGCCGCCTACGCGCTGATGCGCGCGTTACTGCCCGGCATGGCAAAGCGCGGGCGCGGCGCGGTCGTCAATATCGCCTCCGATCAGGCGCTGATCGGCAAGCAGGTCAGCGCCGCTTATGGCGCCTCCAAGGCGGCAATCGCGCAGTTGTCGCGCTCTGCCGCGCTTGACTGGGCGCGGTTCGGCATCCGTGTGAACTGCATCGCTCCGGGCAGCACCGACACGGCGATGCTGGCGACGGTGATTGGTGACCTGGCCGCGAAATACCCGGACCGCTTCCCCGTCTCGTCGGCCGATGCCTATCGCGCGGGGGTGCCGCTGGGCCGCTTCGCAGCGCCGCGGGAGATCGCGGCGGCGGTGGCATTCCTGGCGTCCGACGCGGCGTCCTTCATCACCGGCGTGGTGTTGCCGGTGGACGGCGGCGGCACCGCGCAATGAAGACCGCGGTGGTGACCGGCGGGACGCGCGGCATCGGGCTGGCGACTGCGGACCGGCTTGCCGCGGAGGGTTTTCGGGTCATCGCCGCGGCGCGGCATGGACTGCCATCCGCGGCCGCGTTCGCGCACGAATTCCACGCCTGCAATGTCGCCGACCCCGCTGCGGTGCGGGCGCTGTTCGCCGGGATGGACCAAGTGGATGTACTGGTGAACTGCGCCGGCCTTGCAGGGGCGAATGCGCTCGATGGCGACGATATACTCTGGCACGCGATCATCGGCTCGAACCTGCACGGCACCTATTACTGCTGCAAGGCGGCGCTGCCGCTGCTGCCCGATCACACCGGGCGCATCGTCAACATCGCCTCCGTGCTCGGCCTGCGCGGCGTGCCCGACCAGACAGCCTATTGCGCGGCCAAGCACGGGGTCGTGGGATTGACCCGCGCCCTGGCGCTGGCATTGGCGCCGCGCGGCATCACCGTCAACGCGATCTGCCCGGGCTGGGTGGCGACGGATATGGCGGAGGCGCGCTACCGCGAACTGGGCATCTCGGCCGAGGCTGCCGCCTCCGCCGTGCCCACAGGACGCATCGCCACGCCGTCGGAGATTGCGGACGCGGTGATGTGGCTGCTGCGCCCGGAGTCGCGCGGCATCACGGGCCATGCGCTGCCGGTGGATGGCGGCGGCCTGGCACTGCCCTGATTAGAGCGTGATCGTCGCAGGCGGAATCACCGGAGACGTGAATCACGCGATCAAACAACGACCAGAGCCGGTCATCCGCTCGTCCAACCGGGCAGGGACGCAGGCGCACCGACTCTCGCAAACGCGAATGAGTTGCAATTGCTGCCGGCGTCACGTATAGAACGGGGGCGACCCGCGAACCCCGGGTAGATGACAGGCAGACACATCGCGCAGGCCCTCGGCCGCCGCGACGGGTGATCTGCACGGCCATCGCACCGACGTTCGGATCGTGCAGCATTCGCCCGCGTACGCGGCCATTCAAAGGTGCCCGTCAACTGTGTTGACAACACTGCAAGTCGGCGGTCCCCGGCACCGGGCTTTGCGCAGCGGCTGGCATCCGCCAGCGCCGCCGGTCTGACGCCGCCATGCTGGCGACCTTTGTCATCGGCCTGCGAGAGGGCCTCGAAGCCGCCCTCATCGTCGGCATCATCGCTGCCTTCCTGCGAAAGAACGGCAAGAGCCTGACCGCCATGTGGGCGGGCGTGGGACTCGCGGTGCTCCTGTCCCTTGCCGTCGGCGTCGGCCTCGACCTGGTCGAGCAGGCGCTGCCCCAGGCCGAACAGGAAGGCATGGAGACCATCATAGGCACCATCGCGATCTTCTTCGTCACGGGGATGATCGTCTGGATGAACGCGCATGCGCGCGACATGAAGCATGCGCTTGAATCGCAGGCGGCAGCCGCATTGAGCCGGACCAGCTCCCTGGCACTCGCCGTCATGGCGTTCCTGGCCGTGCTGAGGGAAGGGTTCGAAACCAGCGTCTTCCTGCTCGCCACCTTCTCCGCCGCGCAATCGGCAGCGCTTGCCGCCACCGGCGCCGTGCTCGGCATTCTCCTCGCCGTGGCGATCGGCTGGGGCATCTATATCGGCGGCGTCAAAGTCAATCTCGCCCGCTTCTTCCGCGTCACCGGCGCCTTCCTGATCCTGGTTGCGGCGGGCCTGGCGATCAGCGCGCTACGGACCGCGCATGAAGCCGGCTGGCTGAACGCCGGACAGCAGGCCACCGTGAACCTGGCCTGGCTTGTCGCGCCCGGCACAATTCAGTCCGCCCTTATCACCGGTGTGCTCGGCATTCCCGCCGACCCAAGGGCGATCGAGGTCATAGGCTGGCTCGCCTATCTCGTGCCCGTTGCCCTGTTCATCTACTGGCCGGAATCGCGCCGGCCGTCAGCGCGCGGCGTTATCCGCTTGCAGGCGGGGATCGGCCTTGCGCTTGCCGTCTTCGCGGCCTGCCTTGCCATCTTTGTCCCCGCTTCGCGTCTGGACCTCCCGGCGCAAGCACCTGTCATTGCCGGCAGCGATAGCACTGCGCGCACCATGGGCACGGCGCGGCTGCGAACGGGGACCGATGGCGTTCCCGTCGCGCTCGACCTGTCGCTTGAAAACGCCCGCGGCACCTCACTGACGCTGGCGGACGGCCAGGCGCAGCAGGACGAGCATGATGGTATCCCGACCAAGGTGTGGCGCCTCGATCACAGTCTGGGTCCTTCCTCCGCACCGTCCACGCTTACCCTGGATCAGGTCGTTGACCTTGCCGGCGGCCGCATTCCCGTGGGGCTGAATCCGCAGCAGAACCCGGGACCCTACGACGTAGCCTGGAACGTCCGCAGCCTCACGACGATCTGGATCGCCGACGGCGCTCTGGTGGACGCGGCCGAGCGGAAAGCCACGGTCGTCACGCTGTCGGGTGGCGGCCTCAAACGGCCGCGCGTCCTCAGCGTCAGTGGCAGCGCTGCGGCACCCTCGGCCGGCTGGCAGGTCGCGCCTGCCTATCGGGAACAGGCCATCGCGGCGCTGGACGCGGTCGCCGCCACCCGCGCCGAACGGAATTTCTGGGCGGTGCAGTTGCCCATCCTTCTCGCTGTCGCCGCCTTCACCATGGCGGCCGTGGCCCTGCGCGGTCTTTTCCGGCTGCGCCGCGGCCCGATGCCGGCCATTCGCCCTTCCACCCCTTCTGTCGGCAAATCCGCCGCCAGGTTTGCCCAAGGAGCTACGCATGCCGTGGACTAAGCTGACACGCACCTTCCTGATCGTGGGGAGTGCCGCTGCCTGGGCTTCCGTCCCCGCATGGGCACAACAGGCCGGCGTCGCCCCGGTGAAGAACGGCGTGTCGCAGGTCGCGATCACCCTCACCGGCGACAACGGCGGCACCTGCGCGCTGGACCACAACACCGCCAAGGCCGGGCCGATCACCTTCACCGTGACCAACAAGACGGCGACCGCGCTGACGGAAGTCGAACTGCAGAACAACAACCGTGTCATCGGCGAGAAGGAGAATCTCGCACCCGGCCTGCCCCCCGTCGCGTTCACCCTCACGCTCGGCGGCGGCACGTACCAGCTCTACTGCCCGGGCGCGAAGCAGGAGCTGCTGGCTTTCACCGTCACCGGCAAGGCCGCCGCCCAGGCGCACGGCACAGTCGCGGAACTGCTCCAGCAGGGAACCAAGGGGTATGCGGAGTATGTGAACGGCGTGGCGGATGCCATGGTGACGGCTGTGGCCAATCTGAAGGCCGCCATCGACGCCGGCGACCTGGCCAAGGCGAAGGCATCCTATGCGCTGGCGCGTCCCTTCTATGAACGCATCGAGTCCGACGTGGATGGCTTCGTCATGCCTGGCTTCAAGGCGACCGACAACGCGGGCAATCTCGACTACCTTATCGACATGCGCGCCTCCAATCTCGACCCCAAGGTCGGTTGGCACGGCTTTCATGCCATCGAGCGCGACCTGTTCCAGAACGGCAAGATCACCGATGAGACCAGGCGTTACGCAGCCGAATTGCAGAAGAATGTCGGCATGCTTGAGAAAGTGGTGAAGACCATCGAGTACAAGCCCGAGGACCTCGCCAACGGCGCGGCCGATCTGCTGGAGGAAGTGCAGGGCACCAAGATCAGTGGCGAGGAAGAGGCGTACAGCCACGTCGATCTCGTGGACTTTGCCGGCAATGTCGAAGGGGCCGAGCAGGCTTTCGCTTTCCTCCAGCCTGGACTGCAGAAGATCGATCCGGACCTGACGAAGCGCGTGGCCGATCAGTTCGCCAAGGTCCGCGCGTTGCTTGAAACCTACCGCGATCCCAATGTGCCGGGTGGCTACAAAATCTACACGGCCGAACTGAAGGCCTCCGATGCCGCGAAGCTCAGCAAGAGCATCCAGGCGCTTCAGGAGCCGCTGTCCAAGATCGCCGAGAAAGTGGCAACGGCGGGGGCTGGGCACAAAAAATGAGCAAGAATGCATCGAGGATCGGCGGCGGGGGGGAACTTCGCCGCCGCGGCCTGCTCCTCGGGGCAGCCGTCGGGACTGTAGGCACGGCCGCTGCCGCGGCTGCGCGGGCGGCACAGGTTCCCGCTACAGACGTTGTCGATCTGGCGCAGTCCTATGCGTTCTATGGCCCGGGCGAGCAGGCTGGCATCCGCACGCCACCGCAGCGCCATATCATGTACATGACGTTCGATCTTACCTCCAAGCGGCGGTCGGATCTTCAGGTCCTGCTGGCGCGATGGTCGGCGGCCATCGCGCAACTGATGCAGGGCGGGACCGTGGGGCAGGTGGAGCCTCTCCAGCCCAGCGCGGTGGGCTTCGATACCGGAGAGGCGCTGAATTTGGGGCCGGCCGCGCTGACGGTGACGGTGGGGCTTGGCCCCAAGGTTTTCTCGGAGACTTATGGCCTCGCGCAGCACAAACCCACCCTGTTGCGCGAACTGCACCAACTGCCGAGCGACGCGTTTGAACCGCATCTGACGGGGGGCGATCTGTCGCTGCAGGCCTGCGCGGATGACCCGCAGGTTGCCTACCACGCCATTCGCGATCTTGCGCGCATCGCCAAGGACACGGATGCGGCTGCGACACGCTGGACGGTGCTGGGCTTCGGACGCGCCTCCGCCGGAAAAGGCCAGATCACGCCCCGCAATCTGCTCGGCTTCCGGGACGGCACGCGCAACATCAAGGACGACGCCGACTTTGACAAATTCGTCTGGGTCTCGAACGGCCCGTCCTGGCAGCGGCGTGGATCGTATCAGGTCGTGCGCAAGATCCAGATGCGGATCGAAAACTGGGATACCAACCGCGTCAGCAACCAGAACAACGTGCTTGGCCGCCACAAGATGTCGGGTGCGCCGCTGACGGGGACGCATGAATTCGACACGCCGGATTTTGCAAAGAAGGACCCTGAAGGGGAATTGGTCATACCCGAGACGGCGCATATCCGGCTGGCCGCCCACGAGAACAATGGCGGCCTCAAGATTCTCCGGCGTTCCTACAACTATACCGACGGTATCAATCGGTTCGGGCTTCTGGATGCGGGGTTGCTGTTCATTTCCTACCAGAACGACCCGGCGCATTTTGAGGCGTTGCAGACCAGGCTGGGCGCGTCGGATGCGCTCAACGAGTACATCACCCATATCGGTTCGGCGATCTTCTTCGTGCCTCCCGCACCGCTTGCGGGATCGTATATCGGGCAGGAGATGTTCGGGTGAGCGGGGGAGGGGTCGTCTTTCGGTCTCTGTCGATACTTCCGTGTCGTGCCGTTGGTAGTACCGCAAAGAAAAGGATGATTCGCAGATATAAGAAGGATGTACGCGGATGCCGCAGATTACTGAGGTAGAATGATCTGCCGAGCCAGGTGATCGGCCGCGTGTTGACTGCACCCCATTGCGCCCGGGCTTTGCTCGGAACAAAGCTATAAGGGTGTATAGGCGCCGGCATTCCATCGCCGCTGATTACCATAGCGTGTCATAGTGGCGTGGTCGTCGCGCGACGTTTCCGGATCTACTCGTCCAATTCGTGCTCCCGGTTGTACTGAAGATCGTTGCGGCGCGGGACGGTATAGATTGGATGCAAGGGAATGTCTGAGCGGCGGTGTAAGCGGCCAGGCGGATTGTGTGCCGTCACGTACTCAAAGCGACCGGCTCACGACTCTGCCTGCTGCTTCCACTTCTGTTGAGCGCAGTTGGCCAAGCGTGTAGCGCACGGACCTGTGAGCCGCGCCGCTCCATCTGCGATATCCGCGTGTATCCTTCTTTATCTGCGCTTCAAACCTTTCTTGTCCGCCCGCGCGAAAGGGCTCGGAACCCGGAAACGAATCCGCCAAATCGACCAACTGTCCCTTGCGAGCCTCCGTTCAGTGTGGTCAGATGCGAACGATTATCACTCCTAGTCGCAATTCACCGAAAGGTAGTACTGATGACGACCCCACTTGTTCCGCCGCCGGCCGGCGGGCGAGCCTGGCGAACTGCGCGCGGATCCGGCTGGGTGCTGTCGCTGCTCCTGCTCAGCGGCGGCGCATGGGCGCAATCCGCACCGTCAGCGCCATCCACCCCTGCCACCGGCGCGGCCGCCGATGCGGCGGCGGCCGCGCCCAAGAGCATCTGGGAACAGGAGACGCTGACCGGCGACTGGGGCGGCGCGCGGACCCGGCTGGGCGACCGCGGCATCACCTTCAATCTGACCGAGACCGACGAGTTCTTCGGCAGTGCCGCCGGTGGCCTGCGCCGCGGCGGCACCTTCGACGGCCTCACCAAGATGGGGATCGACTTCGATCTCGAGAAACTGGTGGGTTGGCAAGGCGGGTCTGTTTCGATCAGCGC
>DATNEJ010000162.1:0-23152 GCA_035606775.1 Acetobacteraceae bacterium | reverse complement strand
GCGGCGACGGCGGCGCCGAGCGGGGTTTCGCCGGCGGCGGTCAAGGATTTGTCGAAGCCGGCCTTTGACACGACGACGCCGCGCTATGATGTGAGCGGCCAGCAGGGCAGAGGCCGCCGGAGCATGGTGGCGGAGGTGGATGGCCATGCGATCACGCTCGCGGACCTGGGGGACGCGATCCGCGCCCTGCCCCCGGCGATCGCGGCCCTGCCGTTCCAGTCGCTGTATCCCAGTGTGCTCGAGGAGCTGATCCGGCGCCAGGCCCTGGTAATCCACGCGCGGAAGGAGGGTCTGGACGAGGACCCAGCCATCCAGCGGCGGATGGCGGCGGCGCGTGACCGGGTGCTGGCCGATGCTGTGCTGCATAAGGATGTCGGCGCGACGATCACCGAGAAGGCGCTGCTGGACCGCTACCAGCGGGACGTCGCCGGCAGGCCGGGGCCCGAGGAGGTGCATATCCGGGTGATGGTGGCCGATACCGAGGACGCGGCGGCCGCGCTGATCGCCGAGTTGGCGAAAGGGGCGGATTTCGGCACCCTGGCTCGGCGCGCCAGCAAGGACGGGTCGGCCGGCGTGGGGGGCGATCTGGGGTTCGTGCGGCGAGACGGCCTGAACCCGGAGATCGGCGCGGTGGCGTTCGCCCTGCGGCCGGGGGAGACGGCTGCCTATCCGGTGAAGAGCGCCGGCAAATGGTTCGTCGTGAGGGTGGAGGCGCGGAAGCGGGCGGCGACGCCGAATTTCGCGGCGGCGCGGACGCGACTGAAGGAGGCGATGCTGCGGGAGGGCGCGGCCGAGGCGACGGACGCGACACTGACCGGGGTGACGGTCCGGCGGTACGACATCAACGGCCAGGAGGTCACGGCGGCGCAGTCGGAGCCGCAGTAGACGGCTCAGGGCTTGGGAGTGGGCGGTTTTCCATAGCGTAGTCTAATATTTTATTCAGTTCCGTCCAAAATTAGGAATAGTGGTAATTATCGTTTACAAACGGGATTCGGCCTGCTACTGAAACTGAAATGGTTTCAAAACCACTTCGCGGACTGCTGGGCCGAAGGATCGACGGATGACGCGACTGCAACGATGGATTGGATGCGCGGTGGTCGGGCTCGGCGCGGTCAGCCTTTGTCATCCCGCGGCGGCGCAATCCTCTGTGGCGCTTCTGGTCGGCAGCACGATCACCGTGGACGGGCTGCAGATGACCGTCGGGGCGTGCAAGCTGACCCTGCTGGGCGTATCGCAAAGCGATTGCAGCACGGGGCATCTGCAGATCTCCGCGCTGACCGGGCCTGGCGCAGGAATTGAGATCTCCGGTGACGGCACTGGGTCGAATGGCGCCAATATCTTCTCGCTCGCGCAAAACGCGTGTGCGGGGTTCCCCGCCGCTTGTGATGACGTCAATTTCACTCTGAACATCGTAGGGGTGGACCCGAAGACAACGGTTTCCTCAGCAGCGATGACCCTGGCCGCTGTTGTCGGCAGCAGCAATGATCTGCTGAACGCCAGTGGCGGAGAGAACATCCTCAACTCGAGCGGCACAGTAGTCGCGCACGTGGCCGCGAATCCCAGCAGCACTGGCAATCCCGTTATTGCCAACGGCAGCACATCCTTCTCTCCGATGTCCAGCTTTTCGGTGAACAAGGATTTGGCACTTCATTCAAGTACCGGCGAAGCACTTACACTCTCCTACGTGACGCAGCTTTACACCCCAGCACCGGAACCGGTGTCGATCGGCATCTTCCTGGTCGGGCTTGCAGGGCTTGGCGCGGCGCGGCGAAGAGCGGCCGCCAGCGCAGGATGCGGATAAACGCGGGCGTATAAGGCCGACAACGGCGCCGGATCCGGGTAATGCATCAAGTTGGCTTCGGTCAGAGAGCTTCATCATTTCGGCAATCGAACCAGCCATGTATTCCCGAAACGATCGATCGTCTCATAAATAAGTCGCCCCTATAAGACGCAAATCCAAAAGGTTACCAGAGCCTTACGGCGTCCGTCTCGCGTGTCGTCGATATTTACACAAACACGCATAAAAAATTATTCCGACCTATAAAATATTTACAATGCTATTTCATTATGTTACCGGACTCATAATAGATCGGATTTCGTCCTAATTCGAAGCAGGCGGAGTGTGATGTCGACATCGACGCAAACCTATCCCGACGTCTCGACCGGCGGTCTTTCATTCACAAATATCAACGTGAGTGAGGTCGATACAGGGACTGTCGGCTCATTCACGAGTGCCCCGGTCTCCGACCTGAGCGGAATCACCAACGGCTCGTTTTCGGGGCTGGACTGGGGGTCGTTCAATGCGGGCGCTTACGGCCCAGGATCGTCTGAAGCGCTGACATTCAACTTCACAGTGACCGCGACGACACCGGGCGAGGTGATCGATTCACTCTCGACCTCGTATCTCGCGGACTTGTTCGCCGGTCCCGGGGACCACCTGACCGCGACGGAAACCGTCTACGACACCAGCGGCAATATCATCGCGACACAGAACTACGATTACCTGTCCACTCCTCCCGCAGCGGTGACCTTCGTCCAGGGCCAGCAGGCCGTGAATGTCACGATTACCGTGACTGAGTCGGTCGATCCCACAGGCCTCGCGGGCGGGTCCGGTGTCGACATGAGCGGCATCCAGTTCACCTACGGCCAGGCCGCCACCTCGGCTCTCTGCTCGATCGGCGACATCGTCTTCCTCGACCAGAACGGCACCGGACTCGAATCCGGCTTCGACACCGGCCCCGGCGTGGCGGGCGTGACGGTGGAGTTGCTGGACAGCACCGGCACTAACATCCTTTCCACCACCACCACTGACTCGAATGGCATCTACGCCTTCAACAACCTCCAGGCCGGCACCTATGAGGTGAAGTTCGTGGCGCCGAACGGCTACACCTTCTCGCCCGAGGGTGTCGGCGGTAATCCGGCGGTGAACAGCAGCGCCGACCAGACAACGGGCGTCACCGCCCCGATCACGCTGACCGCCGGTGAGCACGATCACAATGTGGAGGCAGGGCTGGTCCCGCCGCCGACCCATACCGGCGGCACCGCGGCGCTCGGCGACTATGTCTGGTTCGACGCCAACGGCAACGGCCTGCAGGACTCCAGTGAATCCGGCGTTGCCGGCGTCACGGTGGAACTGCTGAACGGCACCGGCACGTCGGTGCTGGCGACGACCACGACCGACAGCACCGGCTACTACGCATTCACCAACCTGAACGCCGGCACCTACGAAGTGGAATTCGTGGCACCGAACGGCGACACGTTCACGACGCAGACGGCGGGCAGCAACCGAGCAATCGATTCGAACGCGAATGTCTCGACCGGCATCACCGCGCCTATCACCCTGACTGCGGGACAGATCGACAGCACGATCGATGCGGGACTGATCGGCACCGGCGGCATCTCGATCCTGAAGACGCCATGCAAGGTCGTGGTGAATGCCTGCGGGCAGATCTCCTACTCGTTCGGCGTGACCAACACCGGCAGCGCGGCGCTGAAGAATATCGGCCTGAAGGACAATGTCGGCACTGCCTCCAAGCCTTCCTACATCACGCCGCAGGCGGTGACGACGCGCGGCGGCTACAATGTCGGCGATGCCAACCATAACGGTCTGCTCGACAAGGGGGAGACCTGGCAATATTCCGTGACCGTGACGGCCCCGTCGAGCAGCTGCGGCACGGGCGGCAGCTATGGCGGCGGCGGCAACGACTGCGGCGGCTATGGTTCGGGCGGCAATAACAACTACTGCGGCTCGGGCGGTTACAATTACAGCAACGGGTGCGGTGGCTACAGCTACGGTGGCAACGGCAGCGACTGTGGCGGCAACTACGGCTACGGCGGCGGCTACAACAGCGGTTGCGGCAGTTCGGGCGGCTACGGCGGCGGCAACGACTGCGGCAGCTACAACTACAGCAGCGGCTGTGGCGGCTACAGTTCCAGCAGCTACGGCCACAACGACGGCGGCAGCTACGGCGGCAATGGCGGTTATTGCGGTTCCGGCAGCTATGGCGGCAATTCGGGTGGCTACGGCGGCGGCAATAACTGCGGCGGCTACAACTACAGCAGCGGCGGCGGCGGGTACGGTTCCGGCAGCTACAGCCACAACGACGGCGGCAGCAACTGCGGCGGCAGCTACAGCTACGGTGACTACAGCTACGGCGACAACGGCAGCTATTGCGGCTACGGCGGCAATTCCGGCGGCTACGGCGGCGGCAACGACTGCGGCGGCAGTTACAACTACAGCAACGGCTGTGGCGGGTACGGTTCCGGCAGCTACGGCCACAACGACGGCGGCAGCAACTGTGGCGGCAGCTACAGCTACGGCGACAACGGCAGCTATTGCGGCTACGGCGGCAACTCCGGTGGCTATGGCGGCGGCAACGACTGCGGCGGCAGCTACAACTACAGCAACGGATGCGGTGGGTATGGGTCCGGCAGCTATGGCCACAGCGGCAACGGCAACGATTGCGGCGGCGGCTATTCGGGCGGCTACGGCGGCGGCAATAACTGCGGTGGCGGCTACTCGGGCGGCGGCAACGACTGCGGCTCCGGCGGCCAGACCTGCGTCACCGGTGTCGCCGATACCGTCACCGTCACCGCCAAGACGTCCAGCGGCCAGACCGTCACGGCGAGCGACACCAAGGAAGTCCTGGTGCTGGGGAGTTCCAGCAACGTCTCGCTCGATGGCAGCACACCGACGGGCAGCCTCTCCAGCCTCTACGGCACGGCCAAGACGCTGGAATTCAGCTACAGCCCAGGCAACACCGTCTCCACCAAGACCATCTCCGCCGGGCTCGCCTCGGTCAGCGGCAGCAACAGCAGCGGCATGGCCTTCATGGAGATCAGCAACAACAGCAACCCGTTCGCCTCCAACGCGAAGATCTACTTCGAAGGCGAGGTGACGACGGGCGAGAAGATCTTCGCCGACTCCACGACCAATCCGCTGACCAACACCGCGGTCGCGGCGCCCAACAACCACTTCGACACTACCGCCGGTGCCGATATTTTCGCCTACGTGTTTGCCAGCCAGCAGGCTTTCGCGGGCGGCGCGGCGCCAATCCAGACCATGGCCTACAACACCAGCGGCAGCAAAGCGATGCACTTTGGCGACGTGATCGGCAGCCTCAAGGTGGTGGGCTACGTCGGCAGCAACGGCGGCCATCTGGCGTCCTGACCACCGGCACCCGAACACATGGGACAGAAGTTCTGCAGCGCCTGATCGGATCGTGACCGGTCTGATAAGGGCGCTGCGGATCACTTACCAAGGGCGTGATCAGCGCCCCTGGTCATTTCCCCCCGCACTCACCGCCTCCTGCTCGCGTTGGGCCGCCGAACCGCGCAGCCGGCGCACCTCCACGAATTGCCACAGCAGCAGGATAGGCACGCCCACCGTGACATCGCGCGCCCGGCGCACCAGCGACACGCCCAGCGACAGCTCCGGCGGTATCCCGAAAATCGCACCCAGGCCCGCATAGCCCGCCTCCTGAACGCCGGCATTCACCGGAACCAGGAAGGCCACCGCCGCGACGGCGCTCAGCAGCGCCTCGATCGCCAATGCGTCGTCGAAATGGATCGGCACGTCGAGCGCGCGGTAGGTGATCCAGCCGGCCACACCTGTACCGAGCCAGCCGATCAGATGAATCACGAAACCCAGGCACAGCCTGACTCCGTGACCATAGATCAGCCCCAGTTCGGCCTGCAGCGCATCCATCCTCTCCTGCGCGTCGGAAAAGCGGTTGGCAGCGATGCGTCGGCCCAGCCGCGCGAACAGCGGCGCGGCCCCGCGCTGCAGCCAGATCAGCGCGAAGCCCGCCATGACGGCCAGGCCGATGCCGACCTCGATCGGTATGGCGAGGCCGGAACCGGGCGCGCGGGCCAGCAAAATCCCAAGCCCGATGCAGGTGAAGGCGATCTGTGCAAGGAACTCGGCGGTGACATCGACGACCGTGGACGCGGTGGCGGTGTGCCACGCCAGTCCGTGCAGGGTCACCGCACGGGCGCCGAAGATGAAGCCGCCTACCTGGGAGAACGGCAAACAGTTGGTGGAGGCGTCGCGCACCATCCGTCCCCAGACCAGCACCCAGGCGCGACGCGCGGGACCGGGCGGCACGATTACATCCCAGGCAAGGCCCAGGATGACGAACAGCACCAGTTGCCAGCCGACGATCAGCGCGAAACTCGGCCAGCCGATCCGGCTGACCGAGGCAACGACGTTGTCGACGCCGAACCAGGCGATCAGCAGCAGTGCGATCAGCACGCCCGCCAGGGCCAGCACGTAGGGCAAACGCTTCATGAGGGGTGATTGGCTCCGCTGGTTCCCAGGGGGGAGTCCGGAGGGGATTCCGGGGTTCCGGGGGCTTCTGCCCGCCGAAACGGCGGGCGGCAAGGGCAAGGCCGGCGGCGCCGGCCCGCCGGGTACAGGTTCCAGCGTCGCCCCGGTTCGTCTATGCATGGCAAATGATAAGAGTCGGGCCCTGATATGGTCACCCTGGTCACCGGTGCGACCGGCTTCGTCGGGTCGGCAGTCGCGCGGGCCTTGGCCACGCGCGGGCACGCGCTGCGGCTTCTGGTGCGCGCCAACAGCGACCGGCGCAATCTGGCGGGGCTGGATGCCGAACTGGTGGTGGGCGACCTGACCGATCCGGCCTCCCTGGTCCGGGCGGCGGCGGGTTGCCGGTACGTCGTGCATGTTGCCGCCGATTACCGGTTCTGGGTGCCGGATCCGGACGCCATGCTGGCCGCCAATGTGGGGGGCGCGCTCGCCATGATCCGCGCCGCCGCCAGCGCGGGGGCGGAGCGCATCGTGCATTGCAGCTCGGTGGCCGCCCTGGGGCAGGTCGGCGACGGCACGCCGGCGAATGAGGACACCCCCACCCGCGAAGCCGATTTCGTCGGTATCTACAAGCGGTCCAAGTACCTCGCCGAGAAGGCGGTGCTGGACATGGCGCGGCGGGAGCAGTTGCCGGTTGTCGTGGTCAATCCCGCGGCACCGGTCGGGCCACGCGACATCAAGCCGACGCCGACCGGCAAGATGATCCTGGATGCGGCCGCCGGCCGCGTGCCCGCCTATATCGATACCGGTTTGAATATCGTGCACGTGGATGATGTGGCGGAAGGTCACGCGCTCGCGCTGGAGCATGGCCGGGTGGGAGAACGCTACGTGCTGGGCGGGGAGAATATGCTGCTCAAGGACATCCTCGGGCTGGTGGCGGAGGTGGCGGGGCGGCGGCCGCCGACGATCCGGCTGCCGGAAGCGGTGGTCTGGCCGGCGGCCTTCCTGATGGAGAACTTCGCCAGGCTGACCGGCGTGCCGCCGCTGATGACGCGCGATCACCTGAAGATGGCGCGGAAGAAAATGTTCTACTCCTCGGCCAAGGCGATGACGGAACTGGGTTACCGCCCTCGCCCGGTGCGCCAGGCGGTGGAAGACGCGGTGGCGTGGTTTCGTGCCAACGGCATGCTGGCCGCATGACCGTCCTGGCTGCGCTGGCCGTGGCAGTCTGGCTCTATCTGCTGCTGGCACATGGCCGCTTCTGGCAGGCCGGGCCGATGCTGCAGGCCGACCGCCCGGCCGATGCGCCCGCGGTGACGGTCGTGGTGCCGGCGCGGAATGAGGCCCCGGTCATCGAACGCGCGCTGCGGTCGCTGCTGTCGCAGGATTACCCGGGTCCGTTCCGGGTCATTCTGATTGACGACAACAGCACCGATCCGACCTCCGCGATCGCCCGCGGGATCGGCAATCCCCGGCTGGAAATCGTCGCCGGCGCGCCCCGGCCGGCGGGGTGGAGCGGCAAGCTCTGGGCCGTATCGCAAGGCCTTTCGCGCGCCGGCGATGCGGAATTCTGCCTGCTGACGGATGCCGATATCGTGCATGCGCCGCAACACCTGAGCACCCTGGTCGCACAGGCGCAGCGTACGAACCTGGACATGGTTTCGGAAATGGTGGCGCTGGCCTGCGACAGCTCGGCCGAGCGCGCCCTGGTGCCGGCATTCGTGTTTTTCTTCCAGTTGCTCTACCCATTTGCGCGGGTGAACGATTCGCTGCATGCGACGGCAGCAGCGGCCGGTGGGACGATCCTGATCCGCCGGCGTGCCCTGGCACGAATTGGCGGGATGGAAGCGGTGCGCGGTGCGCTGATCGATGACGTGGCCCTGGCGGCGGCGGTGAAGAAGGGCGGCCGAATCTGGCTGGGCCACTCGCTGCTCGCCCGTTCGATTCGGCCCTATCCCAAGGTCGCGGATATCTGGCGCATGATCACGCGCAGCGCGTATGTGCAGTTGCGGTTCTCGCCGTTGCTGCTGGTGGCGACGACATTGGGCATGGCGCTGATATGGCTCGTGCCGCCGGCCGCGGCGCTGTTCGCGCATGGCGCGGCGCGCTGGCTGGGCCTGCTTGCCTGGGTGATGCTGGCGGCCTCCTACATTCCGACACTGCGGCGGTTCGGCCGGTCGGTGGCGTGGGCGCCTTTTCTGCCGCTGGTCGCGGCCTTCTACATGGCGGGCACCATCGGCTCCGCGGTCAATCACCATCTGGGCCGCGGCGTTGCCTGGAAGGGCCGCGCCTATCAGGACCTGACCGGATGAGCGAAACCCTCAACGTCGAAGCCTGGTCCGGCAAGGACCGTGGCGACGAGAATTTTCCTGTGGGCTCGCTGCTGATCCGGCGCAGACTACGCGCGCATATGCATGCGTATTATGCTTTCGCCCGCAATGCGGACGACATCGCCGATTCACCGAGCCTTTCCGCCGATGAAAAAATCTTCCGGTTGAACGCGATGGAAGCGGTGCTGCTGGGCCATACCACGGAAGGGTCGCCAAGCGCCGCGCGATTGCGGGACAGCCTGGGCCAGACCGGCGTGTCGGCGGTGCACGCCACCGATCTGCTGATCGCGTTCCGCCAGGACGCGGTGAAGCACCGCTACGCGACGATCGACGAGCTTTACCAGTATTGCCGATATTCCGCCGTGCCGGTCGGGCGCTACGTCATCGACCTGCACGGCGAAAGCCACGAGAGCTATTCGCCTTCCGATGCACTGTGTATTTCGTTGCAGGTACTGAATCATATCCAGGACTGCGCGCGGGATCTGGAGCAGTTGGATCGCTGCTATCTTCCACAGGCGCTGATGGATCATTTCCGCACCTCGATTGCGGACCTGCGCGGTTCGGCGGAATCCCCCGGCCTGCGCCGTGTGTTCGTGACGTTGCTGGACCGTGTCGATCGGCTCAACCAGGCTGCGGAGGAACTGCCCGAAGTGACACGCGATCGCCGGCTGCGCCTGGAAACCGCGGTGATTCTCCGCCTGGCGCGCCGTCTGGCACGGCGCCTCGCGACCAGCGACCCGCTCGCCCAACGCGTCAAGCTGAAACGCCGCGATGCGGTGTTCAGCGTGCTCGGCGCGCTGCAATTCGTGGTCTGATGCCGCGCGACAACATTTCACCCACGCCGCTGGATGCCGCGCGGTCCGATCTGGACACGGTGGAAGCAATCGTGCGCAACGCCGGCACGTCCTTCTATCAGGGTATGCGCGTGCTGCCGGCCGATCGGCGGATGGCGATGTACGCGATCTACGCGTTCTGCCGCATGGTGGATGACATCGCCGATGAGGACGGTGCCCTGGCGGACAAGCGACGCGAACTTGCGGCGTGGCGGGATCGTGTGGCCGGGCTGTATCGCGGGGAGAGCGACGGACCGGTGACGCGGGTCCTGGCGGCGGCCGTGGGGCGATTCGGACTGCGCGCGGACGATTTCATCGCGGTGATCAACGGCATGGAAATGGATGCCGAAACGACAATCGTCGCACCCGATCTGGCGACGCTGGATCTTTACTGCGACCGGGTGGCGGCCGCGGTGGGCCGGCTGTCGGTGCGGGCGTTCGGCGATTCCTCGGCGGCGGCCGACCGGGTCGCGCACGCGCTGGGGCGGGCGTTGCAACTCACGAACATCCTGCGCGACATCAAGGAAGACGCGGAGCGCGGCCGGCTCTATCTGCCCAGCGAGTACCTGGATACGGCGGGGGTGCCACACGATCCGGCGGCGGCGCTGACGTCGCCGGGTTTGCCGTCGGCCTGCGCGCAGGTCGTGGCACTGGCACGCACCTATTTCGGTTCGGCCATGACGGACATGGCGCTGTGCGACCGGCGGGCCATGAAACCGGCGCGGCTGATGGCCGCGACCTACGCCGCGATCCTGTCGTTGCTGGAGCAGCGGGGATGGGCGCGGCTGGATCAGCCGGTCAGCCTGCCGAAATGGCGCAAACTGTGGCTCGCGTGCCGCTATGGCCTGCTTTGAGTGGGCAGCAGATGTCGCGCACGCGAATTCCCTTGTGCGACTCTTGGGCGCCGTTGCACAGTGTTCTCAGTCGATTAGGGCAAAATCCTCGCCCCGGCTGTCAACGCCTTCATAAAACCCTTATCCGGAGCACACGCTCGTGACGCCCTCGCGCAAACGCATGATCACCGCGCTGGCCCTCGTTCTGCCGTTCGCGGCCATGGCCGCCTCCCCGGCCATGGCGACGAAGTCGCACAAGGGGACGCATCATTCCGCGGTTCACAAGACCAGCGCCCACAAGACCCCCCACAAGTCCAAGACAGCCGTGAAGAACGGCTGAACACTGGCCGGGTCGGGGTAGCCATTCTGCATGGCCAGCCCTGCTGCGGTGTTCAAAGGCCCTGGAGCCTGTCCGGTGCAGATAGAATACCAGACAGGCTCTAATTCTTTGTTTGATCGCGTGATTCAAGCCTTCGGCGATTCCGCTTGCGCCGGTTACGCTCTCTTTGTTTCGTCGCGTGATTCACGTCTAGGGCGATTCCGCCTGCGACGATCACGCGCTAATCCGCGAAATGCCGCACAGCATCGGGGTCGAAGGTGAATCCCCAGCCAGGCCTGTCCGGGACAATCGCATCCCCATTTGTGTCGAGTTCAATCCGCTCCCGATAGATTTTCTCGAACCAGGGCATCTGCTCGATATAGTAACCACCCGGCAGCGAGGCGACCAGACCGAGGCTCATTTCGGTAAACAGATGCGATGAGCATGGGATGTGGAATGCCTCGCACAAATGACCGGCTTTCAGGAATTCGGTCGGTCCGCCCATTCGTTGCAAATCCGGCATCATCACGTCCATTGACCCGGTCTGCAGCATCGTCAGCACACCGCGATGCGTGTAGACGGTTTCGCCCGAGGCGATCGGCGTATCGAGCGCCGCCCTGATCTGTGCCTCGCCCGCATGGTCATGGCAGATGACCGGTTCCTCGAACCAGGTCAGGTTCAGGCTCTCCATCATTCTGCCAATACGGATCGCCTGCTTGACGCTCATTTGCTGATTCGCATCGACCATCAGCGCAATATCCGGGCCGATGGCCTCCCGCACCGCCGCCACCCGCGCAACCATGCGTTCGGGCTCCGTCGGACCAACCCGGGTCTTCATTGCGCGGAAGCCCCGGTCAACGAAGGAACGAGCCTCCTTCTGCAATGCGTCGATTGATTGTCCAAGCCAGAGGCCGCCGCTCGCGTAGATGGGCACCGAGGTGCGACAGGCGCCGAGCAGATGAGCGACATTCAAACCAGCCGCCTTGCCCCGCAGGTCCCAGAGCGCGTTGTCGACGGCAGCGAGACCGATGACGGAGACACCTTCGTAACCAAGAAAGTTCAGATCACTCCATGCTCTCGCGTTGAGCGAACCGCCCAGACGCGGATCGAGGCCAACGACGAGGTCTGCCAACTGGCAGACCATGTCATGAATAACGCTCAGCCTGCGGTTGTTGATCGAGAACACAAGCCCTTCGCCTGTGATCCCCTCATCTGTTTCCAGAAAGGTCAGAACACAGTCAGCGGTACGGAGCGAGCCCAGAATCGAGGTCAATATCGGCGGATCGATAGGCAGATGTACGATTTGCGTCCGCAGTCGGGTGATTTTCATGGGACGAACGCTGGCACAAGGCGCGTATCTGCGGCAAGGCCACTCCACTCACGACCGCATCCGTCCGGTCGCGCCTCTATGGGAGACTGAGTTCCGTGGCATCACCTCCCCGCGCTTGCTTCCAGCAGCGCGCGCAACCCCGATAGCAGCCGAGCAGGTGATGGTGGACAGCCGCTGATGGTCAGATCGACCGGGATGCACGCGCCGGCTCCGCCCATCACTGCGTAGCTGCCTTTGAACACCCCGCCATCCACGGCGCAGTCGCCCACTGCGACGACCCATTTAGGATCGGGCGTCGCGTCCCACGCCTGTTCCAGCGCGCCACGCAGATTACGTGTGAGTGGGCCGGTGACCAGCAGGACGTCGGCATGGCGCGGGCTTTCCACGAAGCTCAGACCAAATCGTTGTAGGTCGTAAATGACACCATGCAGCGCGCGGATTTCCAGCTCGCACCCGTTGCAGCTTCCGGCATTGACATGACGGATGGCCAGGCTGCGTCCCAACCGCGCCTGGGACGCCGCATCGAGCCGAGCGGCCAGGGACGCAGTTGCCTCCGGGTCGGCAGGGCCGATCGGCTCGGGGTCGGCGAGCTTCCGGGGCAGGAACCGGTTCCAGGGGGAAGACTTCATCGGTTCATGCTCCCAATCTTCACAGGTCCATCCCCGATGCCGGCAGGCTGAACGAGGCCCGGATCAATCCGCACTCCTCCGCCGCCGCCCCGACCAACGCCCGCTCGGCCAGGGGCCACAACGCCCAGCCCGGATCGCGCGGAAACACGGCAGCGATCTGCCCGTGATCCAGCCGCAGCCAGTGCCACACATCGCCGCGCGCCGATTCGGCGCAGCCGATTCCCTCACCGCTCGTCTGCGGCAGCGCCACCGTCAAGGCGCCGTCGGTGCCGCCTCTGGCGGGAAGGCGCTCAAGAGCGGCCGATACCAGGTGCAGGCTGTCGGCGATCTCCGACAGGCGAATGCGGTTGCGGGCGCATGCATCGCCCGCTGTCTCGACAACGGGACTCCAGGCGGAGATGGCATCCGGCACGGCGGTGCCTGCCGAAAACCGGCGCGCGTCGAAGGGGCGGTTGGCAGCGCGGCCGGCAACGCCGCCGACGGCCAGCGCGACGACATCGTCGCGACCGGCGACGCCGCGCCCGACAAGTGTATCGGCAAAGGAACCGGTCTCGACCGCGCGCCGCAGTTCCGGCAGTTCGGCGGACAAGGTGCCGACGGCACGCAGGATCGCCTCATCGCCGTCGGTCTGGATATCAACCGCGACGCCTCCCGGCACCACGCAGTCCATCATCAGGCGATGGCCGAAGGCAGCCTCGGCCGCTCGCAGACATGTCTCTCGGTGAACCCCGCACTGTTCGGCCAGCCTGGCATGACCGGCGAGCCGGGCCAGCGTCGTCAGATCGCCCAGGTGGACGGCGATGCGTTCCATCTCCGCCATGATGGTCCTTAGTCCGGCAGCACGTGGCGGGGCCGTCACCGCCAACGCCGCCTCGGCCCCCGTTGCGAAAGCCAGCGCGTGCGCAACGGTGGCGTCTCCCGACAGGCGGGCGGCAAAGCGGGCGGCGGTGCGGGGCGACTTGCCGCGCATGAGTGCCAAGGTTCCCTTGTGCGCGTAGCCCAGGCGGCTTTCGGCGCGGACCACCCGGCTGCCATGCACAGCCAGGCGCACATGTGCGGCCTCCTCCACCAGCCCGGCGAGCGGGCCGACCGGAAGCTGCATCACGTCCGGCGGGAAGGCGGGAAAGTCCGGCGGCTCAGGGGACGCCGGCGGCATACCGGGGCGCAGCGAGAGCGGGTGCGTCAGCGGCCAATACCCGTGATCGAGCCAGGAGCGATCCGCGGTGCTCCCGGATGCGACATGGCCCCACAGGTCCTGCACCATCCGTTCGAACCACGCGGCGCCGGGTCGTGCAGGTGATAGCGCCGGATAGGCGCCGTCCTCCACAAAGGCCGACACCGGCAGGACGGTGCCGGCGGTCTCGTCCAGAAACAGCGCATGGACCTGCACGGTGTCGGCCCACAGCGCCAGCAGCACCAGCGGGTCGTCCCGCAGCGCCAAAGCGAGCGCGGCCCAGCCTGCCTGCGGCAGGATATGCCGGGGCCAGGGGCGGCAAGGCTCCGCCCCGACCGAGCGAATGATGCCGGCGGCGCTCATGCCCGCGATTCCCGGGCCATGTAGCGGCGCAGAGCTCGATCATTGCAGGCAGAGTCGGCGGAGATGTGAATCATGCGATCAAACAAACAGCCAGAGCCTGTTCGGTGCCTCTGCCTGCACCGATCGAGCTCTAATGGCTGGGGGTGGATTCTCATGGCAGGCCAACCGGCGCCTGACGCAGCCAGTCGGCCGCGCTGTCCGGCAGGAAAAGGCCGATCAGCAAGGCGAGGGCCAGGGGCAGCCAAGCGGGGATGGAGTCCGGCGAAAACGCCAATTCCGCGTATGCCGGCACGCGCCGGGACCGGCCATGCGCATCGGCGGCTGCCGGAACGAAAGGCGGCAGCCGTGTGATGGCACTCCAGCCTAGCAGCAGGATGGCGGCGGCAAGCGGGGCGACCGTCCACGGGCTTTGCCGGATTGCCGCCCACAGAATCAGCGCCAGGCTGGGAAACACGCCGAACGGCGGAATTCCCGCCAGGCCGGCCAAGGCAGCGCAGCGGCTGGATTCCCCGGGTCGGCTCAGGCTGACACTCGCGCCGGTGAGAACCAGAAGAACAAGATGCAGGGTGGCGGCGAATGCCGCAGCCGAACCGCCCAGGCCGAAGGCGAAGGCGGCAAGTGCCCCCTGCCCCAGGGTGATAAGGGCCGGCGGGACGATGCGGGCCGATTCAGGCGCAGCACCGATTACGGCGCCGCGCCGGCTTTTGCCGGAAAAGGCCAGTAGCGAGCCGCAGATCAGGGCGGCCGCAAGCCCGATCCAGACCAGCAGCGAGTCCATGCGCGCACCAAGCAGAGAGCCGGCCAGCAGGCCTTGGTGCCGCGCCAACACCAGAAGGACGACCGGCAGGGAAACCGGCAGAACCGCGGCCAGGGTGCCGTAGCCGATCACGAGGCACAAAGGCGCTGCCAGCCCGCCGGGAAGCGCCGCCTGCATCGAGACCTCACCGAACATCGCCAGAAGCAGCGCGGCGGCGGTCAGCACGGCACGATCGGTCAGGCCTCGTCCTTCCCGGTAGCGTGCCGCGGCCGCCGCCACAACCAGACCCAGCCAAGCCGAGAGCGGGTTGGCGGCCAGACATGCCGCGATCAGGCCACCCAGCGTGATCTGACCGGCAGGCCAGGCCATCATCCTGTATCGCGCGCGGCGGGCCGCGGACGGATGCCCTCCATTGAACGCAGGACGCACCGGTGCGCCGGCCGGCACCGCCTCCGGGCGCGCTTCGGGCGGTGACGCCTCCTCGGCGATGCGCAGCAACTCCATGGTGACCGGAAGCGCCGTCAACCTCCTTCGCCGCTGCCCGGGCTGCATCACTCGCGACACGGCGGCACGACGCTGCCTGCGCCAGCACCGCGCCGCCGCGGTGACGGCAACCAGCAGCGAAATCAGGGCGGCGATGCGGTCGGGCAGGATCCAGAAGGCAAGCAAATTATCCAGCCAGTTGCTCTCGGGCGCACCGCCCCACGGGCTGCCAAGCGCAAGCACGGCGGACAGTGCCAGGACGATCACGCTGACCGCGAACGCGATGCGTGCCTGCAGGGAGGCATCGGTGATGGCGGCCAGGACGAAAGCCGCGATGAACGGCAGCAGGATCACCGCGAGCGCCAGGGTCACGGTGCGCGCCTTTCATCGGACGCGCGTGCCTGCGCCGCGGCCAGCGCCAATGCGGGGACCAACGGCAGAACCGCCACCACCAGCGCCGGCAGAGCCGCCCCGGCGGACGACGCGGCCAGCGCGACACCATCCTGCATGACCAGCAGCCCGATCACCCGCATCGCCGGATGGCGGTGGGTGGCGATCAGCAGCATGGCGATAAGAAGCAGGGCGAACGGCAGGGCGGACGCCGCGAGCGGCAGGCAAAGCAGCACCAGCAAGGCGCCCACGGCCACGATCCACAGCCTGGGTGCCGGCGCGGGAGCCGCACCGTCGGATTCGGAGGCCGGCAGCCGCAGGATCGCGAGCGGCAGGGCGATCGCCGAGGCCACGAACAGAACCGCCGCCGCAATCGGTTGGTGGCGGGCGGCGATCGCCAGCGCCACCATTGCCGCCTGTCCAGCCGCCAGGACCGTCATTGTTCGCAACCGCGCCGTGCCGAGCAGGACGAACGCCAGCACCAACGCCATCCCGGCAGCGGCTTCGGCCAGGGACGTCATGCCGCCGCGGTTCCCGCCAGCGCCAGGACGGCCGCCAGCAGACCCAGCGTGAGCGCAACCGCAAGCAGGGCGGCGCGCCGCGGCGCGCCGAACCGTCCGACAAACGCGCGGGCGCTGCCGCACACGACGAGCAGCAGCGCGAGTTTCGCGATCCAGCAGATCAAGCCGACGCCCCAGGCGGCCAGTCCGGAATCCGCAGGAGCAATGCCGAAGGGCAGGAACAGCACGACCAGCAGGTTCAGCCAGACCAGCAGCCGCAGCGTCCAGCCGATCCGGGTCAAAGCCAGGCCAGGTCCGCTGAATTCCCGGTCCAGCCCATCGACTCTGTCCGGCAGATCGCCGAAGGCAACCGCCGCAAGCGCGACGGCGGCGAGCGTCGAGGCAGGGCCCGCGCTCAATGTGCCATCGCGCTGCGCGGCGGCGATCAGATCGACATTGCCGGTACCCGCCAGTGCGGCCAGGACGAAAACCACCAGGACCAGCACCGGTTCGGCGAGCGTGCCAAGGCTGACCGACTGCCGGCCGGCCAGCGCGCCAAGCGCGGTGCCGCTGTCCAGGGCAGCCAGCACCATAGCGACACGCGCAAGCACGAGAAGAAACGCCACAGTCAGCAGATCCGCTAACGGTGCGAACGCCATGCCGAGGGTAAAGGACGGGACGAGGCAGGCGGCGGTCAGCGTGAAGGCGAGACTTGCGGGCGGTGCCGCACGCGACATCACGGACCCGCTTTCCGGCCAGACAGACTGTTTGCGGAACAGGCGCACAAGGTCTCGCGCCGGCTGGGTAACCGACGGGCCAGGGCGGCGCCCGGCCAGGCAGGCCTCCAGCCATTGCAGGGCTGCCTCGACGATCGGCACCAGGACCAGCATCAGGGCCACGTGAAAGACCTGGGCAAGGAGCGCGGCCAGCGCGTTCACGGGACCGCACCGCCCGGAACGATCCACGCCGAGACGGCCAGCAGAATCACGATCAGCGCCAGCAACAGGCGTGGCCCGCCAAGCGCCGGCCGCAGCCGGCCAAGGGCCCGCGCGATCCCGGCAGGCGATGGGCGCGGGATACGCTCTTGTATCTCGGTGATGCAGCCATGGTGCAGCGGGATCGGCGCGACGAAACCTGCGCCGTCGGCCTGGGTCAGCGGATCGCCGAAGGGAAGCCAGGGCGGCGGCGGTGCAAACCCGTCGTTCCATGCCGGCACGGTCCGTTGGCTCGCGCTTCCGATGCGGCGAAGCACCGCAAGAATCGCGAACAGGAACAGCACCCAGAGAGCCGCCAGCGGCAGCACATCATACCCGGGCGCCCCCGATGCCGGCGTCAGCGCAAGAATCCCCGCTCGGCCGCGCAGCCCCTCCTCGGCCAGTAAGCGAATGGCCGGATCGGCGAACAGCCGCAGCGCCGGGCCGGGCATGAAGCCAAGCAGGAGGGCGGTCCCGGTGAGGGCGAGCAGCGGCATGCGGATGCGGATCGGGACGTCGTTCGCGGCGGCACCGCGCGGCGTGCGTGCGCGCCCCAGAAAGACCAGGGCAATCAGCCGGATCCCGCCGGCGGTCGCCAGCGCGCCGGAGAGAGCGAGCACGCCGACGATCAGCACGGTCACCAGGTGCCCCCCTGTGCCGCCGATGCGCGGCGCGGCGAGCAATGCGTGAAACAGCAGCCAGAAGGCGGCGAACCCGCTGGATGGCGGCAGGACCGACAGGCTGAAAATTCCACAGCAGACAATGACCGCGATGACCGGCATCCGGTGGATCAGCCCGCCCAGCCGGTCAAGGCGGCCCGACCCTGCCTCCTGCTCCAGCGTGCCGGCCGCAAGCACGCTGCAGGTGGTGCCGAGTGTCTGGGCGGTGACCAGCAACAGGACGGCCGCCAGGGCCGTCGCAGCGGTGTCGGGCAAGTCCGCGGACCGGGCGAGCAATGCCAACCCGATACCGGCCGCCGCCAGACCGGCCTGGCGGTGAGTCCCGGCTGCCAGGACCGTGGCGACATCGGGACCGGTGGCGCCGCGCCAGCCACCCAGCAACAGTGATGCCGCCGCGAGAAGCAATGTCACGTAGCCCCACCAGAGCGGCGGGGACGTGCCCCCCAGGTCGATCAGCAGGCGGAGCAGCAGATACACCGCGGCCGGCCCGACCGCGCCCGCCAGCAAAGCCGTTGCGGGCGGCGGCCCCGCCTTGTGGGCCGGCACAAGCCATGCGTGGAACGGCGCCAAGCCCGCCAGAGCCCCGGGACCGATCAGCGCAAGCCCCAGATAGAGTGCCGCGGAACCCGAAGACGGCACGGTCGAGCGGGTAGCCGCCCGCACGGCTGCGAAGCGCGCGCCCGTCTCCACCGCCGGCAGCATCAGCGCGATGAGGCAGGCAAATCCGGCGAGCAAGGCGACGGCAAGCATCGCGCTGCGCGGCGCGCCGGGGCGCGCATTTGCCCAGAGTCCGGCGCCGGTAAGAGACAGTCCGAGCACGATGCCGGCGCCATCGGCTGCCAGCAGCGCAAGCACAAGGCCCGCAAGGCCGATGACCGGACCGGTGACCGCCGTCCCTGGTTCGGCTGATCGCGTCTCCACGCCGAAGGCGATGGCAACGGTCCCCGCCAGGAACACAAGCAGCAGGAAGAACGCGGAAAGCTGGTCGAGCGCGAGTTGCAGCGGCAACCCCGGCGGCCCGAGCGGCAGTGCCAATCCCGTGGGGGTGCCGCGCAGAACAAGGAAGACCGTGGAAAGGACGCAGCCGAGACCGCTCAGCCCGGCGGCGAGCCCGGCTGCCTGCCGCATTGCCCGGGGCACGAGTGACGTTGCCGCGGCCAGGACCAGCAAGGCCGCGAGAATCATGGCCAGAAAGGGCAGGACCGGATCAGTCACTGGACGAAGGCTAGCAGGGGGCGCCGGAGTCGGGTTGTTCCGGGCGCGCCACTGACGCACAGGTGCTCGCGGCGGCGGTTATCCACTCGTCAGGTCGATGGCCACCTGGGCGGCCGTGTCCATCGCCAGGGCGGGGCGGTAGCCGGAATAGGCCCGCGCAAAGTCTGCGACGCGACTGCGGCACGCGGCGTCATCCAGCAGATGTCGCAAGGCGGTTGCGGCTGCCTCTGCATCGGCCGGCTGTGGCAGGCCGTGCCCGAGCCCTTGGGAGGTAAGGCGGCGCATGATCATGGCCTGCTCGACCGAGGTCGGGGCGAGCAGAACCGGTCGCCCGGCCAGCAGCGCCGGGGCCGCCGAACGGCTGTCCTGACAGACGACGACGGTTGCGCCGGCAATGAGCGCATCGCGGTCCGCCACGCCGGCGATAAGGCGCACAGGCTCGCGCACGAGGGTTGCGACCTGCGCCTGATCCGCCGGGCGGACCTGGACGATGGCGGGCAGGCCAAGTGAGGTCAGCGCCTGCATCAGCGCGGGAAAAGGCCGGCGCCGCGGATCGACGCGGACGAGCACGCGGTCTCCACCGGTGGACGCCCAGGTGGGCGGGTCGCCCTGTTCCGGGGCGGCTGGGGATGCGGCAACGCCTGGCCCGAACACCTCCCCGAAATACTCGGCCTCGCCACGTCCTTCGTAATGGTCCATCTCGGGGAAGGTGCAAAGCAGCAGCGGGCGGCCGGCAAACAGCCGATCCAGCCGCTCCAGCGGCGTGGCGCCCAGCGTGGCCTGCACAGCGTTGATGGCAACGAGCGCCTTCCCTTCGGCGGCTGCCGCGGCCTCCGCCGCCCTGAGGCGCCACGGACGCAGCGGCGGCAACGGGCTGCCCGGCGGCGGCAGCGCGAAGCCATCCCCCAGCACGGCGGCCGTCAGGCCGATGTGGCCGGCTGCGAGCAGCGCGGTCGGGGCGTGATCGGCAATCAGCAGGTCCGGTTTGGCCTGGCCGAACAAAGTGAGCCAGCCCTGCACCAAAGGAAGCAGCGCGTCGGCCGACGCAAAGCCGGCGTGGAGCAGCAGGTCGGCGTAACTGGAAGCTGCGAAGCCGGGCGGCGGGCGCGCACGCCAGGCCGGAGCAGCCACCGTCTCGACGCCAAGCGCTGGCGGCACGGCGTGGGGGTTTCGATGCGCCAAAGTGACCCGCCGGCCGGCCTGCGTGAGACGAGCGATCATCGGCACCAGCCGGTCGCGCCGGCGCCGGCCGGCCGGAAGCTCACAGGCGATCAAGATGGCGCCACCCATGCGCGATCCGCGGCTTTGGCGCCGGCGTTAGAGCCTGTTCGGTGCGGATAGAAGCACCGACCAGGCTCTGACTTTTTGTTTGATCGTGTGAACCACGTCTCCGGCGATTCCGCCTGCGACGATCACGCTCTAACCGACGATCTCGACGCCGGAGAAGAAGAAGGCGATTTCCTGGGCGGCGTTTTCCGGGCTGTCGGAGCCGTGGACCGAGTTGGCCTCGATGCTTTCCGCGAACCGGGCGCGGATGGTGCCGGTCTCGGCCTTCTTCGGATCGGTCGCGCCCATCACGTCGCGATTGCGGGCAACGGCGTTGTCGCCCTGCAGCACCTGCACGACGACGGGGCCGGAGATCATGAACGTCACGAGGTCACGGTAGAACGGACGCTCCCGATGCACGGCGTAGAACGCTTCCGCCTGCGCCTGCGTCAGCCAGAGGCGCTTTTGCGCCACGATGCGCAGACCGGCCTCTTCCAGGCACGCATTGACGCTGCCTGTCAGGTTTCGCCGGGTGGCGTCGGGCTTGATGATGGAAAGCGTACGCTCGATCGCCATGGAGGGCTCCTTCGGGAATGATGCCAACCGCCCCTTGGCGATCGGCTTGCGCGCAGGCCGCTGCGTCGGCCGCGCGCGGAATTGCTTTTCTACCAGCGGGCCGGCCGCCGCCGAACGAGCCGGTCGTTCGGCCCACGTTGCGTGACGGCCGGGAGCGGGAATGGCGGGCGTTTAGACGCTCATTTTCGTGCCGACAACCCCTTGGCCGGCTGGGCCGTAGGTCGTGAAGCGCCGCTGGGCATCCGCCATCTCCTGTGCGGTCAGCAGGCGCGGCGTGCCGGCAGCACAGGCCAGCAGATACTGGCGGCAAAGCGTTTCCAGCAGGACCGCCCGTTCCAGCGCCTGATCGGTGTCGCTTCCGTGCACGAGCATGCCGTGGTTGGCCAGCAGGCAGGCGCTGCGTCCGGCGATGGCCTCGGCTGCCAGCGTGGCCAGTTCGGGTGTGCCGAAGGTGGTATAGGGTGCGCAGCGCACATCCTCACCGCCGAAGCGGACCACCATGTAATGAAAGGCCGGCAGACCGCGATTCAAACAGGACAGCGCGGTGCAGGCGTCGGCATGGGTATGGACGATCGCATTGGCCTCTGGGCTGGCGCGGTAGATCGCCGCGTGCATGGCCCATTCGCTGGATGGGGTCACCGTGTTCGTTGCGACGCCGTCCAGCGTGACACCGGCGAGACCGGCCGCGTCGATCGTGTCCGGCCAGCCGCCGGAGGGCGTGATGACCATGCCGCGATCCGTGCGCACGCTGACATTGCCCGCGCTGCCGGCAATCAGGCCAAGCCGCCCGAGCCGGCGGTACAGCCGGACCGCCGCATGGCGCGCCGGCTGTTCCGTCACCGTCTGCGCCGTCACATCAGGAACACGCCTTTGCCGTCCGACTGCTTGTCGAACAGCTTGTAGGCTTCCTCGGCCTGGTCGAGCTTCCATTGGTGGGTGAAGAGACGGTCCACGTCGATCTTCCGCTCGACGCAGAAGGTCGCGCACTCGGCCTGGATGATGTTGGAGAAGGTCCAGGATGCAACAAGAGTCAGTTGCCGGCGCAACAGATGCGGGCTGACATCGATCTTCACGTCGCCGCCTTCGCCGACGAAACACATGGTGCCCCAGACCTTGGTGCTGCGAATGGCATTGAGGCGCGCTTCCGGATTGGACGATGTATCCAGCGTGAGGTCGGCGAAGCGGCCATGCGTCAGGTCCTTGATCGCCGCGACAGGATCGTTGGACCCGGGATTGACGGTTTCGTCGGCGCCGAACTCCTTCGCCCGCGCCAGGCGCTGCGGGCTGATATCGAGGGCGATGACGCGCGCGCCCATCGCCTTGGCGAACTGCGTGGCGGCGAGTCCCACCGGTCCCTGGCCGAAGACCGCGATCGTGTCGCGGCCGGAGATGTTCATGCGCCGCAACGCGCCATAGGCGGTGCCCGATCCGCAGGAAATCGCGGCGCCGGCGGAGAAGCTCAGTTCATCGGCCAACGGCACCAGCGTGTTGGCAGGGACGAGCAGGTATTTCGCGTGACCGCCATGGGCGTTGTTGCCGTAAACCTTCACCGGCACTTCCTGGCAGAGTTGCTGCCACCCGGCGCGGCAATGGCCGCACTGCGTGCAGCCCTGATAGTGATGGACCATGACGCGCTGGCCGATCTTTGCCTCGGCCGGCAGCACGTCGGGGCCGATGGCGGCGACGACTCCGCAGGGCTCATGGCCGGCGATGGTGGGATTGGGATTGGGCGGCAGGCCGGTGGCGTTCGCGCCGCCGCTGACCTTCGGCCGGCGGTACTGGTGCAGGTCCGAGCCGCACATGCCGGAGGCCTTCATCTCGACGACCACCTCGCCCGGGCCGGGGGTCGGATCGGGAAAGGCCATGATCTCCAGTCCGCGGTCACCCGTGAAGACGACGCCCTGCATGTGTGTTCCCTCCGGCTGGCTGTGTTGGCCGGAACGTTAGGCTGGTTTCATCCGGAGCGGTAGGCGACGGCCGAACCTGCGGTTGCCACCGGCGCCGGCCGAACGGCCATGTCGCTGCCTGCCACAGGAACTTGAAGGCGTGACGCAGCGTCGTGCGCAGCACGGGTGGGCTGCGCCGCAATATCGCGCGCAGCGGTGCCGTAATGCGCCAGGAGGTCGAGGCGAGCACGGCGTCATGCCGGCTGGACAGCTCCACCAGCGCGGCGGCCAGACGCACAGCGTCCGCCTCATGCCGCATGGCGGCAGCGGCGAGCTGTTCGACTTC
>DATNEJ010000152.1:0-5208 GCA_035606775.1 Acetobacteraceae bacterium | reverse complement strand
GATCCTGTGCTAAACAGCAACCGATCGGCGCCAGGATGGTCCGCGGCGCACCCCGAGGCCCGTGCGCATGCGGCACGCCGCACCATCGTCCCTGTCCCGCAGCCGGTTTGTGACGCTGGCGCTGCTGTGCGGACTCGTCATCGCCTATGCCAGCACCATCGTCGGACCGGCCGGCCTGCATTTCGTGCCGCTGGATCCGGCCGAGGCGCTGCGGCGCTTCCTGCACACACGCTACGTGTTCAACGGTTCGGATCAGCGATCGGACTGGATGGGCAACCTGACGATGCTGGTGCCCATGGGGTTCCTGCTTGCCGGCGCGCTGTGGCCGCAGCGGCGAACCGGGGGCCGACTGATTGCCGCGATCGGCGCCTTTCTGCTCGCTGTCGGGTTCGTCCTCGCGGTCAAGTTCGCGCAACTGTTCTTTCCGCCGCGCACCGTCACACTGAACTACATCATCGCGCAGAGCCTGGGTTCGGCAATCGGCATCGCGCTGTTCGCGGCATGGCACGGGCGCCTGGCGCTGATCGTGCGCGGCGTTTCGTTGCGCGGCGGGCTGGATGGCCTGGTGGCGCTGCTGCAGGCCTACACCGTGGCATTGCTCGTGTTCATGCTGATGCCGCTGGATTTCGCACTGAGTCCGCATGACCTGATGGCGTGCCTCGATCGGCTGCCGGACGCCATCACGACGGTCAGCGGCGCCGACCGGCCGCCGCTCGTGCGCGCGGTGCTGCTGCTGGCCGGGACGCTGGCCCTGGTGCCGGTGGGGATGCTGCTGACGGTACGACGGGAACGGCGCTACGTGGTGGCCCGGTCGGTGGCGGCGGCGACCGGTATCGGCTTCCTGATGATGGCCGCGGTCCTGGCGCTGACCGTTCTGCTGATCAGCGGCACCCCGTCGCTGGCCTCCCTGATCTACCGCACCATCGGAATTGCGTTCGGCGCGGCGCTGATGCGTTGGCTGGTGCAGCAGGACATGGGCCGGTTGCGGCGCGGGTTGAGCGCGGCGGTGCCGTGGCTGGTACTGCCGTACCTGGCAATCCTGCTGGCGGTGAACGGCCTGGCCATCACCGACTGGCGCAGCCCCGCCGAGGCGCTTCACACCCTCTACCGGCTCGGCCTTGTGCCGCTGTTCGACTACTACATCGTCTCCAAGGCGGATGCGGCGCGGAACATTGTGGCGCATGCGGTGATGTATGCACCGGTCGGGGTGATGGTCTGGCTGCGTGCCGGCGCCCGAGACCGGGCGGGGCTGGCGTTCTGCCTCGGCGTGCTGTTGGCCTTGTGTGTGGAGATGGGACGGTATCTGCGGCCGGGGCTGGAGGGCGACATCAACGCCATCGCCGTTGCCGGGCTGTCGGCGTGGGTGGCGGCCAAACTGATGCCGGCTGCGTGGCGAATGCTGGAAGGGCTGGAAGCACCGCGCCCGCACGGCACGGCCGCGGTCGGCTGGCGGGATCGCGCGGCGGCAGCGCGGGCGCTGAAGCGCGCAGGCGGCGAGGTCAGCGGCGAGATTGAGCGTTACTGATATACCGACTTCCCAAGGAAGTCGGGTGAGCCCTGGTTTGGCGCGCAGCCGCAAGCGATAACCCCTGGGGCAACCCTGCGCGCGGCATACCCGAAATCTCTACGGATCCCTGTCGGTATCGCGCGCCGGGTTCGCCGGCGGCGGCGCACCAAACAAAGACTCAACAACGACCCTTGTCACAGAGGTTTTGACTGTTTGACCGTAGCCCGGCTCCAATTGAGGGGAATAATACCAGCGGCCCGAAGGATTGACTCATCGGTCGATTGTCGGGCCACTGGTATCTCATTGATTTCGCGCGCAGCCGCCACACCAACCTGCGCGCATACCAGTCAGCCCTGCGGGCCGCTGGTATAACATGGATGTTCCGTCTCGAGGCCAAAACCCGGAGGCGTCAATGGTCGACAATGAGCCACTCCCTTCCTGGATCGACGGCGCACCGAAATCCGCCATCCTCAGCTTTGTAAGGCGCGTGACAACGCAAGGAGGAGCGGATTTCGTGCCACCGCCAGAGCGCATTGCCACGTTCGATCACGATGGCACTCTCTGCTGCGAGCAGCCGCTCCAGATGCAGTTCTTTTTTCTCTTTGACCGGGTGAGGGAATGCGCGGTCAAGGATCCGGCGCTGAGGCAGCGCCAGCCGTTCAAGGCAGTGCTGGAACATGATTACAGCACGCTCTTTGGGCTTGGCAGACAGGCACTGCTTGAACTTGTTTTCGTGACCCACGCGGGCATGACAGACGAGGCGTTTGACCAGCTCGCGCGCGAATGGCTTGCCACGGCCATGCATCCCAAATACGGTCGACTGTACAAAGAGTGCATCTATCGGCCACAGCTCGAGCTGCTCGCGTATCTGCGTGAGAACGACTTCAAAACCTACATCGTCACGGGAAGCGGCATCGACTTCATTCGTGCGTTCGCTGATGAGGTTTACGGCATCCCACGAGAACAGGTGATCGGCTCGAGCGCAAAGCTGCGCTATGACGTGACGGACAGCGGGGCGGTTTCGCTCATGAAGCTTCCAGAGCTCAACAGCTTCGATGACCGAGAAGCCAAGCCGCTCAACATCGGCTTGCATATCGGCCGCCGTCCGGTGCTGGTATTCGGTAATTCAGATGGCGATCTCCCCATGATCCGCTACGCCAAATCCGGGCGCGGCCCGCGGCTCGCGTTGCTCGTCCATCACGATGACGCGGAGCGCGAGGCGGCCTATGATCGCGAGTTCAGGTTGAGCCCGCTGGCCGAGGCGCTCGACAAAGCCGAAGACTACGGCATCATCCGCGTAAGCATGAAACGGGATTGGAAAGAGGTGTTTTGATTGGAATCCGGGGCGCCTCAAGCCATCCGCCCGGTGCGTCTGGGCGGTTTCGGCTTCTACATACTATGAATTGTAACGCTGTGGAGAGTGCTGGAATAGCCGCGTAGGCTGGCATTACCTGAGATCTCGTCTGCTTTTCGCGCCAACAAGGGGAGACACACATGGGAAAGCATTTCGGCGTTTTTTCGGCCGTTGGTCTCGGGTTGGGCTTGGTGTTGGCGCCTGCCGAAGGGTCGGGCGCGCAACCAAACGCGGTGACGGCGATCGACATCGCGCTCGAACCGGACGCGACGATGATTCAGCATGCGAGGGACGCCAATGCTCGTCTGCTCAAGGATTTTCCGAAGGGCTTCACGCTGGATGCGACGCACCACCCGCACATCTCCATGTTGCAGCAGTTCGTCCGCACAGACGATCTCGACAAGGTCTATGCGGCAGCGAACGCCGTTATGGCCAAGGAGAAGCCCACGACATGGAGGTTAAAGGCGTTCAAGTATTACTACATCCCCTCTCCGCCGATTGGCCTCGCGGGAATCGTGGTCGAACCGACCAAGGACCTGCATCGGCTGCAAGATGAACTCATTGCGGCCGTTAAACCCTACACCGTGAAGACCGGGACCCCGGCGGCCTTCTTCAGCGACGAGGGCGGCCGCGACATCCAAAAATTCCTGATCAGCTACGTCGCCAATTTCGTCAGCGACGCGGCGGGCAAGCGCTTCAACCCGCACGTGACCATCGGCGTCGGAACAGAAACGTATTTGAACAAGATGCTGGCGGAGTCATTCCCGTCGTTCACATTCTCGGCGGCCGGCGCGTCGGTCTACCAGCTTGGCACCTTTGGCACAGCTCGGAAGGAGCTGAGGGCCTTAACGACGACCCCTTGAGGCGAGAAGAGCGGCAAACCCGCTCGTAGCCTTCAGCAGAGGCAGCAATTCGGCACACGCCGTCGCGCCAGGCATTGATTTTGCACCGGCTGGAAAACGACGAGAACCTCGTCTGGATAGGCACGTGCGAGCTTGTTCCGCGCCGCCGTCGCGGGCGGCACGCCGGCAACATGAATCACGCGATCAAACGAAAAGTCAGAGCCTGCTCGGTGTTTCCGTGCGCACCCGATAGGCCCTGACTGCCGGCCTTTCGTGGTGCTGCCAGAGAATCAGACCGGCACCGCAAACCAGGAAGAACAGCGTGGTCAGCCGCGGCGCCTCGAACAGGTTGTCGAACAGGCAGGAGATAAGGAAGGCTGTCACCGCGCCCATGACCGGCGCACCTATCGGGTCGCCTTTCAGTGCGGCACGCAGACCGCCGGCGAAGGCCAGGCCGGAGACGGCCAGCAGCGCGGCAACGCCGAATGCACCGGTCTCGAACAGCAGCATCAGGTACTGGTTCAAGATGCGCCATGACACGTGGCTGTCGTCGGTGAAGATCCAGCGGTCCAGGCCATGCGCGAAATCGCCGTTCGCCAGCAATGCGGCGCCGGCGCTGGTGGTCAGTTGCACCTGGCGGATATCGAGGCTGGTGTCTTTCGCGGTGTCGAACACGGACAGTTCGACCGGCCGGCGCACAAGGCCCGCCAGGGCCGAATGGCCGAGGCCCTTGGTGGGCAGGTCGAGGGACACCGGCTGCCAGACGCCTTGCGTTCGCACCGCGACCTGATTCAGCCGGCAGTTGTCCGAGTAGAGCAGCACCTTGTCGCACAGCGCCACGCCGAGCGCGGCCTTGGTGTCTGAAGCGCGGATTTGCAGAGTGAGACGGAGATGATCATCGGACGGAACGACGACCTTCTGGCCGAGATAGAAGGGCGAGTGGGTCCTGATCGATACGAAACGGCCGTCCGCGCCCGTTTCGACGCTCAGATCGCTCGGCCGGTCCACGGGTGAGCGATCGAGCATGGCGCGCTGATAGGTGCCAAGCCCCATGCCGAACAGAACCGTCAGTGGTCCATGGTCGCGGACGGCCCAGCCGGCCCGCCAGTTCGCCTCGCGCGTGACGAGATCGATGGCAGCGTCGGCAAAGCGATTGCGCATCACCCCGGATGATGCCGCCGTGGCAAGGCCGGTCAGGATCAGGACGATCGGCACGATCGCAAACGCGGCCGCCCCGCCGCGCCGGATGCGGGCCAGCCACCACCCGCACGTGGCGACGCACAGACCGGCGAAGCCGGCGGCGTAGGCCGTGCGGGCATAGGTGACAGCCAGGGTGTAGGCGCCGCAGAGGCCGGCGAGCAGCAGGACGGGTGTGGCAAGCAGCCTGCCGCGCCGCGCGTGCAGGCCGAGCAGGAACGGCAAGGCGAGGGCGACGTAGGCACCGATATGTCCGCCGCCGACGCGCATGCTGGAGAACGGGCCGGCGACACGATAATCGGCGGTGA
>DATNEJ010000151.1:0-15275 GCA_035606775.1 Acetobacteraceae bacterium | reverse complement strand
TCCCTGGCTGAGCTGGTTTCTGTCGAAGGTCGCCTGCCTCCGAATTGGAAATCGGTGCAGGGGGCGGCTGGATGGTGGGAACGCCACGTGAGCGATGGCCAGGCTAACACCGGCCGCCTCTATGCCCTCTACGTGGGGGATCTTCGGCGCTGGGACGTGCTTATCTCGGATAAGGCAGAACAGCCGCGGGACATGACTTGGCTCAAGAAGCACATGCCCGGCTGAATTGTGGCGCTCCTCGCCGCGACGGATCGCCCCCGGACCCTGGAGTCACTTTTGTCCGACGCGCGTCCCGCCGGATGGAAGACGGATTGTCAGCGAACTCAGGCCAGAGGTAATCGGCTCAGAGGTTTCTCAATGAGCCGAACCAAGTCGCCCATGTACCACCGAAATCGTGGTGCCCAGGGGCGGAATCGAACCACCGACACTGCGATTTTCAGTCGCATGCTCTACCAACTGAGCTACCTGGGCACACCGCCTCGGCCAGGGCGCCAGCCGGACGGGAGGCCGGCTGCATAACCCATGCCCCCCGGACGATCAAGCCGTGTGCCACGCCTCGCTGCCGCAATCCCGCGCGCCGGCCCCGACCGCCCTATCGCCCATCCCCAGAAACCGCCGCCACCAACTCACAACCTCGCCCGCCGACGCGGATAGGCAATGACCCGCCCAGAGGCCCCCTTCAACCACCCGATACTGCGCTCTGGTTCGGCGAAAGGCTGTGGTACACCGCTTCCGCAATGGGCAGCAGACGGTTTCGCTCCTCCGCCGCCGTCACCGCGAAGCCGAATCCCTGATCAATCCAGACGAACGTCGCGGCATTGCCGACCTGGCCGAAGCGGAAGGCCGTCTCGGTGCCGTGCGACGCCTGCACATAGATCGTCAGCCGCTTGCCGCTGGCGTCGTCATACATGAGCTGCGCCGCCGCACCGGTCCCCGCCGGCAGCAAACGCCCGCCCATCAGGTGGTAGCCGAACGCGGACAGGTCGGGGGCCACCAGGGGCCGTTTGAGCCGCTTGGACAGCCATTGCATCAGGTGCGCCTGGTGCGCCGCGTCCACCTCAACGGGATGCGCGACCTCGACGACATAGGTGCGGTACGCCTCGGTGGCGTCCTGCGCCACCAGGGCGGTTGTCGGGATGTTCGTGTGGGCGGCAAGCGTCGCGGAATCCCTCAGGCGCGCCGCATACCAGCCGCCGGTACCACCCGCAACGAAGATCACCACCGCCGCCGCGGCGACCCGTGCAGTCCTGAGCAGGCGGGCACGCCGCGCGGCGCGGATGCTATCGATCCGCAGCCGCGTAGGGATAGGCTCGTTGAACTTCCCTTGGAGTTGCGCGCGCAGACTGTCGCGGATCTGCCGGTCAGCCGCCACGCGTTCCCCGGCATCCGGATGCGCCTCGATATAGGCGTTGACACGATCCAGGCGAACGCCCTGCAGGCGGCCATCGATGAACGCCTGCAGATCGTCCTCGCCGATCGGCGCGCCGTTCTCTGTCACTTTACTCTCCGAAGAAACGTGGAACGCCCGGTCTCCATGACGGTTCGAAATCGCTGGCGCGCGCGCGACAGCCGTGACATCACGGTGCCGAGCGGAATCCCCAGAACGCGGGAGGCTTCCTCGTACGAAAGATCCTCGACCCCGATCAGCAGAAGGATGGTCTTCTGATCCTCCGACAGGTGATCGAGCGCTGCCAGCGCGTCGCGCGCGTCGAGCGCGCCTTCCTGGTCCGTGGTCACGGCGACGGTCAGGGCGCCTTCGATCGGCGCATGGACGCCGCGGCGCTGCCGGGTGCGATAGCTGTCGATGTAAAGGTTGCGCAGTATCGCGAACAGCCAGGCCGAAAGATCGCCGCCGCTTCGCCGCAACAGCCAGCGTGACAGCGCCCGTTCAAGACAATCCTGCACCAGGTCGTCCGCCGCGTCGTGATCGCGCGTCAGCGCGTAGGCATAGCGGCGCAAGGCGGGAATCTGCTGCTCCAGGATATGATCGTCTACGGCCATTGACGCCTGTGCGGGGTGGTTGCCGGCGCATCGGGACGCTGTGGCGCCGGCCCGTCAAGGGTCGGCGCCGACGGCATCAAGGCTTCGCGATCTGCCACGCGCCGTTGGCCATTCCCTGGCCGGTCGCGTCGCCGGGCTTGGCATCCTTGACGAACGTGTAGAGAGATTTGCCCTTGTAGGCCCATTGCGCCGAACCGTCGTCGCGCTTGACGACGGAATAGTCGTGGTCAGCCTGGGCGCCCGCCTCCGCCTTGAGCGGCGGCCAATTGCCGGCGCAAGGGCCGTTGCACGCCGACTTGCCGGTTGAGTCCTTGGCGAATGTGTACAGCGTCATGCCTTGTGGATTGACAAGTGTCTTCCCCGCCGACGTATCGGCGGTCTTTGCCGGCGACGCTGCATAGGCAGACGTCATGGCGGCCGCGGAGAGAATGGCAACAAGGGCGCTCGCCTGCGCGATCGATTTGAGCATGGTCTGGCCTCACCTCGGTCCATGGTTGAACGACAGAAGAAAGGACGTTGCCGCTGCCATTCTATTCCGCTGCAAGGCTTACAACCCGAGGCTGCGCGCCGAGACCCTGTTCCGTCAGCCGGGACAGTTCACCGCCGCAAGAAACGGACTGTTCAGGTCAGGCTGCCGCCCTAGGCTGACGGCCTGACCAGCCAGCCCGGAAGTGCCAATGACGCAAAGACCGTTCGCGACAAACCCGCCTGTGGCTGCACAGCGAAAGGCTGCAACCGGCACACCGGATTCGGCGCGCGCCTGGGTGATGACCGCGGCTGCGTTCATCGTCGGCTTTGTGGTGTTCGGCGTGCTTTACAGCTTCGGCGTGTTCCTCAGCGCCATCGTCGAGGACTTTCATGCAAGCCGGGCGGCGGCGTCGGCGTTGTTTTCGGCAACCGGGCTCGGCTTCTATCTGGCCGGTCCAGCCACCGGCCATCTTGGGGATCGCTTCGGTCCGCGGGTCATGGCCGCCGCCGGTGCCGTGCTGATGGGCGGCGGACTGGCTCTGACGGCCTGCATCGGCCAACTCTGGGTCGGCTATCTCACCTACGGGCTTGCCGTCGGGGTAGGGGCCTCCTGCGCCTATATCCCGACCTTGGCCCTGATCGGCGGCTGGTTCGTCAGGCAGCGCCAGGCGGCACTCGGCGTCGCGGCGGCGGGGACCGGCGTCGGCACGCTGGCCGTGCCACCCCTGGCCGCAGCGCTGATCGAGCACTACGGCTGGCGCGTTACCGACGTGATCCTCGGCCTGGGCTGTTTCCTGCTGCTCGCAGGGTGTGCCGCGATGGTGCGGCCGTCGCCGCTGACGGGTGGCGCGGAAGGCCGCAAGCTGCGCCAGGTCATAGGCTCGCCCTCGTTCCTGATGCTGTATGCCTGCTGGGCGCTTGGTACCACCGCCTTGTTCGTGCCGTTCGTGTACCTGCCGGCATTCGCACGGGAACTCGGCGCCAGCCAGGTCGCCGCGTCCGCGCTGCTCTCCCTCCTCGGCGGCATGGGCCTGATCGGCCGCCTCGGCACAGGTACGCTCGGCAATCGCATCGGCATGGTCCGTTTGTTCAGGGCGTGCGTCCTGATCATGGGCGCGAGCAACCTGCTGTGGCTGACACTTCCGACGTATGGCGGACTGATCCTGTTCGTCGTCGTGCTGGGCCTCGCTTACGGCGCGCGCATCGCGCTGATGCCGGGGGTGCTGATCGAATTTTTCGGCCTGCAGAATCTTGGCGTGATCCTTGGCGCGTTCTTCACCGGCTCGGGTATCGCCTCCATCCTGGGGCCGATGCTCGCCGGCGTCATCGTCGATCGCACCGGCAGCTATCATTGGGGCATCGTATTTGCGCTGGCGGCCGGTCTGCTCGCCTTCCTGACGATCGTGCCGCTACGGCACAAAGCTGCCGCGCACCGGAACGCGGCGCACGGGCAGGCGGCGCGCTGAGCGCACCGAAACTTGTCGGAATGGGCGGAGCGGGCACGGCGGCACCGCTCCGCCCTTCGCGATTTGCTACTTGACCGCGGAGTAGGGCGTCGGCCCGAGAATGAAGTTCTTCACGTTGGCGACGATCGCGCCATTGGCTTCGGTTTGCGCACGCGCTTTCAGCCACTCGGGATCGGCGCCAAACGCGTTCCACTTCTTCTCGCGGTCTGCCAGCGATTCCCAGGCCAGCATGTAATAGAGCGTCTGGTTGGACTCGCCGATCACGGTGGTCCAGAAGCCGGCCTGCTTGATGCCGTGCTTTTCCCAAAGCTTCAGCGTAATGGTATCGAAGCGTTTGTTGAGGTCGGGCAGGCGGCCCGGGACGCATTCGTAGATCCGCAATTCGTAGAGCATGGCGGTTCCTCCGCTGGTGTGGGTGCCGACAGTCTGCGGCGGGATGCTGTTTGCGGCAAGCAGGCCGCGTGCTGTCGCGTCATCGGGCAGTGCTCCTGCCTGCGCGATGAATGCTCATCCTCCAGGGGAACTGTCCCGACAAGCAAAGCGAAGCGTGCGCTGGCGGCTGGGGTTTTAGAGATGGTAACCTGAAAATGGCTCCTGCCAGTCCGCCAGCAGGGCTGCGGCAGGAGGCGATGCCGCACAACATGCGCAGCGCCGCGATCTTGCCGGACGCAAAGAGGGGATCTCGCGCACGATGTCTGCTATTGATACCAGCAGCCCGACAATCGACCGATGAGTCAAGAGGCCGGGCCGCTGGTATGACACCCCAAGGCTTGGAGAATGTTCGGTAGATTCGTGCGGACACTCAATCGGATGAGGAACGCGCAATGACAACTCAATCCGCCTCACTGCCGACCGCATGGACGCAGGACGAACTCGACAGGATTGGAAACGCGGAAGAACTGGAGATCACGTCAGTCCGGCGCGACGGCACGCCGCGGAAGCCGGTGACGATCTGGGTTATCCGCCATGGCGACCACCCCTACATTCGATCCGGATACGGGCGCACCGCCGCATGGTTCCGCGGCGTTCAGGCGCGTCGCGAAGGACACATCACGGCCGGCGGGATCGACAAGGACATCCTTGTCGCCGACGCCGACGCTGCCCTGAACGACCAGATTGACGCCACCTACCGCGCCAAATATCACCGGCATGGCGCGCAATATGTGGACATGATGGTGTCCCCGGAGGCGCGCGCCACGACCCTCAGGCTGGTGCCGCGCGTGGCAGGCGTGTGAGGCCCCACGCCATAACGGCAGCGGTCCTCGCCCTTCCTATCGCTTCCAAGTCCTGTTGATTGCAGGAACCCGAACCGGGATAAAGCCGGGAAGAGCAAGCACGTTATTGCCGCTCGGATGTTGCGGGACCGCGCGTGCGGGAGCGGGAGGAAAGGATTGCGATGCCGGCGTCTTTCGCCTTGTCCGACGAGGTTGAACGCCAGCTGCGCCTTTTCGTCGATCTGCTGCTGCGCTGGAATGCCACAGTGAACCTCGTAGCAGCACGTGACAGCGAAACCGTGTGGGACCGGCACGTGGCGGATTCGCTGCAACTGATGCCGCTGCTCCATCCGGCCACCGCACGCGGCGTCGATCTTGGTTCCGGCGCCGGCTTTCCCGGTCTGGTGTTGGCGCTGGCCGCAGGCATCCCATTCGACCTGATCGAATCCGACCGCCGCAAAGCCGCGTTCCTGCGCACCGCCGCGCAGGAGACCGCCGCTCCGGTCACGGTTCACGCCTGCCGCATCGAGGATGCCCAGGTCGCGCCCGCGCCGCTGGTAACAGCGCGCGCCCTCGCACCGCTGCCGCGCCTGCTTGCGCTCGCCGCGCCATTCCTGGCGCCCGGCGGGATGTGCCTGTTCCTGAAGGGCAGGGGCGTGGAGGCCGAGCTGACGGAGGCCGGCACGCAATGGCGGATACAGGTCGAACGCAGCGCCAGCACCACCGCCCCGGATGGCGTGGTCCTGACGATCACCGGGATCGCGCGACGGACGGAACCCTGAGTCGCCCCCTCAGAACTTCTCCACCCAGGGCCGCAATTCCACTTCCCACGTCCAGGCACTGCGCGGCTGATTGGCGACATACCAGTAGGTTTCGGCAATTGCGTCCGGATCCAGTGTGCTGTCCGGATTGTCCGCCGGATCCGGTCGCCCGGCCGCGCGAATACCACCGTCGATCACGAAATGCGCCACATGCACGCCGCGCGGCGACAGTTCCCGCGCCATGCTCTGCGCCAGGCCACGCAGCGCGAACTTGCCCATCGCGAAGGACGAGGAGTTCGGGTAGCCCTTCACGCTGGCCGACGCGCCGGTCAGCAGGATCGCGCCCGAGCCGCGCTGCGCCATGTGGCGCGCCGCCTGCTGCGCCACCAGGAATCCGCCGTAGGCACTGACCGAGATGGCACGCGCCACATCCACCGGGTCCAATTCCGTCACCGGTCCGCGCGCGCGGGCACTGGCGTTGTAGACCACAATGTCCGGCACGCCCTGCGTGGCGAGTACCACGTCGAAAAGCGCGGCCACCTCCTCAGGCTCGGTTGCCTCGCAGGCGAAGGTGACGCCGGCGGTCTCCTCCGCCAGCTTCGCCAGCCGGTCCGGGTTGCGCGACGCCATCGCGACCTGCAGCCCATGTTTGGCGAACAGGCGGGCGAGGGAGGCGCTGAGCCCGGCGCCCACGCCGACGATCAAGGCTGATTTCAGTTCCATTAGCGGCCTCCGGAGATCGGAATGTTGACCCCAGTCACATAGGATGCGGCGTCGGATGACAACCAAAGGACCGCTTCGGCCACTTCTTCAGCGCTGCCGGTGCGGCCCATCGGCACGCCGCCGACCAGCCGGGTCAGCCGATCCGGCAGCCCGGCCCTGGCGTGCAGGTCGGTCTCGATCAGACCGGGACTGACCGCATTCACCCGGATGCCGAGCGGCGCCAGTTCGCGCGCCGAACCGACGGTGAGGCTGTCGAGCGCGCCTTTCGATGCGGCGTAGTGGATCCACTCATTGGCGCCGCCGATCTCCGCCGCGCGCGAGGAAACGTTGACGATGGCACCGCCGCTGCCGCCACGATCGGTGGCCATGCGTGCCACGGCTTCGCGGGTCGTCAGGAACGGCGCACGCACATTGACCGCCAGCACCGAATCAAGGGCGGCGGCGGTGATGGAGTCGATGCGACACACCGGGCCGGGACCGCCCGCATTGTTGACCAGCACGTGCAGCCGGCCAAGCGTACGGTCCACCGTCTGGAACAGGGCGAGGATGGAGGCTTCGTCGGCCATTTCCGCCTGCACGGCGATCGCCTTGCCCCCGGCGGCACCGATCTCCGCCACGACCGCATCCGCCAGGCCCTTGTTGGACTGGTAGGTGAGCGCGACAGCATAGCCGCGTGCAGCGGCCAGACGCGCGACGGCCGCGCCGATCCCCTGGCTGCCGCCGGTCACAATCATCACTGGCTGCATCGTCTTACCTCTTCTGTCCTGCGCGCGTTGTCCTATCATCCGGCCCAGGGCGCTGCCTCGCAATGGCGGGTGCGCGACGGGAGGAACGACATGCTGGGACTGATGCAGGCGCAGGGGTTGCTGGTTTCATCGATCCTGACGCACGCCGCGCGCCATCACGCGAAGGCCGAGGTGGTTTCCCGGACCAGCGAAAAGACCACGCATCGCTACACCTGGGCAGACGTGGAACGGCGGGCGCGGCGCCTTGTCGGCGCGCTGCGGAAACTGGGGGTCGGCGCGCAGGACAGGGTGGGGACGCTCGCCTGGAACGGCTATCGGCATCTGGAGGTGTATTACGCCGCCTCCGGCATGCAGGCGATCTGCCACACCATCAATCCACGCCTGCATCCCGACGACATCGCCTACATCATCAACCATGCCGAAGACCGCGTGCTGTTCGTCGACGCGGACTTCGCGCCGCTGATTGCCGCGCTCGCCCCGCGGATCAAGGACAGCGTGCGCGGCGTCGTCATCCTGGCGGATGCCGCGCACATGCCGGCGGTCGCCCTGGCGCCCGGCATGGACCTCCATTGCTACGACACGCTCATGGAGGGTGCCGACGAGGACTATGAGTGGCCTGCGTTCGACGAGAACACTGCCAGCGCGCTGTGCTACACCTCCGGCACCACGGGACGGCCGAAGGGGGTGCTGTACAGCCACCGTTCCACGGTGCTGCACGCCTATGCCATCGCGCTGCCGGACGTGCTGTGCCTGCACGCGACCAGCCGCATCCTGCCGGTGGTGCCGATGTTCCATGTCAATGCATGGGGGATCCCCTACGCCACTGCGCTGACCGGGGCGGCGCTGGTGCTTCCCGGGCGTCATCTGGACGGCGCCAGCATGGCGGATCTGCTGAACAGCGAACGCGTCACCCTGACCTGCGGCGTGCCGACCGTCTGGATGGCCCTGTTGCAGCACCTGCGCAGCACCGGCGAGCGCCTGACCACGGTGAAGCGCATCATGACCGGCGGGTCCGCCGCGCCACCCCTGCTGATCGAGGCATTCCGCGACGAGTACGGCGTTACGGTGGAACATGGCTGGGGCATGACGGAACTGAGCCCGGTCGGCACCTATAACGCGCCGAAGCCGGCGCAGGCGGGTCTGAGCGGCCCCGAGGCGGTGCGCCACATGCTGAAGCAGGGCCGCATCCTGGCCGGCATCGACATGAAGATCGTCGATGGGGACGGCAAGGAACTGCCGTGGGACGGCGTCGCCTTCGGCGATCTGATGGTGCGCGGCCCGTGGATCGCCAGCGCCTATTACGGCGACGCGGCGGGCAGCGCCTGCGACGCCAGCGGCTGGTTCGCCACGGGTGACGTCGCCACCATCGATTCCGACGGCTTCATGGAGATCACCGACCGCTCGAAGGATGTGATCAAATCGGGCGGCGAGTGGATCAGTTCGATCGCATTGGAGAACATCGCGGTCTCCCATCCCGACGTGCTGGAAGCCGCGGTTATCGCAGCTCGCCATCCGAAATGGGACGAGCGGCCGCTGCTGCTGGTCGTCCCGCGACCGAACCATACCATCGACCCGGACTCGGTGCTGCGTGCCTATGAAGGCAAGGTCGCCAAATGGTGGCTGCCGGATACAGTCCTTGTGGTTGAGGAACTACCGCACACAGCAACCGGCAAGTTGCTGAAGACCGCGCTGAGGACTCGTTACCGCGACCATTATCTGACATCCACCGGCTGATATCTGACATCCGCGTGGCGGGAAGCTGTTCACAGCGCGCGGAAGACCTGTCAGGTAGAGGCAAGTCGCCTCAAGTAGAGACGATTCGTCCGGGCAGCGGTCCTTGCTGCCTGCTCCAATGGTGATCGCCGGGAATGCCGACTGCCTTCAGCCAGTTGTCCGAGTCCGTGGCGGCCGCCGTCGCTGCCGCCGCGCCGTGGTTGACGGCGATCCGCACGGGACCGAACCGGCATCTCACCGGGTTTGTCTGGGACGGCGCCACGGTTGTCACCTCCGACCAGGCTCTGCCGCCGCGGGAGAGCTACACGCTGGTGCTGGCAAACGGTGCGCTGGCCGTCGCTCACCCCGGCCCGCGTGATCCGGATGCCAACCTGGCCTGCCTGCTGCTTGACGCGCCCGTGCCCGTCCGGGCGGACGCCGCATGCGGCGAGGATGCCGCGGCTGGGACACTGGCACTGGCGTTGGGGGCGCTGACGGATGGCGCGCCTACCGCTCGCCTGAGCATGGTTCGGCACGTGGCCCGGACCGGCGGCGAGCTCATAGCCCTCGTCCTCGACATGCCGGCCGCGGATGTCGATCCGGGTGGCCCAGTGATCGATGCCAACCAGCGCCTGCTCGGTATGGCCGATATCGGACGCGACGGCGGCGTGCGCGTCGTTCCCCACACCGCGATCGCCCGGCTCGTCTCGATGGCCGTCGGCCGTCAACCCTCCCGGGCCGCGGCGATGCCCGTCACGCCTTCTCTGCCGCCAGTTCCCCAGCCGTCCAGGACAGCGCCGGGCACGTCCCGCCGTGGCTGGCTTGGGGTCGCGCTGCAGCCGATCACGGTGCCGGAAAGCCTGGCGGCACGGGCCGGACAGCCCTCCGGCCGGATGGTGGTCAGCATGACGCCCGGCGGTCCAGCCGAACGGGCCGGGATGCGGGTGGGCGACGTGCTCCTGTCGCTGGACGGCCATAGCGCCAGCGGCTCGCACGCGCTGAGGGCCTTCCTGGGCGCCGACCGGATCGGCAGCCGGATCGAGGTCCGTCTGTTGCGCGACGGCGCCATCCAGACCGTTTCCCTCACCGTGGCGGTGCAGCCCGCTGACCATTAGAGCGTGATCGGCGCAGGCGGAATCGCCGGAGACGTGAATCACGCGATCAAATAAAAAATTAGCGCCCGTTCCGTGAAGAACAGCCCATACCGCTTTGTTTAAACGGTTGATTGGCGCCTTTGCGCCTCCGCCTGCGACGGCCGCGCGCCAAGGTCCGCGGCCCCGCCGGAGTCGCGCGGCAGCGTCGGCGCCGGCAAAGTTCGGAGCCGCCGAAAGCCGGCCCGCAGACGTCGTTTGTCGCAACATCCCCGCTGTGCGCTCGAGGTATCCGCCTTGGCCGAACAGCGCCTTGCGACGCGGCTGCCCCTCTGCTAGACGGCCCGCCTTGCGTTTTGTCCAGAATGTGACCGCTTCTTCCGCCCTGAGCGGGCCGGGGCTTCACACAGGTTTACAATAGAAGGGGCGCAGTCCCATGGCTGTTCCGAAGAGAAAGACCTCGCCGTCACGTCGCGGCATGCGGCGCAGCCACCAGGCGCTTCCCGCCCAGGCGCACGCGGAATGCCCGAACTGCGGCGAGTTGAAGCGGCCGCATCATGTGTGCAGCCATTGCGGCCATTACGACGGCCGCGAAGTGGTCGCCGCTGGAAAGGCGCTCCGGGGCGCTGTCCGGGCCTGACCCGGATCACGGCGTGCACGCCACCCACCCTTGAGCGGTCCATTCACGCTGGCGATTGACGCCATGGGGGGCGACAACGCTCCCGGGATGATCGTGCATGGACTGGAACTGGCGGCGGAGCGTCACCCCCTGGCGCGCTTTCTGCTGGTGGGGGATCAGCCGACCTTGGACGCGCTGCTCGCGCGCAGCCGCCGCGCCGCGTCCGCCTGCACGGTCCGCCACGCGCCCGACGTGATCGGCAACGACATGAAGCCCACCGCCGCGCTGCGCAGCCGGCAATCCTCCATGCGCCTGGCGATCGATGCGGTGGCGGCCGGGGAAGCGGCGGGTGTCGTCTCCGCCGGCAATACCGGGGCGCTGCTGGCACTGGCGAAGATCGTCATCAAGTCCCTGCCGGGCATCGACCGGCCGGCGATGGCGGCGATCGGCCCCTCGGCGCGCGGCGATGTGGTGATGCTCGACCTCGGCGCCAACGTGCAGTGCGATACCCGGAACCTTGTGCAGTTCGCCGTCATGGGCGACGTCTTCGCCCGCACTGTCCTGGGCCTGACGGCGCCGACGATCGGCCTGCTGAACGTCGGCTCCGAGGAGCTGAAGGGCGACGACACGGTGCGCCAAGCCGCCGAAATCCTGCGGGCCAGCCATATCGGCCCACAATTCCACGGCTTCGTCGAAGGTCATGACATCGCCGCCGGCACCACCGATGTGGTGGTGACCGACGGCTTCACCGGAAACGTGGCGCTCAAGACCGGGGAGGGTGCGCTCAAGCTCATCGGCGACCTGCTGCGCCAGGTGTTCACCCACGGCATCGCGGCGAAGATCGCCTATCTGCTCGCCCGCCCCGGCCTCGACCGGCTGCGCGAATGGCTCGATCCGCGGCGCTACAACGGCGCGGTGATGGTCGGGCTGAACGGCGTGGTCGTGAAGTCGCACGGCGGCACCGACGCGCAGGGCTTCGCGCATGCCGTGGATGTGGCGATGGACATGGTCGTGCATCGTTTCAATGACCATATCCGTGAGGATCTGGCCCGAATCGGGCTGGACAAGCAGGCGGCCCAGGAGAAGAACGGCCCCGTCGAAAAGAACGGCGGGGCACGACTCGCCACCGCGTGACAGGAACCCCGATGCCCATCCGTTCCATTCTAGCCGGTGTCGGCGCCTACCTGCCCGAGCGTGCCGTGACCAATGACGAACTGTCCCGCACGATCGACACCTCCGACGAATGGATACGGGAGCGAACTGGAATCCGCCAGCGGCACTTCGCCGGCAAGCGCGAGACCGCCACCTTCATGGGCGCCGCCGCCGCCCGTGCCGCACTGGCGGATGCGGGGCTGGCCGCCGCGGCAGTGGACGTGATCATCGCCGCCACCAGCACGCCGGATCAGGCCTTCCCATCGACCGCCGTTCGCATCCAGGCGGAACTGGGCACAGGCGGTTTCGGCTTCGACCTGGCAGCGGCGTGCGCGGGCTTCATCTATGCTTTGTCGGTCGCCGACGGGATGATCCGCTCGGGCCAGGCGCGCAACGTGTTGGTGGTCGGCACCGAGGTCTATTCCCGCATCCTGAACTGGCAGGACCGCGGCACCTGCGTGCTGTTCGGTGACGGGGCTGGCGCGGTTCTGCTGCAGGCCGGGGAGGGCGGTCCCGGCGACCGCGGCATTCTCTCCACGCATCTCCACAGCCAGGGCGCGCTCGGCGACATCCTCTACGTGGACGGCGCGGTCGGACAGCCCGACAAGCCTGGGCATCTGGTGATGAACGGGCGGGAGGTGTTCCGTCACGCGGTGGTCCGTCTGGCCGAAGCGGTTGAGGAGGCTCTCGCCGCCAACGGCCTGACGCATGCCGACATCGACTGGCTGGTGCCGCACCAGGCCAACCGCCGTATCATCGATGCCATGGGCCGCAAGCTGGGCCTGTCAGCCGAGCGTGTCGTGGTGACGGTGGATCGGCATGCCAATACCTCAGCCGCATCGGTGCCGCTGGCGCTGGCGGAAGCCCGCGCCGACGGACGCATCCGCCGTGGCGACCTCGTGCTCCTGGAGGCACTCGGCGGCGGACTGACCTGGGGCTCCGCGCTGGTCAGAATGTAGCGCCGCCTGCAAGCATGTCGCGGCCTTGTGACGGCAGGGCGCCGCTTCCTTCCAGGGCAACCTAAACAAAGATTACCGTCCCACTTGTGTGTGGGTATATCGTGCGTGGAAATTCATAAAGGTCAGGGAGGAAGCCATGCCGTACGCGGACTGGACGATCCGCGGGCCTGAGATCGCCACCTGCAACTGTGATTTCGGCTGTCCATGCCAGTTCAATGGTCTGCCCACCCACGGGCATTGCCGCGCGGCGGTGGCCATGCGCATCGATCGCGGTCATTTCGGCGATGTCTCGCTCGACGGCCTGAAATGGGTCGGGCTGTTCGCCTGGCCGGGGGCGATCCATGAAGGCAACGGCGAGGCGCTCGCGATCATAGACGAGCGTGCGACACCGGAGCAGCGGAGCGCGCTACTGACGATCCTGAGCGGGCAGGAGCAAGAGCCGGGCGCCACCTATTTCAACGTGTTCGCCGGCACAATCAGCAAAATGAACGAGCCGCTGTTCCGTCCCATCACGTTCGAGGCCGATACCGATGCCGCGACGGGGGGGTTCTCGGTTCCCGGACTCGTCGGTGCGACGGCCCAACCAATTGGGAACCCGGTGACGGGGAAGCCGCATCGTGCCCGCCTGGTCTTGCCGGCCGGCATTGAGTTCACCGAGGCGGAATTCGCCAGCAGTTCAACAAGGGCGACCGGCACGATCCCACTCGACTGGTCCCGCGGACATGCGCATATGACGATGATTGATATCGGCCCGCACGGCCCGAACCGCCCCGCCTGAATCATGCTGTCGGTCGTGCGGACGCATTTGTTCCTGTCCCGCGACCGGGCGATCATACTTGCGAGCCTGATCGGCATCTCGCTGCTTGCATGGTTCTACCTGGCCACGATGACACTCGGCATGGCGGATATGCCCGGCATGCCGATGCCTTCGGTGGCACAGCAATACACGCTGGCGGCACTCATGTGGGCCGTGATGATGGTCGGCATGATGCTGCCGAGCGCGGCGCCGATGATCCTGCTGTATACGATGGTGCAGCGGAAGCAGGGCAGGCGGCCTGTGCTGATGAGCGGTGTGTTCGGCGCCGGCTATCTGCTTGTCTGGGGCGGGTTCGCTATCGTCGCGGCCGGGCTGCAACTGGCGCTGGCGCGGGCAGCGCTGTTGTCGCCGTCGCTGATGCTCGTCAGCGCGCGCGTGGCGGGTGTCGTGTTTCTGCTGGCGGCAGCTTACGAATTTTCGCCACTGAAGAATCGCTGCCTGACGCGGTGCCAGAGTCCGTTTGGCTTCATCACCCGCTACTGGCAGGCGGGCCTCGGTGGCGCGCTGCGCATGGGCGTCCTGCATGGCGCATTCTGCGTCGGCTGCTGCTGGGTTTTGATGATGCTGCTGTTCGCGGCTGGTGTGATGAACCTGGTCTGGGTTGCCGCGCTGTCGGTGCTGATCCTGCTGCAGAAGGTGCTTCCCGGCGGCCGTCTGGTGCCGCGCGTGACAGGTGCCGTCATGGCAGTGGTCGGTCTGACCTGTCTGGTGTTCCCGCTGTGAGCCGTGCCGAGGTCCGGTGCTTTCGAGCGGACGCGGTCTGTTATGGAAGGGACCGGTTCACCCGGGAGCGCGCTGGCTGACCGTTGGGTGCGTCACGCTTTCATCCAATTGCGCCGGAGCCGAGGCTTCGTTCAAGCCGATGGCCACGTCAATTCCGGCACCACCTTGTAGGGATAGTCCGGTTCCTTATAGCCGTCCGGTTTCTGTCGCTTGGGCAGGGTCACCTTCTCGCGCGGCACCGCCTCATACGGGATACAGCTGAGCATGTGGGAGATGACGTTCAGGCGAGCGCGCCGCTTGTCGTCCGAACGGACCACAAACCACGGCGCCCAGGAGGAGTCGCTCGCCCGGAACATGTCGTCGCGGGCGCGCGAATAGTCGTACCACCGGCTGTAGGATTTCAGATCCATCGGCGAGAGCTTCCAGGTCTTCCGCCCGTCGCCGATGCGGGCTTCCAGACGGCGCGTCTGCTCGGCTTCGCCCACCTCAAGCCAGTATTTCAACAGGATGATGTCGGAATCGACGATGGATCTTTCGGCGCCCGGTATCATTTGCAGGAAGCGCTCGGCTTGTTCCTTCGAACAGAACCCCATGACGCGCTCCACGCCGGCGCGGTTGTACCAGCTTCGATCGAAAATAACGATCTCTCCCGCCGCGGGCAGGTGAGGAACGTAGCGCTGGATGTACATCTGCGACTTTTCGCGCTCGCTCGGTGCGGGCAGCGCGACGACGCGGAAGATGCGCGGGCTGACGCGTTCGGTGATCGCCTTGATGGTGCCGCCCTTGCCCGCGCCGTCGCGTCCTTCGAACACGATGCAGACT
>DATNEJ010000147.1:0-10653 GCA_035606775.1 Acetobacteraceae bacterium | reverse complement strand
TGCCTTTACCGGAAGCGCTGACCGATGAGACGCCAGAGTCGGAACATTATCTGGTTTGTGTCGCCGAACGGGACTTGAACGCACTGCTGCCGTTGTTGTCGGTCCTGGCCGGACAAAAGGGACAAGAGGTTTCAGCCGCAGCCTGATTCGCATTTTATCGCGAGGGCGCTGCACGCGGCCGATGCGCAAGGGGCTGGTTTGTCGAATGTTTTTCCGACATTCCCGATGGGTGACGGGCAAGCGCCAAAATAGCACAAGCCGCGGCGGCTACGCGCGAAATCAAGACATTATCGGCAGCCCGACGACCGGACAGACACCTCAAAGCCAGGCGCCGATGCTGCCTTGGACACATGAAGCGGCCGGAGGTTTGCCCCTGGGCGAGGGACCATTTAGACTCTATACTCGCGTGGTCAGTTTCACGCTGACCAACGGTATGCAGCCCGGCGAAAGCGCGCTATGCTTTCCGGGTCCGTTTACCGGAATAAAAACCCGCGCCGCTGCCTTCATGGCAGTGATCGCTTTGAACAACGCGTATGCAATGAGGACGATCTTCTCTTGAACATGACCAACCGCGGCCGTGGACGCCCTACCCGGCGGCGCGGCTTCGATGACGACTTCGCTTACGACCGTGCGCCCCCGGGCGACATGCCACGTAGCGCGCCGTCATGGCCTTCGTCCGCCGGGTTTGGACCCGAGCATGACGCGACAGTTAAATGGTTCAATCCCGAGAAGGGATTTGGCTTTGTGGCGCTCTCGGACGGATCGGGCGATGCGTTCCTGCACGCCAACACGCTTAATCAGGCTGGCCACAACGCGGTCAGTCCCGGGGCCTCGCTCCGGGTGCGGATAGGCCAGGGACAAAAGGGCCGACAAGTGTCGGAAGTCCTTTCCGTCGATGAGAGTACGGCCACGCCGACCGCGGCCCGTTCGCGTGGGCCGTCGATGGGCGGCGGTGCTCCGCCAAGGCGGAGCGCACCAACCGGCCCATCGCGGGAAGTGCAGGGCACCGTCAAATGGTACAATGCGACCAAAGGTTTCGGTTTCGTTGCGCCGCTTGAGGGTGGCAAGGACGTCTTCGTCCATGCCTCGGCTTTGCAGCGTGCGGGGATCATGCAGCTCGCGGAGGGTCAAACGATCCTCATGGATGTCGTGGACGGCGTGAAAGGCCCGGAGGCGGCTTCGATCCGTACCGGCTGACCCGCCCGAGGCCATCCGAAAACGCCTGTTTTGTCAGGTGGTGAAATCCGCCGGGCGACGATCGTAACAACACGATCGGCGCCCGGCGGATCGCCGTCTGGCTGTTCGGCTGCCGCGACTCTGGCCGGCGCGCGAACGAATGATGCGCTGAAACAGCGACGGACCGGACTGTGAGCGGCTTTGGCTCTTTACGGCCAGGATCCCATTTTTGTCGCGATGGAAGGCGTTGCCGCGATCGCGTCCCGATTGGTCTGCATGTTGTCGTGAGCGGCGGTACAAACGTCCGGCGGAACGGGCTGCGCGTGCCGGCCTGTCCGGAATGATACGAATTCATGCGGTGCGGCATGGGGGATGTGAACCGCATCACACTTTCGCGTGAGCGACGATCGTTAACATGGCGTCAAGATATACCTCACCGGGAGAGGGCCGCTTGATCGATCATGTCTTTGCAGGCAGGCAGTTACGCCTGACCTATGTGCGCGCCCAGCGCCTGCCGAACGGCTTGCCCCTGGAGCCGGAGATTCGCGATGCCTTCGGGATGGCGTCACAGCGGTTTCACCATCTGGGCAACATCGACCACCTGCTTCTCGCCACCAATCCGCAATCCGGCGCACTTGCCGGCGCCCTGGGTGGCCGCGATGGCTCTACCGACAGCGGGCAATTCCTGATGTTGCAGACGTGCGCCGGCCCGCGTGACCCAATCGAGCCAGCCACTCTGCAAAGAATGTTTGCCGCGATGCTGCTACGGATTATCGGCCTGGAGCAAAGGCCGGATGCCGTCGTGATTCGTTCCGGCGATTCGGAACTCGGCGCCATACTGCGAAAGGCGGCTGGACGTATCGTTGGCGCGGCGCTGCACGCCCCGTCGGACGTGACGGTCATCCCATTCGTTCATGCGGCACTGGCGTATCGCATCCGCCGAACCATCCGCCGGTGGGCGGCGAACGAGGGTGGGACGGCGCTGCCGGTCTGGATGCTCGACCTGCGCCAGGTCGAGGAACACGCGCTGATCGAGGGCATCAGGCGCCTTTATCGCGCCGGCCCCGCGGCGTTTGCCCGGACGGTGGCGGCCATTCCCGTCCTTGCGGCGCCGGAGGGCGGTCAGAGAGCGACCGGCCAGCCGCGGCGCTGATAGGCACTGTCCCAGAACAACCACTCGAACTGTGTCGAGCGGACGAAGGCGGTCATCATGCGCGACCGGATCGTCTGTGTGGTGTCGTCGGCCGCCCGGTCGGTGGCGGCGATGACGGCCCGGACAGCGGCACCAAACCCTTCATCCGCATAGGTATCGATCCACGCGCGGTATGGGTTGGACGCGCTGGCCTGCCGTGAGATCGCGTTGCCGACATCCCAGTAGATCCAGAAGCACGGCAGCAGCGCGGCAACCAGGATCTCCCAAGGATCATGATAGGCAGTCGCCAGCAGGAAACTGGTGTACCCCAGGCAATCCGGTGAAGCCTGCGTGGCTTCCAGCCGCGTGGGATCGATGCCGAACTGCCTGATGTACTGCCCATGCAAAGCTTGCTCGACCGCGACCGCTTCCAACGCCGATTCGGCGAACGCGCGCAGGGTCGTGCCGTCGGGTGCGCGTGCGGCGGCGATAGCCAGGGCACGCGCGTACTGATCCAGGTAGAGCGCATCCTGGATGATGTACCCTTGAAACCTGTCGGGGCTGAGCGAGCCGGCTGCCAGTTCCGTATTGAACGGCAGTGCGTGAATTGCCGCCCGCAAGGGCGCGGTCTGCTGCCAGGCGTGTTCCGAGAAAGCAGCCATCATCCGATCCTGTCGCTATGCGAGGCTTCGCGATGCCATTTCGAAGACATTCTTCGATAGTCCGGGCAGGGCGAGAATACGCTCCAGTGCCTGCTTCATCGATGCCTGGCGCCCGGCGTCAAACCGCCGCCACTGACCGAGCGGAGAGACCATGCGGGCTGCAACCTGTCCGTTGACGGGATCGAGCTGCATGATGGAATCGGCGAGGAACTGGTAACCGGCGCCGGACGCGTCATGGAACCGTACCTGATTGCCGCTGGTAAAGCTGCCGACCAGCGCGCGGACCCGATTAGGATTGCGCAGATCGAAGTCCGGATGGGCGGTTAGTCGCCGCACCGACTCAAGCGTGCTGGCGAGCGGCGAAATCGCCTGGATTGAGAACCATTTGTCGAGGACCAGTGCATCGTCCCGCCAGGCACGATGAAACACTTGAAGTGCCTCTGTCCGCTCGTCGCATTCGATGCTCGCCAGCACCGCGAGCGCACTCAGCACGTCGGTCATGTTCTGCCGGCTGTCGAATTGTTTTTTGGCCAGACGAATGCCGGCCGGATCGCCCGATGCCGCGAGGTAGGCGAGGCAGATATTGCGCAGCGCGCGGTTTCCGATGGAGAGGCCATCAATGCGATACGGACCAGGGTCGACCAGACGGTCATAGGTCGCCAGCAACCGGTCGGCCAGCAATTGTCCGATGGCCTTTCGCGCGGCGTCACGGGCGCTGTGGATGGCATCGACATCAACGACTTCCATCTGATCGGCCAAGAAGGTCTCGCTTGGCAAGGACAGCGCTTCGGCCGCGAAGGCCGGATCGGTGTCCGCGGCCGCCAGTGTTGACGCCATGGCATCGATCAAAGCCGGATCGATGGTCGGCTGCTCTCCGCGCCGGATTGCCGCGACCATGGCGAGAAGCGAGCCGGTTGCGAATTGCTGCCCGGAATCCCAGCGCACGAACGGGTCCGTGGCATGGGACGCAAGAAACCGTAGTCTCTCCGCCGAGATGCCAGTCATGCGGACAGGTGCGGAGAAGCCGCGCAACAGCGACGGGATCGGCGGACTGGCGACGTCAACGAAAGTGAAGCGGCTTTCTGCCTCGGTCGCCAGAAGGACCCGGGTGCCCGTCTGGGCCGCGGCCTCATTGTCCAGCCGCGTTGTGAGTTCCTGGCCGTTACCGTCCAGCAGTCCCATTGCCATGGGAATGACCACCGGCTGCTTGTCCGGCTGCCCCGGCGTCGGTGGCGTGTGCTGGCGGACGGTCAGCGTGTAGCGCTTCGACGCGGGGTCGTAGGTATCCTCGACTGTCACCTCCGGCGTGCCGGCCTGATGGTACCATCGCTTGAAGTTCTGCAGATTGACGCCCGACGCATCCTGCATCGCCTGCACGAAGTCATCGATGGTGACGGCGTGATTGTCATGGCGCGCGAAATACAGCTCCATGCCCTTGCGGAACGCCTGGCGGCCGATGATGGTCGCCATCATGCGAATGACCTCGGCGCCCTTGTTGTACACGGTGGCGGTGTAGAAGTTGTCGATCGCAAGATACGTGTCCGGCTGCACGGGATGCGCCAGCGGCCCGGCATCTTCGCGGAACTGTGCCGCCCGCAGTACCCGCACATCGCCGATCCGCTTCACCGGCCGGCTGCCCTGATCGGCTGAAAACTCCTGATCGCGATAGACCGTAAGCCCTTCCTTCAGGGAAAGCTGGAACCAGTCGCGGCAGGTGACGCGGTTCCCGGTCCAGTTATGGAAGTATTCGTGCGCGATGACCGACTCGATGCCCTGATAGTCGGTGTCGGTGGCAGTCTCCGGCTTCGCCAGTACATACTTGGTGTTGAAGACATTGAGCCCCTTGTTCTCCATGGCACCCATGTTGAAGTCGGAGACAGCGGCGATGTTGTAGACATCCAGATCGTATTCGAGGCCGAACGTATCCTCATCCCATTTCATTGCGGCCTTCAGCGACTGCATCGCATGCGCGCAACGGTCTTCGTCGCCGCGACGCACGTGAATCCCGAGCGCGACGCTGCGGCCCGAACGCGTGGTGAAACTATCGCGCACGGTCATGAGATCGCCGGCAACCAAGGCGAAAAGATACGACGGTTTCGGATGGGGATCGACCCAGGTGATGCGGTGGCGGCCGTCTCCCATATCTTCGATCGGGCCGGGGTTGCCGTTCGAAAGCATCACCGGGCACTGCACCTTGTCGGCGGTGATCGTCGTCGTGTAGCGCGCCATGACATCGGGGCGATCGGGGAAGTAGGTGATTCGCCGGAAACCTTCGGCCTCACACTGGGTGAAATAGCTGCCGCCCGAGACGTAAAGCCCGCTGAGGCTGGTATTATCCTTGGGAACGATCCGGGTCCGAATGTCCAGCGTGGCTGAGGCCAGCATATGCGGGATGAGCAACCCACCGGGTTCCAGCCGATACTGCGTCGGGTCGAGGGGCACACCGTCAAGCGCAATGCTCTTCAGCTCAGCGCCTTCCCCGTTGAGCCAGAGTGGGGCGTCCGCGGCTGTTCCGTCGTTGCGGCGCAGTGTCAAACAGGTAGTGACGATCGTTCCGGCCTCATGCAAATCAAACGCCAGCGCGACCGTTTCAACCAGGTAGGCGGGCGGCTGATAATCGGCCAGCCGGACCGCGTGCGGGGCTGGCGGCGCGGGGATAGGATGGGTGTCGGGGCGCATTTCGTCTCCGGTCACGCTGTTCTTGGTCCAGGTCTGCACGTTCAGAACTGCCGGCGCAAACGTGGCCGGTCCGGGTCGGTTCAACGTCAATGGCCCGTCAAAGACGCCAGAGAGTCAACACTATAGCGTTTCTGTCACAACTGACATGTTTTCGGTGCAGGTCCCGAACGCATCGGCGGGTATTACCGGAACACTGGTCCAGTTAGGCGCGTCATCCTGCTTTGTCTGCCTCTACCAGAATTTCCTTTGCCAGCGGCAGCATGGCGTAATCTACCATGGCCCCCTGGTAGCTGACCGCACCCAGGCCTGCCTTCTCCGCCGCTTCGAACGCGGCCAGCAGGCCGCGGAAATACGCGACCTCCTCCGGTGTCGGCCGATACACGGCGTTGGCGATGGCAACATGTGATGGATGCATGACCGCGACGCCGGTATAGCCGATATCGCGCGCACGGCGGATCAGTCGCTCGACCGCCGCCAGATCGTCCTGGGCTGTCCCGAATATCCCCGCCAACGGATACATCGCTCCGGCCGCTCGGCTGTCGAGCACCAGCTTCGATGCGAGATACAGTTGCTCCACGCCGTCCTGTGTCGCGCGGAAACCGAACGCCCGGGCGAAATCGCCCGACACCGGCCCGCTCAGGGCGCCGTGGATGCCACGCACGCGCGTGCTTGCCCTGGCCAGGTCGCACGCGCAATGCATGCCCTCCGCCGTTTCCGGCAGCGGCAGGATGCCGACGCTGCCATGCGCGACCCCGGCGCGCCCTTCGGCATAGCTCAGCATGTCCGCAAGTTGGCGTATTTCGTCGGGGCGGGCGACCTTCGGCAGAACAATGGCAGTCAGTCCTTCGGTCACCGCGGCCCGGATCTCGGCCGCCGTGCCGTCATGCAATGGCTGCACCCGCACGAAGGCGTCGACACTGGCTGCGCGCAGCTCTGCAATCTCCTCCTTCAGGAAACCCATTGCCTGCTGCTTGAATTGCGGCGGAACCGAGTCCTCGATGTCCAGCACCGCCGCACCGGGCGAGACGCGGATCGCCTTGCCGACCCAGTCCCGGCGATGGGCGGGAACGAACAGCGCGGAACGGATTGGCCACATGGAACTCTCTCCGGATCGGTCGGTCGCGAAGTCTGGTCGCCATGCTCGGGAATGGCCTACCATCCTGCCATCAGCATGGCGGGAGCCATGGCGCAGCGCAACGCGTCGGTGCGGGTCCGCCCGTGTCGCGCAGCGGCGAAGGATTCATCGCAGGGAGACGCCGAAATGACCTATCCGACGCATCTGCTGCCTACGACTGTGGTGGGCAGCTATCCACAGCCCGACTGGCTGGTGGATCGCGCACGGCTGCAGTCCCACGGCGTGCCGCGCACGCACGCGCAGGACATGTGGCGCGTCGGACCGGACTGGCTCGAGCAGGCCCAGAACGATGCGACCATCCTGGCGATCCGGGAGATGGAGCGCGCCGGGATCGACATCGTGACGGATGGCGAAGTTCGGCGGGAAAGCTATTCGAACCGCTTTGCCCTGGCGCTGGAGGGGATCGACGAAACGCAACCGGGACAGGTTCGTTCGCAATCCGGACGGACGACTCCGGTGCCCAGGGTGGTTGGCAAGATCCGGCGTACGGGCGCGGTGGAACGGATGGACGCGGCGTTCCTGCTGCGCAATACCGACAAAGCCACGAAGATCACGCTGCCCGGGCCATTCACTTTGTCGCAGCAGGCACAGAACGAGTACTACCGGGACGACGAAGAGATGGCGATGGATTACGCCGTGGCCGTCAACGAAGAACTCCTGGACCTGAAGGCGACGGGCGTCGACGTCATCCAGTTGGACGAACCCTGGGTGCGCACAGCGCCCGACAAGGCGAGCCGGTACGGCATTCGCGCCATCAATCGGGCGCTGCAGGGGATACCGGGACCGACCGTGGTCCATATCTGCTTCGGCTACGCCGCGGTCGTTGCCAACAAGCCGAGCGGATACAGCTTCCTGCCGCAGCTGGCCGATACGGTAGCCGAGCAGATCTCCATCGAAGCGGCACAGCCGAGGCTGGACCTTGGCGTGCTGCGCGACCTGGCCGGCAAGCGGATCATGTTGGGGGTGCTGGACCTCGGCGATCCTGTGGTCGAAACCGCCGATACCGTCGCCGCGCGCATTCGCGATGGACTGCGCTACGTCGATCCGTCCAGACTGATCCCGGCGCCTGACTGCGGCATGAAGTATCTCGACCGGCAGACCGCGTTTGGAAAACTGAAGGCGATGGCCGAAGGCGCGGCGATCGTGCGGCGGGAGCTTGCCGGTTAGAGCGTGATCGTCGCAGGTGGAATCGCCGGAGACGTGAATCACGCGATCAAGCAAAAAGTCAGAGACTGGCCGGTGCTTCTATCAGCACCGGACAGGCGCTAGTCGTGACTGGCGTGGCGCGTCGGGTTGAGGCCGGCCGGGAGGTTCAGCGCGATCACCAGCGTAAGAAGGGAGAACAGTCCGGTCAGGAAATACGCGTTGTGCAATGACCTGGCGATCAGATCCGTCAGATGGGCCGTCTCCGCCGCGCTCAGGCCCACGCGCTGCGTGGGATCCAGCATCCGGTCGGCGCTGTATCGCGCGTGAGGGTCGAGCCAGGACAAGGTCGCATTCAGCACCGCGCCACACGAAGCCGCGCCGAGTGATTGTCCGATAAAGCGGAGAAACATGCTGGATGATGTCGCGGCACCGCGCTGTCGCCAGGGGACCGACGCCTGGATCGACACGATGAAGACCGTGTTGCTGAACCCCATCCCGATACCGATGACGAAGGATCCCAGGCCGGCCCAGGCCGGCCCACGCTCAGGAGTAAGGGTGATCAGCAGCCCGCAGCCCGTGATCAGCGCCAGCGCGCCCAGTATTGCTACGAACCGGTAGGTGGTACGCACCATCAGGCGCGCGCCCACAATGCTGGCGAGCGACCAACTGACCGACATCGCCCCCAGGACGATGCCGCCCGCCAGGGCGCTGCGGCCCATCGCGCCCTGCACATAGGCTGGCAGGAAGGCCGACACGCCCATCATCACCGCACCGGCCGCGCAACTGCCAAGGCTGCCCGTCACGATCACCCGGTGGCGCCACAGTTCGAGCGGCAGCATCGGCTCCCGAATGCTGCGCTCGTGCAGGATGAGCACAGCGAGCGTGGCCAGCCCGACAAATATCAGGATCAATTGTGCCAGGATGCTCAGGCTGGCGTTCTGCACCAGGGCGGCCATCAAGGTGCCGACCGCGATCAGCAGCAGGAGCGAGCCGATCCAGTCGATCTGGTGCTGGCGGCGTTCCACGCGTTCGCGGAGCAGGATGCTGAGCATGATCATCGCAGCGGCACCGATCGGCAGATTGACCCAGAAGACGATGGGCCAGCTCAGGTGCTCGATGATGAAGGCGCCGAGCGAGGGGCCGATCACGGCGGAGACGCCGAATACGCTGGATACGAGGCCCTGGACCTTGCCCCGCTCTGTCGGGTTGTAGATGTCGCCCAGGATCGTGGCGGCGATCGGCTGTATCGCGCCGGCACCGAAACCTTGCAGCGCGCGGAACCCGATCAGGGCCAGCATGTTCTGGGAAAAGCCGCACAAGGTCGAGCCGCACAGGAAGAGCCCGGCACCGATCAGGAAGACGGGCTTGCGGCCATGAATATCCGCGAGGCGGCCATAGACCGGAATGCTGACCGCCTGGGTCAGCAGGTAGATCGCGAACACCCAACTGAACAGGCTGAACCCGCCGAGGTCGCCAACGATGGTCGGCATGGCTGTGGCAATGATCGTGCTTTCCACCGCGGTCATGAACGTGGCCATCAGGCAGGCAGCCAGGATCAAGGGGCGCCGGGTTTCGGTCTGCCGATCAACCCCAGCGGTTTCGATGCCCGCGATTCGTGCGGGGGGTACTCCGTTATCCGGCATTGCCTCATTCCACGGCTGGGGCTTGCGAAATTACTGTCACCGAGGGGCTGCCGTGACAACCTGTCCGGACGCATGGCGGCATTGGGTGGCGCTGCTTGACGGTGGGAACCTGCTCTGCAACCGTTTTGCCGCCCCTCAACCTTTGGGCTGCAAGGAACGACAATGAAATTCGGCGTCTTTTACGAGCATCAGTTACCCCGCCCCTGGACGCCAAGCAGCGAGTACGAACTGTTCCAGAATTCGCTGGCACAGGTCGAATTGGCGGATCAACTCGGTTACGACTACATGTGGGAGGTGGAGCATCACTTCCTGGAGGAGTATTCTCACTCCTCCGCGCCGGAAGTGTTCCTTGCAGCGGCAAGCCAGCGGACGAAGCGGATCCGTCTGGGACACGGCATCGTGCAACTGACGACCAACCAGCCGCACCGCGTGGCTGAGCGTGTTGCGACGCTCGATCAGATTTCCGGCGGTCGGGTCGAGTTGGGCATGGGCGAAGGTGCGGGGCCGGCGGAGCTGCATCCGTTCGGCATTCGCGTGCGCGACAAGCGGGAACGCTGGGAAGAAGCCGTCCGCGCGATCATTCCGATGTTCACCGAGACCAGTTGGGAATTTCATGGGCAGTACTACGACTTCCCCGCCAGGAATGTCGTGCCCAAGCCATTTCAGAAACCGCATCCGCCGCTGTGGGTGGCATGTTCCAACATCCGCACGATCGGCGAAGCGGGGCAGTGGGGCATGGGCGCGCTGGGGTTCAGCTTCGTCTCCCCCGATGCAGCGCGCGCCTGGGTGAACAAATACTACAACATGCTTCTGCACCAGCCGCGCCGTCTGGGCAGCTACTCGGCCAATCCGAATGTCGCCATCGTCAATGGCTTCATGTGCGCGCCGACCGACGAGGAAGCGCTGGAAAAGGCCGCCGGCTGGACGTTTTTTATCTTTGCGCTGTCGTATTACGGGCGGAAAGGCGTCGATGCGCCCGGCAAGGGCGATCTGTGGCGTGAATACCAGGATTGGCGCCACACGGAAAAAGCACAGGCTGCGCTGCGCAACGGGCTGATCGGGTCACCGGCGACAATCCGG
>DATNEJ010000143.1:0-7736 GCA_035606775.1 Acetobacteraceae bacterium | reverse complement strand
GGGATCGGATAGCCGTAGATGCCGCAGCTTATCGCCGGGAAGGCAATCGAGGTGACGCTGTTGGCCACCGCCAAGGTCAGGCTTTGCCGATAGCAGCTCCCCAGCAATCGCGGCTCGTCTGCGTTGCCGCCGTGCCAGACCGGCCCGACCGTGTGGATGACGTGACGGGCGGGCAGGCGGTAGCCTCTGGTAATGCGCGCCTGTCCGGTCGGGCAGCCGTCCAGGGCGCGGCATTCCGCCAGCAGTTCCGGCCCGGCCGCGCGATGAATCGCGCCATCCACACCGCCGCCGCCAAGCAGGGTCTCGTTGGCGGCGTTGACGATGGCATCGACCGCAAGCGTGGTGATGTCCGCCTGAACGACAGTGATGCGCGTCGCGGCCTGCTGCATCAGATCCAGTTCCTCCAGCGGAACGCCAGCAGCGGAATGAGCCCGGTGATGATAATCAGGCCAAGCCCCCAGGCATAGCCCCAGGCCCAGTCGTATTCCGGCATCGATTTGAAGTTCATTCCGTAGACACCCGCGATCAGCACGGGCGGAATGCCGACGACGGAAGCAATGGTCAGTACCTTCATCACGTTGTTCTGCGCGATGTTGATAAAGCCCAGCGTCGCATCCAGGAGAAATTGCAGCTTGTCGTTCAGGTGCGTGTCGAAATCGTTGATTGACTGAATGTCGCGACGCAAGGTGTCAAGGCGTGCCTGCAGATCCTCGGACAGCCACTCCTTCGCGTTGGTGGAAACATAAGGCACGATCCGTCCGGCATTGACCTGGGTTTCGCGGATATGGGAGATCAGGTCGCTCATGCGGCCAAGCTGGCCGAGTGTGCGACGCAGCATGCGGTCTTCCTGCTTGCGGCCGCCGGTATCCGCCACCCCCATCGCAAAAACGCTGTGGGAGACGGCGTCCATCTCGGCCCGGACCTGTTCCAGCCCGTCTGCCTGATGATCGACGATCGCTTCCATCAGTCCGATCATGATGGCGGCCGGGCCGTCGGCACGCGTATCGCCGCGCGGGAGATGCTCACCAAACGTGTCGAAGATGCGGCCAGACACGAACCGGACCGTCAGCAGCCTGTCGGGATTGAGCACGAAGCCGGCCGAAACCGTCCGCGCCGTCTGTTCCAGGTGCAGCAGCGGCAGGCTCAGATAGAGCGTGCCGTCGTGTGTGGACAAGCGGCTGGACGATTCGATTTCGCTGATCTCAGCTTCGGTCGGGATGTGCAGGCGGGTTGCCGCCTCGACCCTGGCGATTTCCTCCGTGGTCGGGCTCAGGAGATCGATCCAGATGGCGACGTGCAGAACGGAGTCGTCAAGGTCGCCGGCGTGACGCCGGGGCCGGCCATCGTCGCAGGTGAAGGCGGTCAGCATGGCAGCTTGGTCCTTCGTGACACGAGATCCGGAGGGCGACAGGCGCCGTCAGGTGTTCCTGCCCCAGTCTATCGCGTACAGCGAAGCGTGCCGCCAGCGCCTGTCCGCGCCGGCGGCACGCCATGCCGGTGTCGAAAGTCCCGCGTTTGCGTCAGTTGCGCGACTTGTCAACCAGTGCGTTCTTGGCGATCCACGGCATCATCGCACGCAGCTTCTCGCCCACCTGCTCGATCGGGTGCTCGGATAGCCGGCGACGGGTGGCCTTGAAGCTGGTCTGGTTGACCCTGTTCTCCAGCATCCAGTCGCGGGCGAAGCGGCCCGACTGGATGTCGGCCAGCACGCGCTTCATCTCGGCGCGTGTGGCCTCGTTGATGATGCGCGGGCCGCTGACATACTCGCCATACTCCGCCGTGTTGCTGATCGAGTAGTTCATGTTGGCGATGCCGCCTTCATAGATCAGGTCAACGATCAGCTTCACTTCGTGCAGGCATTCGAAATAGGCCATTTCCGGCGCGTAGCCGGCCTCGACCAGGGTTTCGTAACCGCCCTTGATCAGTTCCACCAGGCCGCCGCACAGCACCACCTGCTCACCGAACAGGTCGGTTTCGCATTCCTCCTTGAAGGTGGTTTCGATGATGCCGGCGCGCCCGCCGCCGATCGCCGACGCGTAGGACAGGGCGACCTCCAGCGCATTGCCCGACGGGTTCTGCGCCACTGCCACCAGGCAGGGCACGCCGCCGCCGCGCTGATACTCGCTGCGTACGGTATGGCCGGGCCCTTTCGGCGCGATCATGAACACGTCGATGTCGGAGCGCGGATCGAGCAGGTTGAAATGCACGTTCAGCCCGTGCGCGAAGGCGAGGGCCGCGCCGTTCTTCATGTGGGGGCCGAGCTTCTCGCGATAGAGATCGCCCTGGCCTTCGTCGGGGGTGAGGACCATGACCACGTCCGCCCATTTGGCGCATTCGGCCGGGTCCATGACCTTGAGGCCGGCGGCTTCCGCCTTCGCCACGCCGGCGGAGTTCGGGCGCAGGCCGATGGCAAGCTGCCTTGCGCCACTGTCCTTCAGGTTGTTGGCATGGGCATGGCCCTGGCTGCCGTAGCCGATGATGGCGACGTTCTTTCCCTTGATCAGGTTCACGTCGGCATCGCGGTCGTAATAGACGCGCATGGTTCTGTTTCCTTCTGGTCCTAACAGGTTTCGTTCATGGTTGCGGCCGTGCGTTGTCCCCGGGCGGCGCCGCGGCCTTTTGCTGTCGCCATCAGCCGATCGTCCTCTTGCCCCTGGCCAGCGCCGCGACGCCGGTGCGGGACACTTCGGCAAGGCCAAGGTCGCGCATCAGTTCTATGAACGCGTCCAGCTTGTCGGTCGCGCCTGTCAGCTCGAACACGAAGCTTTCCGTTGTGGTATCTACGACCCGGGCACGGAAGGTATCCGCGATGCGCAGTGCCTCGACGCGCTTTTCACCGGCGCCGATGACCTTGACCAACGCCATCTCGCGCGCGACGTGCGGACCGTCCTGGGTCAGGTCCGCGACCCGGTGCACCGGCACGAGCCGATCGAGTTGCGCCTTGATCTGCTCGATCACCATCGCCGTGCCGGAGGTGACGACATTGATGCGGCTGTGCAGACCCGCCGCATCGACAGGTGCGACGGTCAGGCTGTCGATGTTGTAGCCACGGCCGGAGAACAGCCCGATGACCCGTGCCAGCACGCCGGCTTCATTGTCCACCAGCACGGAGATCGTCGCGCTGCGCTGTGTCGTATCGGAAGAGCTGGGCATGAGGGCAACCGGTTGATGGCGCAACACAGGGTGGCGAAGCGGCGCTTCGCCGGCGGAGTTTCGGGAAAGCCTTGTTCAGACCAGTACCAGGCCCTCATCGGTGATACCGGCGCCGGACGCCGCATGCTCCGGACCCAGCAGCATCTCATTGTGCGCGGCGCCGCTCGGGATCATCGGGAAGCAGTTCTCGGCCGGATCGACGGCGATGTCGGCGATCACCGCAGTCGGGCTTTCCAGCATCGCATGAATCACGCTGTCAAGCTGCCCGACATTCTCCGCGCGCAGGCCCTTGGCATGGAAGGCGTCCGCCAGCTTTACGAAGTCCGGCAGGGCAGCGGAGTAGGTTTCGGAATAGCGGCCGCCGTGCAGCAGTTCCTGCCACTGACGGACCATGCCCATGTACTGATTGTTGAGGATGAAGACCTTCACCGGCAGCCGGTACTGCGCGAGCGTGCCCATCTCCTGGATGTTCATCAGGATCGAAGCTTCACCGGCGATATCGACAACCAGCGCATCGGGATGCGCGATCTGCACGCCCATCGCGGCAGGTAACCCGTAGCCCATGGTGCCAAGCCCGCCGGACGTCATCCAGTGGTTCGGTTTCTCGAAGTGGAAATGCTGCGCGGCCCACATCTGGTGCTGTCCCACCTCGGTGGTGATGAACACCTCCTTCTTCAGGGAGCGTGTGATCTCGTACAGCCGCTGGATCGCATATTGCGGCTTGATGAGTGAGCCCGGCGCCATCTCCTGGCTGAACTTCAGGCTGTCCTTGGCGCGCCACGCATCGATCTGCCGCCACCATGCCGTCAGGGAAGCGGTGTCCACCTGCCCGGGCGCGGCCATCCATTCGGCATACAGGGCCTCCAGCGCGCGTCCGGCATCGGCGATGACCGGCACGTCCACCGGCACGTTCTTGTTGATGGAGGAGCCGTCGATGTCGATATGGATCTTGCGCGAGCCCTGGCTGAACGCGTTCAGCCGCCCGGTCACCCGGTCGTCGAAACGGGCGCCGACGGCCAGCAGCACGTCGCAGCCATGCATCGCCAAGTTTGCCTCATAGGTCCCGTGCATGCCGAGCATGCCGAGGAACTGCGGATCGCTGGCCGGATAGGCACCGAGGCCCATCAGCGTGTTGGTGATGGGGAAGCCGCTGGCACGGACGAATTTCACCAGTGTCTCGGCCGCCGCCGGGCCGGCATTGATCACGCCGCCGCCGGTATAGATCATCGGCCGCTTCGCCTGCTTCAGCAGCGCCACCGCCCGGGCGATCTGCGCGGCATCCGGTTCGGTCTGCGGGCGGTAGCTCGGGTGCTGCGGTGCGGCTTCCGTGTATGGCGCCTTGTTGATGACGATGTCCTTGGGCAGGTCGATCACCACCGGGCCCGGCCGGCCGCTGCGTGCGACGTAGAACGCCTCATGCACCACCCGGGCGAGGTCCTCGGACCGCTTGACCAGGTAGTTGTGCTTCGTCGCCGGCCGGGTGATGCCGGTCGTGTCGGCTTCCTGAAACGCATCGTTGCCGATCAGGTGCGTCGGTACCTGGCCGGTCAGGCAGACCACCGGAATGCTGTCCATCAGCGCATCGACCAGGCCGGTCACCGCGTTCGTCGCGCCCGGCCCCGATGTGACCAGCACCACGCCGACCTTGCCGGTGCTGCGCGCGTAGCCCTCGGCCGCGTGCACGGCCCCGCCTTCCTGCCGGACCAGGATGTGGCGGATCGCGTTCTGGTTGAACAGCGCGTCATAAATCGGCAGGACGGCCCCTCCCGGATAGCCGAAGATGACCTCGACGCCCTGATCCTTCAGGGCGCGAAGCAGCACTTCTGCCCCCGACTGGTGGCTTTCTGCCGACATGGAACCGGCTCCTTTTACGAAACAACCGTACCGATAGGCCGCTTGCTGCGGTGCGTCAACCCAGGGATTCAATAAACGCCAACAAATTGGCGCAATTACTTTCCGAAAATTGCGCCAGATCGGTAAATCGCGCATGGATCGTATGCGTAAGCGTTGCATCCGCCAAACTGTGATGGCGGAACCAGGTTGCCTGCCGCTTGGTGTATTGGCCAGTCACGAGTGCTGTCCGCTGCCCTGCCTCCTCCAAGGTCAGCCTGCCGCGCAGGTAGGCCGACAGTTCCGGCACGCCGTGCGCGCGCATCGCGGGCAAGGCCGGATCCAGTCCCAGCGACAGCAAGGCGCGCACTTCCTCCAGCACGCCCTGGCGCAGCATGGCATCGAAACGGGTGGCGATCGCGGCCCGTAGGGCGTCGCGCGGCGGGTCGAGCAAAATGGCCGCGAAGCACCACGGTGCCGCTGTGCTGCGGCGGTTCTGCCAGGCGGCAAGCCCCATGCCGGTGCCCCGCCACACCTCCCAGGCACGGGCGATCCGCTGGCTGTCGGCTGGCCTGAGGCGCGCGGCGGTTGCCGGATCGACCTTGGCCAAGCCGGCATGCAAAGCGGGCGCACCGAGTTCGGCGAGCAGCCTGCGTGCCTCCGCTCTTGCTTCCGGCCCGGGATCGGGGATCTCCGCCAGCCCGCCGGCGAGGGCGGCGAAATAGAGGCCGGTGCCGCCCGTCAGTATCGGCAGCCGCCCCGCGGCGCGCGCCCGGTCCATCGCGTCCAGTGCCGCACCGCGCCACCAGGCAACGCTGCCGGCCTCTGCCGCCGAACGGACGCCGTAGAGAAGGTGCGGGACGAGCGCTTCGTCTGCCGGCGATGGACGGGCCGTCAGCACGCGCAGTTCCCTGTACACCTGCATGGAATCGGCGTTGACGATGGTGCCGCCGACGTGCCGCGCGATTTCCAGGGCGAGGGCCGATTTGCCGCTGGCGGTGGGACCGGCGACGATAAGTGCGGGCGGAAGTGAGTCCCGCGCAGCAGGTGTGTGTCTGTCCTGGACAGCGTTCGTCACGACAAACGTCCCTACGGGATTCCGCGTGTGGTCAACGGGCAGGGAGGAGGCATAACACCTGTCCCGGAAAGCGTCATCCCGCTGCCGGCTTGCGCACCATCGCTCGGCCTGCCACCAACCGCGCACCATGAGCCATGTCCTTACCCTGATCGCCAACCGGCAGGCCACCAGCCTTACCACCGCACGGATCGCCCGCGTGCGAGATGCGCTGGCCGGCGGCGAAGCCGTCATCCTGTCGGATGGCGAAGCCGCCGACATTCCGATTGCCGCCGATCCCGACATGGACAGCGTGCGGGCCGCGCTGGGTGGTGCGGCCATCGACGCAATGGTGCTGAAGACACGTGGCCGCCGGAAGGCGCTGCTGATCGCCGACATGGACAGCACCATCATCACCGGCGAAACACTCGATGAGTTGGCCGGGTTTGCCGGCCTGGGCGAGACGATCGCCGCGATCACCGCACGCGCGATGAACGGCGAGATCGACTTCAAGGATGCGCTGCGGGAGCGCGTTGCGTTGCTGAAGGGTCTGCCGCTGAACAGCCTGGAGCACACCTGGAAACAGGTGCGGCTGACCAGCGGCGCGCGGGAACTGGTTGCGACCATGCGCGCGAAGGGCGCACTGACTGCGCTGGTCTCCGGTGGGTTCAGCTATTTCACCGGGCGCGTCGCCGCAGTGCTGGGCTTTGACCTGCATCGCTCCAACGTGCTGCTGGATGATGGTTCGGCACTGATCGGGCGCGTGGCGGAGCCTATCCTCGACCGCTCCACGAAATTGGAGACGCTGGTGGCGCTGGCGGCGGAACGCGGGTTGAAGCTCTCCGCCACTCTGGCCGTGGGTGATGGCGCGAACGATCTGGATATGCTGCGCAGTGCCGGCCTCGGCGTGGCATTTCATGCCAAGCCGATCGTTGCGCGCGAGGCGCGTGCCCGTGTGGACCACGCGGATCTGCGCGCCCTGCTGTTCGCCCAGGGCTACCGCGCGGCGGAATTCGCCGAACCCTGATTGCAGGGTTATCCCGGCTGCTTGTCCTTCGACTTGGACAGCGACAGCGGCACATACTGAACGCCGTCGGGGCGCTGGATCAGCATCAGCACGAATTTCCGGTCGGACTTCATCGCCGCGGCGATCCGCTTCTGCACGTCGGCCGGCGTCGATACCTCGGACTGCTGCACTTCCATGATCACGTCGCCGGCCTTCAGGCCGCGATCCGCCGCTGGGCTGTTCGGCGAAACGTCGGTGATCACCACGCCCTTCTGGTCGGCGCCGAGCTGGTACTTGTCCTTCATGTCCTGTGTGACGGGGGCGATCTTCATGCCGAGGTCACTCAGGTCAGTGGGCTTCGTTCCGGTGTCGGTCTTGCTGCCCTGGTCGGTCGAGGCGGTGGCGATGTCGTCGGGCTTCTCGGCCAGCGTCGCCTCCACGGTGACCTGCTTGCCGTCGCGCCACAGCACGACCGGCACCTGCTTGCCCACTTCGGAATCCGCGACGATGCGCGGCAGCGCATGCATCTCCTTCACGTCGTGGCCATCGAATTTCAGGATGATGTCGCCGTTGCGCATCTTGGCCTTGTCCGCCGGCCCGCCGTCATTCACGCCGGCGATCATCGCACCGCCGACCTCTTTCAGGCCAAGGCTTTCAGCGATGTCCGGGGTGACCTGCTGGATCTTCACGCCC
>DATNEJ010000128.1:0-6392 GCA_035606775.1 Acetobacteraceae bacterium | reverse complement strand
AGGAATTCTGGGGCTGCGCATGGCAGGCGACGCCCTGCATCTGAATCCTTGTATCCCCAGGACCTGGCCGCACTTCGAGATGACGGTCCGGTTCCGCTCGGCACACTATGAAATTCTGGTTGAGAACCCCGACGGTGTCTGCCGCGGGATCGTTGCAGTCACGGTGGACGGGGCTGCGCTTACCGACTGGTCGCCGGGTTTGAAAATGCTGGACGACGGCGTAACCCACAGTGTCCTGGTGAGGCTCGGTTGATGCTGGCAATGTCAGCGAGGCGCCGCGGTTGTTACGGTTTCTTGGGAGAAGCCTTATCGCCGAGACGTGCGATCTGTAGATTTACCGCTGCTTGGCTGGTCCTCAACCGTTCTGCGGCAGTTTTCTTGGGCTTCTAGGGTTCGCGGTTGGATCCTCTCTGCCCTTTGGCCACGGTGGATCCGACGGAGGCCCAGGACCGAAGGAGGACCGAAAACGGGACCGAGGCGGAGACACCTCAGGCCCCTGCAGTGAGGCAGGCACAAAGCTCTGCAACGCGAGCTGATGACGACGTCGACGGTGTTCACCGTGCGCTTCCGATTGCCAATGACGACGACGGCATAGGGATGGCGATGGATCGCTGGTGGCTGGTGGCTGGTGGCTGGTGCCCTGGTGGCACCGAGGAAGATTGAAGGAGTTCAAGCTCACCACCTTCAATGCCCGATCCGAAACGGTCGCCACGACCCGATCCTTTCCGGGCGCCTTTGCCAAGCGTTGCTGCCTGATCCCGGTTGATGGGTGGTACGAGTTTACCGGGGAGGCTCGAAAGGATCGGGTGAAATGGCATGTCACCCCGCGGCGAAACGACGACCTGATGTTCATCGGCCTTTGGGATCGATGCGAGACGACGGACGCCGGGACGATCGAGGCATACCAGCGGCCCGGACTCTTGACTCATGGGTCGATTGTCGGGCCGCTGGTATCTCATTGATTTCGCGCGCAGCCGCCACACCAACCCTGCGCCCATACCAGTCAGCCCTGCGGGCTGCTGGTATCATGCACGATGCTGATGCGCCTCGCCGCACCTCCATTGGACCGGCTGCACAGTCGTAGCCGGTCACCCTGCTGCACGAGGACTGGCCAGGCATGGCTGGACACCAGTGCCGATGCCGCACCGCTCTACGCGCTGGATAACGGCGATCGGTTCGCCATCGAGCAGGTCAGGAGCCAGGCGGCGTCGCCGGCGTGACAGGCACAGCCCCTTCGTTCACCGCGACGGTTGCCAGGAGAGCAGCCTCGCCGTTGCACCGCCCGGTGGTAGGCGTATAGGTCTTCGGGACAAGCACACTGGGGGCGCAGATGACAGCCCCAGTCGCTCTGGTTCACGATGATCCAGCCTTTATCGCTTCCGCCGTACCTGTTTTGGAAAGTGCCGGCTTCAGCGTGGCCGTGTTTTCGGACCCGATGGTCGCGATCAATCAGATCGAGGGTGCCCAGACCATCAATGCCCTGATTACGCAAGCGGACTTTCCGCCTGGCAGGTCGAATGGCGTGTCGCTCGCTCTCGTTCTGCGGACCAAATTCCCTAGCCTCAACGTCGTGTTTGTGGCCAGACGCGAGAATGAAATGCACACCGCAGGCGTCGACACTTTCGTTCCTCACCCTGTGGACTTGCAGAAGCTGGTTGACGCTGTGCGAGCGGACGCCAAGTCAAACTGAGACACCACACGCATGGCCCGGTTCCCCTCTGATAGGCCCTTCGTCGTGGCTCAGTGGCCGGGTCTAGAGCCTGTTCGGTGCAGATGGAAGCACCGAACAGGCTCTATGTTTTTGCTTGATCGCGTGATTCACGTCTCCGGCGATTCCGCCCGCGACGATCACGCTCTAGCAGGTCGGGGCGCTCGGCTTGCCCTTGTCACGTCGTCGCCGCTCGATAGCGTCAGCCGTGATCTCTTCAGATATGCTTGTCAGCGTCGCCTCGACCGCATGTGGCGAAGCGTCCCGTCCCGGCGATGCTGCTCGGCGAAACGCTTCACGGCGCGCTGCATAGGCCGCTCTGATCTGTCCGGCACGATTGTCGTTATCCATGTTGAGTCCCTCCCGACTGGGGCTTCCACGTAGATTGCACCCAAGCGCCGCCGCCAAGCAGGCCGGCGATACCGGCGAGCAGCAACCATTTCAGCGGCGTCGGCGATGCAATTGAGGATTGCGCGTCCAGCCAGGCAAGTGAGAGCAACGTCAGCACCACGCTACCGCCCGCGAGCAGGATACCCGCCCACTGCATCCGCCCGAGCGGCTTCATCCGCTTTCCTCCGAGCGTCATGCGCCGTGCCCACGCCTAGCGCCGCCCGGCGCTGTGTGGGCAATCAGGCGGCCGATCTCCGTGTCCCCGTTCGCACTGATGACGCTTTTGGCTGCCATATCGGTCTTCCTGTGTTGCCTGTTGTCTCGAGCAGCCTGGGGACTGGGCCCGCTGCGAGATGCCGGGATATGCCGGTGCGGTTGCTCTGAAGTCCCTTAAGGGAGGTAGCTCACAGTATCGGACGGCCGTTTACAGCGCCGACGTGCCTGCAGCGGCTTGACGCGCGATCGCTGGAGCTGACGGCGGATCATCAATATCGTCCGCCCATATATGCAAAGTACCTGTTACGCTTTCCGGCCTTATGGCGAAAATGCTGGCGGCAATCCTTTCGATCCGGTCGCGTCCGTCTGCGAACCGGCGCAACAGATCACCGGAAGCGATGTGACGGCACCCACTCAGCTCTTGCAACGCGGCACGTGAGATCGCGCAGGCGATGGGTCTTCCAGCAACCTCGATCTCGAACAAGACGCGGCTGCCATCCCACCGCGGTGTTGTGATTGGCCGCAGCATCCCGACGATGTTCATGGGTGCCCTTTCAAGGCATAGCCTTAACGAATATGCCGGCCATATCCGGCCCTGCTATCGAAGCAGCGTTACGGATTCTGGGAAGAAATGTCGGGGGATGGCAAAGTCATGCTTTTCAAAGCACGAGGGCTATCACGATCCACGACTTCTGTTACATTGTGCCGGCTACAGGAACATTCAATCTGAGCAGCCATATTAATTTACCTGGAGCGGCGGTCAGTGGACTGATTTGTGCAAAACTGCACGCTGCTGCGCGGCCTGCTGATCCATGTCACCGGCTTGCCCGGCGAGCGCCGTGCAATGGCGGAGCTGCGCCGCATCGCCATCGCCTCCGAGGAGGATCTCGCGGACATCCTGGCCGACATGCTCGCGCTCAACCGCGAAGCCATGCACGCCATGTTGCCCACCGGCTTCGATCAGCTCATCACGTCATTCTTCGAGTCCACTCAGGACGCGCCGGAAGGTGGCGCAAAAACTCGGCCCAACACCGACGAGGTTCTGGCATATGCATAGACAGAGAGGGATAAACCCCATCAGTGGTTGGATTATCCAAATTCTGCTTTGAGGATGCTCCGCGATTGATCTACTGACCGTCGCAGAGGCCGGCCCCTGCCACGTCATTGTCGGATGACGGTTTGTGCCCGCTGCCAGCGGAATTGCGGGCGCATGATCTGCGGCCGGCTCTGCATCAGTTGCTACAACCGCGACCGCGAGGTGCGGATCGGCCGAAATGCGAAGGGCGGCCGTCCTCTTCTGACGGATGCCCTGCACCCCGAGCGCATGATCGTCATCAGCGATGATGGGCCCGAGACGACAGAATTTCCGGCAGTGACGGGTCTTGTCGAAGCGATGATTACGGTCGCCAACTCAGCAACCGGACCGATCGCGTTCGGGCGTCCTGTGGTCCGCTCGCCGCTCCTTTGATGGGTTTGAGCTTTGACCGAAACTTGCTCGATCACTGACCACGCCTGCCGCCGGTGCCTTGGCCGGGTGTTGGATTTCGGCGGCGTGTATTGATGCACAGAGTGCAGCGCCGAGGGGACCGGAAGTCCGACGTCGATTTGCGGGTGCGGCATCACCTTCGGAGGCGGAGCGCTGAGGTCGCGTCAGCCGTTCCGCTGCACGCGGAACCCTGAACAGTCACCAGCCAGCCCGATCCGCAAGCACGGCGGATACATCGCCGGCCAGGAGGGCCTGGCATCGGGCGACATGCCAGCCGAGGCGTTTTTGGTTCGTGCTGTGGTCATGGCGCAGCGTGTCCTCGCCGATCGTGACGCAGGCGCTGATTGAGCAGCTACTGCCCAGGGCTGGCCGAGTGGAACGGCGCGGTGAATGTCACGAACACGGCGAAAACGCTCGGAGCCAGACCCCAACTTTCTGTTCGAGCGGATGGCGGCGGGCAGCCAGAATAGGCGTCATAAGCGTCCGGGGTCTCTCCTAAAGGAGCGTGAGGCAGCTGCTGAAGCGACAGGACGGCAGTCCGTCCACGCCGACATGCGGCCTCGACGTATCAGTCCGGGAGATCCTGCGACGCTGCCTTCGCCGTCATTTGCAGCCCCAGGTCACACTCCGGCATTATCCGGGCCCGTGATACGCGCCGCCACAAACTATCAGCCCCGTTGCTTGGCGCCGGCATCGATCGTCCCGGCAGTCGGCGGTCACGTTCTCCGCAAAGCCCTCGGGTGGTCTCTGGCTAGGCGCCACGTCTGCTTGGCGGCGGCGGGGCTGACGATAGGGAACACGTCGTTTGGGATTCGCGATCCGTAGGGCGATTTCACCTGCGCCAGATAAGCCGCCCGAATCACCTGGCCGTCAGGGATCGCAGCGGATCGCTGCATGGCGCCATCCCAGGAGGTCCCATTTGCCCCGCAGTGTCGCGCCAAGCGCGAAGCCCCATTGAAGCCCGGAGCCGCAATTCGCTTGCTCCAATAGGGACAAGGGCCTCTATAAGCGTTTGATTTAACTGGTGCCGACGCTCGGATTTGAACCGAGGACCTACTGATTACGAATCAGTTGCTCTACCACTGAGCTACGTCGGCCCCTTGTGCTGGGGGTATACAAGCCGCCTTCCTGAGCCGCAACCAGGACACAGCCTGCGGCAGTATCGAGGTCACAGCCACCGTTCGGCACTTTTTCAGTTGGGTGGTTTTGGTTGCACCAAGCCCTCAACCAGACACATCCTGCGCCCACCCGAGCGCCGTAACCAGGGCGTCCTTCCCCCGTGGCCAGCGGGCGATGATGCGGGGAGGTCCCGCTGGGGTGACAGGGACAGCCAGCGACCCAGCCGCACCGTGCCGGGCCCCACGCTCTTGACGCCGGCCTGTCCGGGCGGCGCAGTCTTCACCACAGCGCATCGGAAGGAATCGCCGCATGGCCACCCGGATCAATCGAGCCATTGCTCTCCTGGAACAGGATCAGGCGATCTATTACGACGGAGCGCACAGCGGCCATGTGCTGACCCACGAACAAGGCCGGCACGATGCGCGTACCTGGGCCGACTACATGAACGTCGGGATGGAGCACGGGACGTTCGATATGACCGGCCTCGCAGCATATATGTGCGGCCTGGCGGATGGCGGGCCCACCCGCTCCGGCCATCGAACCCCGACCGTGATCGTCGAAGCGCCGGTCAACGGCACGGATGAGGCGAATGTACGGTTCAATGCATGGCAGTTCCGCCAGATCCTCGGCCGCGGCGCGCACGGCATTCTGCTGTGCCAGGCGGAAACCGCCGATGCCGTGCGCGCCTTCGTCGAAGCCTGCCGCTACCCACACCATCTGCTCGGCGTCGACCCTGCCCTTCCGACCCCCGAGGCTCGGCTGGGCGGCGCGGTGCGCCCGGCACGGGGCGGACGCGATCCAGCCGGGCGCCCGCTGCTGGGGATCGGCACAAGGGGACGCGGGTCCGAAGGGACGGCGGCGCCGATCTGGGGCGTGTCGCAAGCGGAATACATGGAATGTTGCGACCCCTGGCCGCTGAACCCGGCGGGCGAACTGCTGCTTGGTGTGAAGCTGGAAAGCCCGGAGGGCATTGCCAACGCCGAGGCAATCTGCGCGGTGCCCGGCCTGGGGTTCGCGGAGATGGGCCCCGGCGACCTGAGTCTGTCGCTGGGTTCGACGACGCTGCTGCGAGACCCCTACCCGCCTGTCATGCAGGCCGCACGCGATCGGGTGTTCGCCGCCTGCCGAGCGAACGGAATCGCGTTCCTGGAGGGATGCTCGCCGGCCAATATACTGGCTCGTTTGGACGAAGGCGTGCGGGTCATTTCCGGCCACGATGAGGAGATGGCGCGCATGGGACGCGCGCACCAGAAGCGGACGATGCCGGTGTAGGGGTGGCTGCCGGTTGTCGGGCTGGGCCGGTGTCCGTATAAGGCGGCCGGTCGACGCGAATTGCCGTGAGGCAGGACCCTGGAGAGGTGCCGGAGCGGTCGATCGGGGCGGTCTCGAAAACCGTTGTACCCCTTGCGGGTACCGTGGGTTCGAATCCCACCCTCTCCGCCACCACGCCTGTGAATTCCGCCTCCCATGATC
>DATNEJ010000106.1:0-6441 GCA_035606775.1 Acetobacteraceae bacterium | reverse complement strand
GGCGACCCGCCAGCCCCGTTGGCGCCCCCATCGGCACACCCGCAGGCGCGCGCAGCGGTTCCGCCTTCGCCGCAGCCGCCGATCCAGCGTATGCCGGTGGAGCCGCCAACGGCGCCTCAGATGCAGCCGCAGGCGCAGCCCTTTGCACAGCCGCAGGTCCAGCCGTTGGGGCCGGCGGTGACACCGGCCATGGGGCCGGCACCGTCGCCAGTGGTGCAGGCGCCAGTGGTGCAGGCGCCAGCGGTGCAGGCGCCCGTGGTGCAGCCGGTGACGCACGAAGCGTATCCCGCACCGGCCGGCGCCTCGCCGTTCGACGAACCGTCGGACGCGCCGGGCACGCATCTGGATGTTGCTTCCGCCCAGCCCGCGGTCGCGGAGGTCTTCCCGCCGCAGCCGGTGCTGGTCTCGCCCGCCGGACATCCGCCGGTGATCGAGCCCGCCGGCGGCTCGCCGTTCGCCGAACCATCCGATCCGCCGTCCGCTGCGCCGAGGGTCATGCCGGCGGCACCGCCGCTCGTCGCATCGCGCGCACCGGCGCTAACCGCTGCGCCCGCTGCTGCCCAGGCAAGCGCAGGCCAGGGCGATGCGCTGCTCGCCGCATTCCTGGATGGGGCGGGCATGCCGGACGTCACGCCAGCCGATCCGTCCGGCACAATGCGCGCACTGGGCGCGGCATTCCGCAGCCTGGTCGGCGGCCTGCGCGCCGTGCTGATCGCGCGGGCCTCGATCAAGAGCGAGTTCCGCATCGAGCAGACGATGATCCGCGCGCGCGGCAACAACCCGCTGAAATTCTCTGCCGGCGACGATGACGCCCTCAGCGCGCTGCTGGGCAGTGGGCGGCGCACCGACATGACGCCCGCGGCGGCGGTGGAGGATGCGCTCAAGGATATCCGGCTGCACGAGCTCGCCTCCATGGCGGCCATGCAGTCCGCCGTGCGCAGCATGCTGGAGGGACTCGATCCGGCGAAGCTGCGTGCCGCCGCCGAACAGGGCGGCATGACGGTACTGCCCGCGCAGAAGAAGGCGCGTGCGTGGGACGCCTATGAGGCACTGCACGCCAAAACGGTGCAGGCGCTGTCGGACGATTTCGACAGCATCTTCGGCAAGGCGTTCGCCCGTGCCTACGAACGGGCGCTCGATGAAGTATCCGCGAAGGAGAGGCGATGATCCCCCGCCGATCGCTACTGTTGCTGACGGGCGCGCTGGCGCTGACCTATTGCGGGCCGGCGCCCAAGCCGCCGGCCGTGCTGACCCTGGTCATGAACGGCAGCGCTGACCAGAACCCCGACATCAACGGCAAGGCATCCCCGGTCGCGGTGCGGGTCTATCAGTTGACCGCGACGGCGAAGTTCGAGCGCGGCGACGTTTTCGCGCTGACCGAGCATGAGCAGCAGACCTTGGGCAGCGACGATGCGGGATCGCAGGAATTCGTTCTGGCGCCGGGCGAAAGCCGGACCCTGAACATCGAGCTGAAACCAGGGGTGCAGGCGATCGGCGTCGTGGTGCTGTACCGCGACATCGACAACGCGAAATGGCGCGCCGATGCGCCCGCAGCATCCAGCGGACCGACCAATCTGACCCTGACGATCGGCAAGCTCGCGGTCACCCTGAAGCCGCAATCCTGACGCCGGCGGCGGGTTTAGCGAGCAGCCTGCCGCAGTGCCGTCGTCAGGCAAAGCAAAACGAAATTTGCGATAGACCCGAATCTTTCCGGAAGCCGGGCGAGCCACGATTGAGCGCGCAGCCGCCACACCACTCTGCGCGCGGGAACCCGAAAACCTGCGGAGCCTTGGTATACAATGCTGGCGAGGCGCGATCATTTGGGCAATGATACGGCCGTGAAGGGGGATCTCGGGAAATGAGCTGGACCAACCGCGTGGTCTGGCAGGAAGGCATGTTCCTGCGCACGCAGCATTTTCAGCAGCAGGATCGCTGGCTGGAACAGCTTGTGCGCGGCCGCGTGCAGGCATTGCGTCCGCATCCCTGGGGCCTGGTGGACTACGCGCTTGACCGCGATCTTCTGGGCACCGGCCGTTTCGCGGTCAGTTCGGCCAGCGGCGTGTTCGAGGACGGCACGCCTTTCGTGCTGCCAGGCGAAGCCAACCATCCGCCGCCGCTCGATCTTCCGGACAATGTGCGCAACGCACTCGTCTATCTCGCGCTGCCGATTCGCCAGGCCGGCGCCGTCGAAGTGGCCGACAGCGGCACGGAAGGACGCTACGCGGCGTCTCCGTTCGAGGCCTACGACACCCATTCCGCATCGCCGACTCCGGCGGAGTTGCAGGTCGGCCGGCTGCGCATGCGCTACATGCTCGAAACCGATGAGCGGTCGGGCTATCTGTGCCTGGCGCTGGCGCGCATCACCGAAGTGACGGCGGATCGCCGGGTGGTGCTGGATGAGCGCTGGATTCCGCCGGCGCTGGTTGCCTCCGCGGTGTCGCCGCTGTCGGGCTTGATCGCCGAACTCTCGGGCATGCTCAATCAGCGCGGAGAGGCGCTGGCGGCGCGCATGACCGCGCCCGGCCAGTCCGGCGTCGCGCAGGTCGCGGATTTTCTGCTGCTGCAATCGATCAATGGCTGGCAGAACGTGCTGGCGCACTGGGCGGATGCGGCGAATGTGCATCCGGAGACGCTTTACACCGCGCTGGTGCAGATGGCCGGCGAATTCGCCACCTTCCTGGAAACGCGCCGCCCGTCCACCTATCCCGCGTATCGGCACGACGACCTGCAACGCAGTTTCGCCCCGGTGGTTGCGGACCTGCGGCGCGCGCTGTCGGCAGTACTGGAGCAGACGGCAATCCCGATTCCGCTGCGGGAGGCGCGGCACGGCGTGCGCGTCGGTCCGATCACCGACCGCTCGGTGCTGCGCGCCTCCAACTTCGTCATGACCGTGCAATGCGACGTGCCCGCGGAAAATTTGCGCCGGCTGTTCCCGACCCAGGTGAAGATCGGCGCGGTCGAGCATATCCGCGAACTGGTGAACGTGGCGCTGCCGGGAATCGCGGTGCGGCCCTTGCCGGTCGCGCCGCGGCAATTGCCGTTCTACGCCGGCGCCACCTATTTCGAACTCGACCGGGGCAGTCCGCACTGGCAGCAGATGCAGAACTCCGGCGGGTTCGCGATCCATGTCTCCGGCGATTTTCCGAATTTAAGACTTGAGCTGTGGGCAATCCGCGGATGAGCGACAACCCCTTTTCCGAACCCGACGATTCCGACCGCACGGTCATAAGGCCGGCACCGGGAGGCAGGCGCGCGGCGCCCGCTGCACCCGCCGCACCGCCGGTGGGAATGCCCCCATCCGGAACGCCGGCAGGCGGATTCGGTGCCGCGTCGCCGTTCGATACGCCGCCGCGCCAGGCAGCGCCGGCCGCTTCACCCTTTGCCTCGTCGCCCGCCGCGCCGATCCCGGCGGAAGGGGCGGAAACCATCCGTTTCGGCCTCAATCCGCTGATCACCGCCGCCGCGCCGCTGCTGCAACTGCTCGGCCGGCTGCGCAACACCTACTCCCAGCCGAACGTCAACGACCTGCGGGAACGGGCGATCCAGCAGATGCGCGCGTTCGAATCGGCGGCGCGCGACGGCGGCGTGCCGATGGAGCAGTTGCGTCCGGCGCATTACGCCCTGTGCGCCAGTGTGGACGATGTCGTGCTGAATACGCCCTGGGGCAGCAGCGGCGGCTGGGCGGCGCGTTCGCTGGTGTCCTCCTTCCATCAGGAAGTGCGCAGCGGCGAGCGGTTCTTCGTGCTGCTGAACGACGTGCGGCAGAACCCCGGCACGTTCCTTCCGGTGCTGGAACTGATGTACCTGTGCCTCAGCCTGGGCTTTCAGGGGCAGTACCGCCTGTCGCCGCGCGGCCCGGGGGAGTTGGACCGGATCCGAGAGGACCTTTACACCGTCATCACGCGCCAGCGCGCGGCGGCGGCCGATCCGGCTCTGTCGCCGCACTGGCAGGGCGTGCAGGCGCCGTACAAGCCAGCGCGCGCCGCGGTGCCGACCTGGGTGATGGGTGCCGGCGCGCTGGCGGTGATCGGCGGGCTGTTCGTCTGGTTCTCCACCAGTCTCAATGCCGCGTCGGACGACGTTTTCGCCAGCATGCTGTCGGCGCCGCTGTCGCACATGCCGGCGATCAGCCGCGCCGCCCCGGTAAGGCCGCCGCCGCCCCCGCCGGTGGTCGAGCCGGAGCCGCTTTATGTCTTCCTGAAGCCGGAGATCGACCAGGGGTTGGTCACCGTGCTGGGCGATCATGCGATGCCGATCGTGCGCATCCGCAACCGCGGCCTGTTCCCCTCCGGCAGCGCCACTGTGGCACCGAGCTACACGCATCTGCTGGAACGAATCGGTCAGGCGCTGAAGGCGGAGAAGGGGCCGGTGCAGGTGATTGGCTACACCGACAACCAGCCGATCCATACGGTGCAGTTCCCCTCAAACTTCCAGCTTTCCACCAAGCGTGCCGAAGCGGCACGGGCGATCATCGTGCGGGCGCTGGGTGACCAGGCGCGGGTGACCGCCGAGGGACGTGCGGACGCCGACCCGATCGCGTCCAACGCCACCGCGGAAGGCCGTGATCAGAACCGGCGCATCGAAGTCGTGCTGCGGAGGCAAGGGTAAGATCATGCGGGCTGTTCTGCGCTTCCTCGGCTCCCGCTGGTTCCTGAGCTTCATCGGCGTCGTGCTGCTAGGCCTGCTGGTCTGGTGGTTCGGGCCGTTTCTGTCGTTCCTGGAGCCCTGGTACATCCGCGTCGCTGTCATCGTCGTGATGGTGCTGATCTGGGGCGGGGTGAATTTCTGGCTCGACCGGCGCCGCCGGAAGAATGACGACGCGCTGGTCAGCGGCGTCACCGCAACGGCTGACACCACCGCGTCCGCTTCCGCCGAGGAAGCTGCGGCGATGCGGGAAAAGCTGACCAACGCACTGGGCCTCTTGAAGAAGGCGTCGGGCTCGCGCGGCTATCTGTATGAACAGCCGTGGTACGCCATCATCGGCCCGCCCGGCGCCGGCAAGACCACCGCATTGCTGAATGCCGGCCTGAAATTCCCGCTCGCTGCCGAAATGGGGCAGAGCGCGGTGGCCGGCGTCGGTGGCACGCGCATGTGCGACTGGTGGTTCACCGAGGATGCGGTGCTGATCGACACCGCCGGCCGCTACACCACGCAGGACAGCGACGCGGCGGTGGACAAGGCGGGCTGGGACGCGTTCCTGGGCCTGCTCAAGCGCACCCGCGCGCGCCAGCCGCTGAACGGCGTGATCGTCGCCATCGCCATGACGGACATCGCCGCCGCGCCGCAGCCGGAGCGGCTGGCGCATGCACGCGCGATCCGCCGCCGCGTGAAGGAGTTGTCTGACCAGCTTGGCGTGCGGATGCCGGTCTACGCGCTGTTCACCAAGGCCGACCTGATTGCCGGCTTCACCGAATTCTTCGACGATCTGGACCGGGAACGGCGCGCGCAGGTTTGGGGCATGACCTTCCCGCTGAACAAGTCGGAAGGCGGCACCGCCGGGGCCTTCGCCGCGGAATTCGGCCTGCTGGTGGAGCGGTTGAATCAGCGGCTGCTCGACCGGTTGCAGGCGGAACGTAGTCCCGATCGGCGGACCGCCATTGCCGGGTTCCCCGCGCAGGTCGCCAGTTTGCAGGCGCCGCTGACGGAATTCATGCAGGAAGCGTTCGGCGGTTCCCGGCTGGACCCGGCGCCGCTGCTGCGCGGTGCCTATATCGCGTCCGGCACGCAAGAAGGCACGCCGATCGATCGGCTGACCGGCGCGCTGGCCCGTGGTTTCGGCATCGACCAGCAGCGTGCACCGTCTCTGCGGCCGGAGCAGGGGCGCAGCTACTTCCTGACCCGCCTGCTGAAAGAAGTGATCTTCGGCGAGGCCACCCTGGTCTCGCGCGATCCGGCGGCGGTGCGCCGCAACGTGTTCCTGCGCCTCGGCGCGGCCGGCCTTGCTGCGCTGGTGGCGATCATCGGGGGCGCCGCGCTGCTGCAAACCCGTTCCGCCAATCAGACGGCGGTCGCGCAGGAATCCGCCGCACTCGCTGCCTACACCAAGGCGGCACAGGCATTGCCGCTTGAGCCGGTGGCGGATGCCGACCTGCTGCGCGTCGCGCCGGTGCTGGACCAGGCACGCGCGCTGCCGTTCGGCCCGGATGCACCACCGCCGCCGATGCAATGGTTCCCCGGTCTGTCGCAAACAGGAAAGCTCGCCGCCGGTGCGGCGCAGGTCTATCGCCACGCGCTGGATAACATCCTGCTGCCCCGCCTGGTGTTCCGCCTGGAAGGGCAGATGCGGAAGAACTTCGACAATCCTGCCTTCCTGTATGAAGCGACCCGCATCTACCTGATGCTCGGCTCGCTGGGTCCGCTCGATCGCGCCTCGATCAAGGAGTGGATGCATCTCGACTGGCAGAATGCCTACCCGGGTCCGACCGCGCAGCCGCTGCGTGA
>DATNEJ010000071.1:0-17723 GCA_035606775.1 Acetobacteraceae bacterium | reverse complement strand
CAAAGACCAGGCGTCGCCGCAGCGAACGCCGGGCAGGAGGAGCGTGGTGCAAGAGATCTTCGTGACGGCGCTCGAGGACGTGCCCGATCGCGGCCGGCTCGTGTTCAAGTGCGGCGATACCGAAGTAGGAATATTCCGCCTCGGAGATGAGGTGCATGCCTGGCAAAACCGTTGCGCTCACCAGGGCGGACCGGTGTGCCAAGGGCGGCTGTTCGCCAAGGTGCTGGAACCGGTCGGTGCGGATCGCACCGTCTCCGGCATGCGCTACAGCGATGAAGATCTGCATATCGTCTGCCCCTGGCACGGCTACGAGTACAACGTGCGAACCGGCCGCAACGCCGGACATCCCGATCTGCATCTGCAGCGCGTCGACGCCGTCGTGCGCGACGGGAATGTCTATGTCCGCGTCTGACAGCAACGAACGGACCAACAATCCCTACGGCTGGATCGAAGAGTCGTCGGACCGGCTGTGGCGCGATGCCAATCAGGCGATCGCTGCCGGGGATGCCGCGTTGATCAGCGATGAGGCCGTTCAACGCATAATGACGACGGCACTGAAACTCTACGTGGCCAAAAGCGATGGCGAAGAGCGCACGTTTCGTCCGTTGGTCGGCCTAGGCGACCGATACATCACCGCCACCGAAGTCTTGTCCGCGGTCGCCGAACTGCTGCGCGCGCTGCGGCTCGGGCCGATGGAACTGGGCATGTGGTACCGCCGCCGCCCCGACGAATAGGCAGTGTCCCCCACGCGGGTCAGGGTTGGGGATCAGACTTCAGGAGAGTCCGATGGACACGCAGTTTCAAGAGGCCAGACCGATCGAGGAAATCGGCATCTACTCGGATACCCGCGATATTCTCGCGCATGCCCGGGAAGACGCCAGGCGCCAGGGGATTGCCGACTGGTTCATCGTCGACGTCGATGCCCACCACATGGAAAGCATCTCCTGGGCACACATTGTGCAGTATATCGAGGATCCCGTGATCCGCGACCAGGCCGTGCGCTTCCAGAAGGAGCGTGTGGGTGCGCCGCCCTATGGTATCAATGCGGATCTGGGCCTGCGCTATCAGGATGTCGGCGGGCGCATCCCGCATCAGCTCGATATCCGCGAAAAAATCGACGACACCAGCGTGCATCGCGACGTGACCTTGACCAGGCGGGTGATGCACGGTCTCTGCCTGGACAACATTGTGGTGTTTCCGACACCCATGCTCCAGCTAGGCGTCCATCCGCAATTCGACATGGAAGTGCCGCTCGGCCGTGCCTACACGCGCTGGCTGGTGGAGAATATCCTGTCCGCCGACGACCGAATCAAGTCGCTCGCCTACCTGCCGTTCAACTCACCGAAAGCGGCGATCCAGATGGTCGAGGATTTCGGTGACTGCAAGGGGATCGTCGGGTTCTGCGTCACCAGCGTGCGGTACAAGCCAGTCCATCACAATGACTACATGCGCCTCTACGCGATGCTGGAGGAGCGCGGTCTGCCGATTGCTTTTCATGCCGGCTATAACTGGAACGACCCCTCCCTTGCGACCATGAACCGGTTCCTGGGCATGCACGCCTTGGGCTTCGTCTGGTGCAACATGGTGCACATGACGAACTGGGTGCTGAACGGCATCCCCGAGCGCTTTCCAAAGCTGAAAAGCATCTGGATCGAAAGCGGCCTGGCTTGGGTGCCGTTCCTGATGCAGCGGCTGGATGATCAGTACCTGATGCGCACCTCGGAGGCGCCGCAGCTCAAGCGGCTGCCGAGCGAATATATGCGGGAGAATTGCTGGTATTCGAGCCAACCGATGGAGCGGACCAACCTGAAAGCGACGGCGCTGACTTTCGAAATGATCAACGCCGAAACGCAGTTGCTGTTTTCATCGGATTGGCCTCACTTCGATTTCGACACGCCAGGCATCATCGCGCGACTACCGTTCCTGAGTGAGCAGGCGCAGCGCAACGTGCTTGGCCTGAATGCCGCTCGGCTTTTCAACCTGAAGGTTCCAACGGCCGTCAAATAGGGGGAAACGGTTGGCGGACATGGATGCCACCGACAGGGCGGGATTCCATCGGCTGCGCCACATTGCCGAGGTGACGCTGTGGTTCGTCGGCTTCCTGGCAATCTGGCAGGCCTTTGTCGCCTTCGGGCACGTCTCGGACCTGATCTTGCCCGCGCCCACGGACTTCCTGAGCCGGATATACATCAATTTCGATCGCATCTGGCCGCAGGCACGATCCACCGCGGCGTTGACGGTGATCGGCTTCCTCGCCGGCGCGCTCCCCGCGGTGCCCCTCGGCTTCCTGATCGTCACGGTGCCGGTGATGCAGAAGACCCTGTATCCGTTCCTGGTGTTTCTGAACGTGGTGCCGAAGATCGCGCTGGTGCCGTTGTTGCTGGTGTGGTTCGGCTTCGGCGGATTGCCCAAGGTGATCGTGGCGGCACTGCTGGTGTTCTTTCCGATCATGGTGGACACCATCACCGGCTTTCAATCGCTTGACCCGCGGCTGTTCCATATCTCGCGCTCGATGGGCGCCACGCGCTTGCAGACCCTGTGGTATCTGCGCCTTCCGACGGCTCTGCCGTACATATTCTCGGGCATGAAGATTTCCATCGTGCTCGCGGTCACCGTCGTCATTGTCTCGGAGTTTGTGGGATCGAATGACGGGCTCGGCTACCTCATCCTGCGCGCAACGGCCAACCACGACCTGTCGCTGGCGTTTGCGGCACTGTTTGTCGCCGCCCTGATCGGCCTGGCGCTCAGCGCGTTCGTGGGATTGCTGGAACGACTCCTGTTGCCCTGGAGGGCCACACAGAACTGAAGCTTATACAAAATACGAAGGGAGGGGCCGATGTTCAAACTGAGTAAAACTCGACGCGCCGCCACGTTGGGGACGTTCGCGCTTGCCGCGGGGCTGGTTACCGCCGCTGAAACGGCGCATGCCACGGACCCGATGAAGCTGACGCTCAATTTCCTGGCGCAGCCGGCGCAAGCGGGGTTCTTTCTTGCGAAGGAAAAAGGCTACTACAAGGACGCAGGGATCGATCTGACCATTGTTGAAGGCAAGGGATCCTCGACTACCGCACAGATTACTGCGGCGGGGCAGAACGATGTCGGGTTCATAAACGCCAGCATCGTCATCAGCCTGATCAACAAGGGCGCGCCGCTGAAGATCATTGCTGCGCCGATCCAGGGCAATTTCATGTCGCTTGGGTTCCTGTCGAAGGAGAACATCAAGACGCCCAAGGACCTCATCGGCAAAACCATCGGCGTGTGCCCGGGATGCGCGCAGATTCCCATGGTCAAGGCGCTGCTGGCCAAGAACGGGATCAGCGACCAGGTCAAGGTCATCAATGTCGATCAGTCGGCGCATGTCAGCATGCTTGAGGAAGGCAAGATCGACGCGGTGGCGGGGGACCCGAACAGCATCTCCATCGAGATGCGGCATCGCGGCGACAAAGTTTCCGACATGTTCTTTCAGGACTGGGGGATCGGGCTGGTCAACTTCGTGCTGGCAGCACGCACCGACAAGCTGAACGCCAACCCTGATCTGTACAAGCGCTTCGTCGCCGCCTCGCTCAAAGGCTGGCACGATGTCCTGTCGCACCCGGATGAGGCGATCAGCGCCCTGCAGCACCAATATCCGGAGATCAAGCTGGACCGGAAAACCTTGCTGACCCAGCTCAACGAAGGCATCGCTCCCTTCATCTGCGTCAAGGACTCCCCCGGTGTCGGTGAGGCGTCACCGGCACTGTGGAACACCACGTACGATGTGATGACCAAATACATGGGCCTGAAACCGACCCTGAAGGTGACGGATATCTATACAGATGCCTATCTTCCGAAGCCCCTGCCCGCCTGCAAATGAGCCTGGATCGGGATGGCGGCACCACAGTACCCGACCCGTCCGGACGTCCCCGCTGAGGGGCGCGGCAGCGTGAGCGAAGCAGCAGGCGCCAGGCAAGGAAGCAACCTTTGGGTCAGCAGCCTTGCCTTGGACGGCCGCGTGGCCGGGGCGCTGCTTCCCACCCTGACCATCGCCCTGTCACTGGTGATCTGGGAATATGCCGAAATCTATTTTCAGATCCCTTCCTACCTGGTGCCCCGGCCGTCGGAATTCCTGGTCCGGTTCTATACCGATTTTCCCGACATCTGGCGCAACGCTCTCGCCACCGGGGAGGTGATCGTCTGGGCCTTCCTGATCGGGGGCGTTGTGGGCATCGCGCTGGCCTACCTTATCGTGACATTCCAGTCGCTGGAGCGCGGCGCCTATCAGTTGATCGTGTTTCTTCAGATCATCCCGAAAACCATTACCGCACCATTGTTCGTGACCTGGTTTGGTGTCGGCATCATGCCGAAGCTGGCGCTCACCACCTTCATTACATTCTTCCCGGTACTCGTTGACAGCATCGCAGGATTCCATTCGATTGATGTGAGGTTGTATTATTTGTCGCAGTCCATGGGCGCCACGCGGTGGCAGACCTTCATCCGCCTTCAGTTGCCGGCCGCCATGCCGCACATCTTTTCGGGCCTCAAGATCGCCACGGTCTATGCAGTGACCGCGGTGATTGTCATCGAGTTTGTCGGATCGAGCGAGGGCCTTGGCTTCATGATCGTGCAGGCGCTCGGCATGATGGACATGTCCTTGATGTTTGCTGCCATCCTGGCAACCGCCTTCATGGGCCTGTTCTTCAGTCTCGCCGTTTCGTCACTCGAACGGCTCATCATGCCGTGGCTGAAGTACCGCTGACGAGCGCCGCGGGCATAGGGAGAGAGAAGATGGACAGTGCCGTTTTGCACCCCGCGCGCCAGCCGGTCAGGCCCGGAGCCGCCATTGCCGGCCGCCGGATTTCCAAAACCTTCACCTCACGATCCGGCCGGACACATGCGCTGGGCCCGGTTGATTTCGCGATCAAGCCCGGTGAGTTCGTCAGCATCATCGGTGCGTCGGGATGCGGCAAAAGCACGCTGATGCTGATATCGGCCGGGCTGATTCCGGCCACGGAGGGTACCATTCTGGTGGATAGCCACCTGCTGGACCGGCCGCTGACCGATATCGGCATCGTGTTTCAGGATCATTTGCTGCTGGATTTCCGAACCGCCATGGACAACGTCCTGCTCCAGCAGCAGATCCGTGGCCTCGATCGCGACATGGCGCGCAAGCGCGCCGCCGATCTGTTTCAGAAGCTTGGTTTGGCCGGCGCCGAGGAGAGATATCCGTCCCAGCTTTCGGGCGGCATGCGCCAGCGCGTGTCGATCGCCCGCGCACTGGTTCACGAGCCGTCAATCCTGATGATGGACGAGCCGTTCGGCGCACTCGACGCGATCACGCGAACGCAGATTCGCCATGACCTTGAGCTGCTGTGGATGGAGACGCGAAAGACGGTCATGTTCATTACCCACTCCATCGAAGAGGCGATTGGACTATCGGACCGTGTCCTGGTGATGTCGCGAGGCCCTGGGCGCATCATCGAGGAGATAAAGATCGATCTGCCCAGGCCGCGCCCGGTGCACCTTGGCGAGTATCCGGAGTTTACCGACTACGCCAATCGCATCTACGCGGTCTTCGAGCAGATTGGCGTTTATCATTTCGGCGCCGGGCGAGCGTGATTGCGCTGGTTCTAAGGATGGGTCGCCCTCGGCGTAATGTAACGGAAAATTATTTGTAACCCGACACGACTGCTCACGAGAATCTTCATTGCCTGGCAGCCGGGGAGCAACGGCCTACTCGCCTTGAGCGCCCGCACCGGGCCTTCGGGGGAAGTCAGATGAGCGACGATGGAAACGGACGCGTCCGCCTTGACCGACGCGCGATGCTGTTGGGCGGCAGCTCTCTCGCCGCAGCGGGAACCCTGATTCAGTCAGCGCAGGCGCAGACCACGCAAGGCGCAGCGCAGCCGAACGGTCAGACGGCGGAGAAGCCAAACATCCTGATGATCATGGGCGATGACATCGGGTGGTTCAATCCCAGCATTTATCACCGCGGCATCATGGGATACCGCACGCCGAATATCGATAGGATCGGCAATGAAGGCGCAATGTTCACCGACTGGTATGGGGAACAGAGCTGCACCGCGGGCCGAGCGGCCTTCATCACCGGCCAGGCACCGATCCGTACCGGCTTGACGAAGGTCGGCCTGCCCGGCGCCGATGTCGGCCTGCAGCCCCAGGACCCGACGGTCGCCGAATTCCTCAAAGCGCTGGGCTATGCCACCGGCCAGTTCGGCAAGAACCACCTGGGCGACAGGGACGAGTTCCTGCCGACCAATCATGGCTTCGATGAGTTCTACGGCAACCTGTACCACCTGAATGCGGAGGAGGAGCCGGAGAATCCCGACTATCCCAAGGACCCAGCGTTCCGTAAGCGCTTCGGGCCACGCGGTGTCATTCATTCGACAGCGGACGGCAAGATAGAAGACACCGGACCGCTGACGAAGAAGCGCATGGAGACGATCGACGAGGAGACGAAGGCCCGCGCTATCGATTTCATCGACCGGCAGCAAAAGGCCGGCAAACCGTGGTTCTGCTACTTCAACTCCACCCGGATGCACGTAAACACGCATCTGAAGCCGGCGTCGGAAGGCAAGACGGGCAAGGGGCTGTATCCCGACGGGATGGTCGAGCATGACGGCCATGTCGGGGACCTGCTGAAAAAGTTGGACGATCTGGGTATCGCGAACAACACGATCGTCATCTACACGACCGATAACGGTGCGGAGGTGATGACGTGGCCCGACGGCGGCACGACACCGTTCCGTGGCGAGAAGGCGACCAACTGGGAAGGCGGTTTCCGCGTCCCAACCTTGATCCGCTGGCCCGGGGTTATCAAGCCGAACACGATCTACAATGAGATGTTCTCCCATTACGACCTGATCCCCACGTTCTGTGCGGCGGCCGGCGAGCCGGACATTGTGGCGAAGTGCCGCAACGGCTACTCGGCCAACGGCAAGACGTTCAAGGTGCATCTCGACGGCTACAACCTGATGCCGTTCTTCAAAGGTGATGCGAAGGAGGCACCGCGCAAGGAGTTCCTGTACTGGGATGACGACGGGGAGCTGGTTGCCGTCCGCTACGGCGACTGGAAAGCCGTTTTCAAGGCGATGGAGCACGAGGGCATCGATATCTGGCGACGGGAGTTCACCAATTTCAGGGTGCCGAAGTTCTATAACCTGCGCTCCGACCCGTTCGAGCGTGGCGATACATCGTTCGAGTACGACACCTGGATGTTCCAGCGCGCCTTCCTCGTCGTTCCGACCCAGGCGATCGTCGCGCAGTGGCTGGAGAGCTTCAAAGACTATCCGATTCGGCAAAAGCCCGCGAGCTTCAGCCTGGATGCGGTCATGCGCAAGATGATGCCGAACGATTAGAGCGTGATCGTCGTAGGCGGACTCGCCGGAGACGTGAATCACGCGATCAAACAAAGTCGTAGAGCCCATTCTGCGCTTCTATCTGCACCGAATGGGCTCTACGCGTGATCGCAGGCGAAGGCGTTGACGCGTTCAGCGCCTCCGCCGGGTCGGGTTATACACCTGCCTGCTTTACACCTTGCTCCGCCCGCGGCCCCGTGACGCGAACAGCAGGCGACGGACCACACCACGATGGTTGCCTGAAACCGACATGCGGCGATTCGATATCCTGGCTCATCGGCACCTCCTCGCTCCTGAAGCGGGATCGCTTCCGACAGGCAAGGCGATCACTCTCGAGGCTTTGGCCAAGAGCGCGATTCACATATTACGGCGATCCTGCTCCGCGGTAACGGAAGCGCCCCATACCGGGGCCGATCCAGGCCGTGCGGGTTCGCACTCAGGCCAACCCGCACGGAAGCCTTATCGCACTCTACTCGAACGCTGCCTCCACTTCGCGTAGCACGCGTTCCTCTGCGGGCGAAACCGTCCCCAGCATGCCGAGGAATCCGCCCGCCGCGGCGGCCACGGCGCGCGTCCGGTCCAGTATCTCCGCCTTCAGAAGGTCACGCCTTTCATCGCCCAGCGTACCGATATACGCCTTCCAGGCAGAGAACACTGCCGGCGGCGGCGGTTCGGCCAGCCAGTTTTCGAACAACTTGCGGCCGGTGCCCTGCGCGGGAAGGCCCGCGGCCTGAGCTCGCGACAGCACCGCTCGCCGCTCATTACTGTCGATACTGCCATCCGCCCACGCCACTCTGACAAGGGGAACCAGTGCAAAAGCGATGAGTGCATCGGCGTCGATACCAAGCGAATCGAGCTGTTGCAGCAGGGCCTCATCCTTGATGCCGGTCGCGGCCGAAAGCGACTCCTTCCTTGACCGCGCTCCATCCGCTTCGCGCAGCCGCCGCAGCAGCGCGTCGTTCTGTCTGGCAAAGAACGCGTCTTCCAGCGCGGCTCTGCGATTGTTCAGGATTCTTTCATCCATTTGGCTCTCCTGCCAAAGGCCTCGATAAATGGGGTATGGCCGCGAATCGCCGGCGCTGTGCAGCCGGGATCCGCAAGGTTGCCTCGCCTGGCATCATGGTTGATATGCTGGCCGGCGACGTCTGCGCCGGGGCGTGCGACTTGCCGCCCAGGCGATCCATCACCGCAAGCAGCACGCCGGATATCACGAAGGTCGCGTGGATACCCACGCTCCAGGCCAGTTCGCGGTCACTGAGTTGCGCGACATTCATGAAGCTTTCCAGCACCTGGATTGCCGAGATCGCCACGATGGACGCCATCAGCTTGAGCTTCAGGTCGCTGAAATCGACATGACCCATCCAGCCCGGCTTGTCACGGTGACTGGCGAGATCCAGCTTCGACACGAAATTCTCGTAGCCGGCAAACATCACCATCACCACGAGGCTGCCCATCAGTGCCAGGTCGATCAGCGCCAGCACCCCGATGATGGTCTCCTCGCCATCGCTCGTCAGGGCGTGGCCGAGCAGCGCGACGGCGTGCTGGCCGAACTTGATCAGCAGCACCGCGAGGCCCAGCGCCAAGCCAAGATAGATCGGCGCCAGCAGCCAGCGGCTGGTGAACAGCAGGAACTCCACCCCGCGCTCCGTGAGGCGGCGCAGAGTATCCAGGCGCGCCGCGCTCATTGTGGCCTCCGGGCGCGCGGTGTCGCAACGATCCGGTTCGATTGCATGATCTCCTTTCTGTTTCGGCGGCGGCCCGCCGCCAGCAGGTTCAGACTCTCCACAAGGACCGAGAAGCCCATGGCAGCGTAGATGTAGCCACGCGGCACGTGGAAGCCGACGCCGTCCGCGACCAGTACCATGCCGATCAGCAGCAGGAACGACAGCGCCAGCATCTTCACCGAGGCGTGCCGTTCGATGAACGCCGACAGCGGGCCCGAAGCCGCCAGCATCACCGCCATCGCGACCACGATCGCCGCGACCATCACCCAGATCTGCTGGGCGATCCCCACCGCGGTAATCACGCTGTCGAGCGAGAACACCACGTCGAGCAGCATGATCTGTGCGACCGTACCGGCGAAGCCGACCTTGCCGCGGCCGGCTTTCTCCTCCTCGTCCTCGGCTTCCACGCGGACGTGAATCTCCCGCGTGCCCTTGTACAGCAGAAACCCGCCGCCGCCGATCAGGATCAGGTCTCGCCAGGAGAATGCGTGACCTGCGAGGGACAGCACGGGGTGGGTCAGATGGGTCAGCCAGACGATCGACCACAGCAGCGCCAGCCGCGTTCCCAGTGCCAGCGCCAGGCCCAGCCTTCTGGCCCGGTCCTGCTGTTCGGCCGGAAGGCGGCCAGCCAGCAGGGCGATGAACACCAGGTTGTCGATGCCGAGAACGATTTCGAGCGCCGACAGGGTGACGAAGCTTGCCCAGATATCCGGGTCCGAGAGCCACTGCATGGTCAGCGGACCCGATGCCTGTGCCGCGGGTTATCGGCCACGCCGGTCGCCTGTCAGCTGCAGCAGCATGACGAACAGGTTGATGAAGTCGAGATACAGGGTCAGCGCGCCCATCAGGGCCGGCTTCGTCATGTCGCCACCGCCGATGGTGAAGTACACTTGCTTGATCCGCTGCGTATCCCAGGCGGTCAGGCCGGTGAACAGCAGCACGCCAATGACCGAGATCGCGAACTGCAGCGCGCTGGAGCCGACGAAGATGTTGACGATGCTCGCCAGCACGATGCCGATCAGCCCCATGAACAGGAAGGAGCCGAACTGCGACAGGTCACGGTTCGTCGTGTAGCCATACAGGCTCATGGCCGCGAAGGTGCCGGCGCTGATGAAGAACACACGGGCGATGCTGGTGCCGGTGTAGACCAGCAGGATGCCGGCGAGCGACAGGCCCATGATGGCCGCGAAGCCCCAGAAGACGGCCTGTGCCGAACTGACACTCATGCGCTCGATGCGCATGCCCAGGAACAGCACGGCGGCCAGCGGCGCGAACATCACCACCCAGATCAGCGACGTGGCGGCGATCTGCTGGTAGAACCCGGTCGTCACCGCCGCGTAGGCCACGACGCCGGTAAGCGCGAGTCCCGCGGCCATGTAGTTGTAGACGGAAAGCATGTAGCGCCGCAGCCCCACATCGAGGACGGCGGCGTCCGGACCTGCCCTGCCGACAGGCCGGGGGGTGTAGAGAGGCGCGTTCATGATGTCTCCTTTCCGGAAAGACATGGTTGATGGTTCGAGGCTTGCGGAAGCCCCATCCAGTGCGGCCGGCGATGCTCGATCCAGGCAAGGACGCGGCCCGTCGCGCGGCGCACCGGCTTGACGTCCTCGGCCAGCAGAACAAGGCCAAGCGGCAGCATCCACAGGGCGAAGACTGGCAGGACGGCGAGAAGACCGGCCAGCACCAGAAGCAGCCCGGTGGGAATGCGTACCCAGCGCGCGCCCGGACGCCGCAGCCAGCTTATGGCATTCTGCAGGCGTTGCGGCAGCCGGCGGATCAGCAACTGAAGCCGCCGCTCGTGGTCCTGCTCCGCCGTCGGCGGACGCTGGGGCATCGGGTTCAGGTCAGTACCTCGCATGTGCACGTCTACCACTCCTCGGTGAAGGCACCGTGGGCATCGATCGGCTGCGGGCATCGGAGAATGGCCGGACCCCACAGAAGACCGTGCCATTCGCGCGTGGGCGCGAAACACGGCGATCCGACATCGCGAGGTTGGACGGCACTCTGCCGTGGTCCTCGCCAGAGGGGCCCGGATCCGTTGCTAATGGAGGTAGGAAGACATTTCGCCGCAATCAAGTGGATTGTCGCGAGCAGATGACCACGCGTGCCCTGGGACCGGCCCTGTTCGACGGGTGGGACGGTAGCTAAGCTGGCCGTCTTTGGCACACCGCGCGCGTGCCGGTCGGTCCTGCACTCACCGGTTTTATCGCGAGACGATGCAATGGGAGGCCGCTATGCCGGAAGTCTATGTCTATGCCGTGGAAGGCCGCAGCCTGGATCAGAAGCGCGCGCTGGTGCAGGACATCACCGCCGCGGTGGTGAAGAATTTTGGCGTCTCCGCCGATGCCGTGCTGGTGCAGATCGTTGAGTCCTCCAAGGACAACAAGGCGAAGGGCGGCGTTCTGTTCAGCGAGCGATAGGCTTGCATCCGGCGAAAGGAGGCTGGCTATGACGCACGGCATGGTCTCTGCGGCGCAGCCGGAAGCCGCGGAAGCGGGCGCCGACATCCTGCGCGCGGGCGGCAATGTGGTGGACGCGGCAATCGGCGCCGCGCTGGTGCAGACCGCGGTCGATCCGCAGATGTGCGGCATCGCCGGCATGGGCTGCCTGCATCTCTATCTGCCCGAGCGGGGCGTGCACACGACGATCGACTTCCATGGGCGCTCGCCCGCCGCGGTGCGGCCCGACATGTGGGCCGACCGCATCATCCGCGAAGCGGACGACGGCTGGGGATTCATCCTGGAAGGCCGGGTGAACGAGATCGGCTATCAGTCGATCACCACACCGATGACGTTGCGGGCGCTCGACAGCGCGCTGACCCGGTTTGGCACGAAGGCGCTGGCCGAACTGCTGCAGCCGGCCATCGCCTATGCGGAGCAGGGATTCCTGGTGCGGCCGCATGTCGCGGAATTCTGGCATCGTCCGCCTGCCGCCGGCCGTCCGGCGAACATCGACATCGTGACGAAATTCCCGGCGACGCGGAAAATCTATCTGCGGCCTAACGGGCAGCTTCACGCCGTGGGCGACACGCTGCGCAATCCCGACCTGGGCGCCACCTACCGGCGCATCGCCACGGCCGGTGCGGACGACATGTACCGCGGCGAGGTCGCGCACCGGATCGCCAACGACATGCGGGCGAATGGCGGCCTGATCACGCTCGAAGACCTCGCCGCCTGCGCGCCGATCGACAATGCGCCGCTGTGGGGCCGCTATCGCGGCTACCGCATCGCCACCAACAACCCGCCTGGCGGCGGCATCATGCTGCTGGAGATGCTGGCCATCCTGGAGCAATTCGACCTGCGCGCCTTGGGGCACAACACGCCTGAGTACATTCGCGTGGTGTCGGAGGCGATGAAGATCGCCACCGCCGACAAGGACGCCAAGGTGGGCGACCCACGCTTTGTCGATGTGCCTATCGACGCGCTGACATCGCGGCCCTACGCCGCCGAAATGGCCGAACGCATCCGGGTGGGCATCAAGGCAACGGTGCCGCGCTTCAATGCGGGCGGGTTGGAAAGTCGGCACACGACGCATATCTGCGTTGTCGACGAACGCGGCAACGCCGTCACCATGACCCACACACTCGGACAGCCCTCGGGCGTCATCACCGATGGGTTAGGCTTCATGTACAACGGGGCGATGGCGGTGTTCGATCCGCGGCCGGGACGGGCCGGCTCGCTGGCGCCGGGCAAGGCACGGTTCTCCGCGCTGTCACCTACAATCGTATTCAAGGATGACAAGCCGCTGCTGGTGCTGGGTGCGCCGGGCGCCACTTACATCACCATGGGCAATCTGCAGGTGATGCTGAACGTGATGGAATTCGGCATGGACGCGCATCAGGCGGTGTGCGCCCCTCGCTTCGCCGCGGTGTCCGACACGATCGAGATCTCCAACCGCATCCTGCGTTCGGCGGAACGCGATTTGATAGCGCAGGGCTACACTATTCTGCGCCATGCCCAGAGCTACACTTTCGCCTGGGTCCACGCGATCCGGATGAAGGATGGCAAGCTGGACGGCGGCGCCGATCCGGCGACCGGCGGCATGGTGGTCGAGGTGTGATCGCCGCCCGCCGGCGCACGATACCAGCCGTCGGAAACACGCCGACACATGCGCGGCGCGCGCGAGAAAGCGTTTGAGAATACCGCCGCCGAGTCGCAACAATGCCGCGGGGCGATTCGCGGGGCGCCGGTTTCCGCGTGCTCGCCCAGCCGAGCAGCGATTGACAGAAGATAGGGGCTGCGCGGAAGGACGGGACGGAGAGACTGATGGACGTGAGCGGGCCTCCTGGGATGATTGCCGCGGCGCTCGATGAGCTTTGCGGCGCCGCCGAGCTGGAAGGCGCGGCGATCCTCGACATGAGCGATCGCAAGGCCGGACCGGTGCTGCTGCATGCCGTTGGTCTCAGCGGCCCGGGCATCACCACGGCCGCCGGCGGGCTGCTGGGGCGCTCGTCGGGCAAGCCGCTGCACGGCATCGGTGCCGACCGGCGGCCCATCCTGGTCTGCCCCTGGGCGCTGCCACCGGCGCGTCCGGGCGGGCTGGTGCTGTGGCGGATGCCAGGATCGCGGACCTGGGACCAGCGCGACCACGTTTTCGCCGCGTCTGTCGGCGGGTTGATACGGGTGATGATGGAGCATGGGTCGCCGGAAAGCGCCATCGACCGGCTGACCGGCGTGCCGAATCGCCGCTGGTTCATGGACGAGGCGGAGCGACACATTGACCGGCTGGACCGCGACGGGCTGGGCGGAACCTTGATCCTGCTGGACATCGACGACCTGAAGCGGGTGAACGAGGCACATGGCCGCGATGCCGGCGACCGGGTGCTGGTCCGCGCCGCCACCCTGCTGCGGACCATGGTGCGGCCATCGGACCCGGTGGCACGGGTGGGTCCTGACGAGTTCGCCGTCTGGCTGGACGGCATGGACCACATGACGGCGGCGGAGCGCGGAGAGGCGCTGTGCGCACAGACGCTCAACCCGGGCGGCGGCGACGGCGCCCCCGATCGGCAGGCCGTGGCCCGCTTCACCTTGTCGATCGGCATTGCCAGTCGCTCGCCTGGCGGGGATGAGGATATCCGGGCGCTGCTGCGGCGGGCGCAGATGGCGGGGCGCGAGATCAAGCAGGAAGGCGGCAATGGCTGGCGGGTGTCGCGGGCCGGGCCGCCGGTGCGATGAGCGGCGTCCTGCCAGGGACGGTGATCGAGATCCCTGCCCTGCGCACCGGGCGGCTGCTGCTGCGGGCATTCCACGCCGGGGACTGGGATGGCTACACCGCCATGAACGCGGACCCGGAGGTCCGGCAGTTCCTGGGCGGGCGGGTGCTGTCCCGGGAGGAGACCTGGGGCCTGATGGAGGCGGCGCTGGGCCAATGGGGGCTGCGCGGCTACGGGTTCCTTGCGGTGGAGGTGGACGGGCAGTTCGCCGGCCGGGTCGGCGTGCTGCATCCCGCCGACTGGCCGGAGCCGGAACTGGCCTGGGGCCTGGCGCGCCCGTTCTGGGGGCGTGGCCTCGCCACGGAGGCCGCCGCGGCGGTGCGTGACTGGGCCTTTGCGCGGTTTGGATGGCCCGGGCTGTTCAGCTTCATCATGGCCGACAATGTCCGGTCCCGCCGCGTCGCGGAAAAGCTGGGCGCGGTACGGGACGGAACGGTCACGCTGCGCGGCTTCGTCGCCGACCGCTGGGTGCATCCGGCACCGGGGCGAGGCGTGGTGGTGTGACCGACGGGTGCAGCCGAGTTTGATCGGCTCGGCAACGATCAGTTGCTCCCCCTGATCGGAACCGCATACGCTCTTTCGGCAGAAGACCATCCGGGAGGACCCTATGCTCGGCCTGATGCAGCAGCGCCCGCTGCTGATCTCCTCGTTCATCGACTACGCCGAACGCTATCGGCCGAACGGAGAGATTGTTTCCCGGATGGCGGATGGCCTCCTGCATCGCACCAACTGGGTGAGCACGGCGGTGCGGGCACGGAAATTGGCGACGGTGCTGCGCCGGATGAAGCTGACGAACGGCGAACGGGTCGCGAGCCTGGCGATGAACCATCACCGGCACCTGGAGTTGTTCTTCGGCGTCAGCGGCGTCGGTGCGGTGCTGCACACGGTCAATCCGAAGCTGTTTCCCGACCAGGTCCGCTATATCATCGACGACGCGGAAGACCGGCTGATCTTCTTCGATCCTATTTTCGCACCGCTGGTCGAATCGCTTTCCCCTTATCTGCGGCTGCCACCGATCTTCATCGCTCTGTGCGACGAGGCGGACCTGCCGAAGATCAAGGTGACCCATCTCTATTCCTACGAGGCGCTGCTGGAGACGGCGACTGAAGACTTCGAGTGGCCGGTGTTCGACGAAAACCGCGCGTCCTCGCTGTGCTACACGTCGGGAACGACAGGAAATCCCAAGGGCGTGCTGTACAGCCATCGCTCCACGGTGCTGCACACGTTCGGCCTGATGGCGGCCGATACCATGGCGATCTCGGCGCGCGATTCGCTGCTGCCCTGCGCGCCGATGTTCCACGTCAATTGCTGGGGCATTCCGTATGCGGCGGCGGCAACCGGCGCTAAACTCGTGCTGCCCGGTGCGAAGCTGGACGGCGAGAGCCTGTTCGAGTTGATCCGCACCGAGGACATCACTTTCGCCGGTGCCGTGCCGACCGTTTGGCTCACTCTATTCGCATGGCTGGAGCAGAACCGGGAGCGGATCGATCTGTCGAACCTGAAGCTGCAGCGGGTCCTGTCGGGCGGCACCGCCGTGCCGCGCGTCGTGATCGAGAAGCTGCGCGACTATTTCGGCGCGACCCTGGTGCATGCGTGGGGGATGACCGAGCTCAGCCCGCTGGGCACGATCGGCACCTTTTTGCCCCGGCACGACACGCTGGACCAGGAGCAGCGCATCGCTATCCAGTTGAAGCAGGGGCGCGCGGTCTACGGCATCGAGATGCGGATTGCCGACGCTGACGGACGGGAGTTGCCGCGCGACGGCAAGAGCGTCGGCATCATCCAGTCGCGCGGTCCGTGGGTGCTGTCCAGTTATTTCAAGCGCGAGAACGAGGCGACGGTGGACAAGGACGGCTGGTTCAGCACCGGCGATGTCGGCACGATGGACGAGGAGGGATTCATCACCATCACCGATCGCGCCAAGGACGTGGTGAAGTCCGGCGGCGAGTGGATCAGCTCGATCGAGCTGGAGAACCTGGCCGTCGCGCATCCCGCGGTGCTGGAAGCCGCGGTGATCGCCGCGCGGCATCCACGCTGGCAGGAACGGCCACTGCTGCTGGTGCAGTGCAAGGAAGGTGCGAGCGTGACCAGGCAGGAGATTCTGGCCTTGCTCGAAGGCAAGGTGGCGAAGTGGTGGCTGCCGGACGATGTCGTCACCGTGACCGAACTGCCGCACACCGCGACAGGCAAGGTGCAGAAGGCGAAGCTTCGCGAGATGTACGCGGACTGGCTGGAACGGCAGCCAGCGGCGGTGAAGACCGGTTGAGGCTTCTCGTCCGGTTATGAAATGAATCCGCCGTGTGCGCGCCAGAGCCTGTCCGGTACAGATAGAAGCACCGACCAAGCTCTGGCTTTTATTTGGTCGCGTGATTCACGTCTCCGGCGATTCCGCCTCCGACGATCACGCTCTGGCGCGGCTGCCTTGCCGAGCCGGCGGCGCCAAGCCAAAGTGGCGTGATGCGGCCTGAAAAGGCCAAGCCACCAACGGGAAACGTCCGTCGCCATGTCTGTCACCACACGCTTCTCCGGCCTGACCCCCCTGCTCGCCCCGCGCTCCGTCGCGGTGCTGGGTGCCTCGTCCGATCCGACGCGCATCAGCGGGCGGCCGATCGCCTACATGAAATCGCAGGGTTTCCAAGGCGCGCTCTACCCGATCAACCCGAACCGCACCGAGGTGCAGGGGCTGAAGGCGTACGCCTCCGTGGCGGATCTGCCGGAAACGCCCGACGTGGCAATCGTTGCGGTGGCAGCGGAAGTCGCCGCGCCGGCGGTGGTGGAATTGGCCAAACGCGGCGTGAAAGCCGTGGTGATGTTCACCGCCGGCTTCGCCGAAATGGACGAGGCGGGCGAAGCCGTGCAGGCGAAGATGGTCGCCGACGCGCGCGCACACGGCATGCGCATCCTCGGCCCCAATTGCCTAGGCGTGTTCGATGCGCGCCGTGCGTATTACGCAACATTCTCCTCATCGTTCGACAGCGGCTGGCCGGTCCCCGGGCGGATCGGCATCGCCAGCCAGTCGGGCGCGTATGGCACGCACCTCTACACCCTGGCACGCAACCGCGGGATCGGCGCATCGCTCTGCGTCATGACCGGCAACGAAGGCGACGTGACGGTTGGCGAATGCATCGGCTGGCTCGCGGAAAATCCCGAGGTCGATGTGATCGCCGTGTACGCCGAAGGCATCCGCGAGGCGCCCGGGTTGATCGCCGCGCTGGAAGCCGCGCGCGCCGCCCGCAAGCCGATCGTCATGCAGAAGGTCGGCCGCAGCGAGCTCGGCACCAAGGCCGCAAAGTCGCACACTGCTTCGATCGCCGGGGACGATGCGGTCACCGAGGCGGTGATGAACGAGTTCGGCGTGGTGCGCGCGCGTAACTCCGAGGAGATGCTGGACATCGCGCACACCGCGACGCGCAAGATCTATCCCGCGCGCAACAC
>DATNEJ010000067.1:0-4733 GCA_035606775.1 Acetobacteraceae bacterium | reverse complement strand
TTTTCGCAGTTCGTTGCCTTCCTGCTGACCCTGCTGTTCGGCACAGAGCCGGAAACGATCTTCCCCAGCGTGATGTCGCCGGTACGCATTGTCGGCGGCATTGCCGTCACCGATTGGGACCTGCAGGCGGTCGGCCTGACGGTGGGGATATTGATCGCGCTGTATCTGGTGATCCGTTTCACCCGCGACGGCCAATTCATGCTGGCGGTGGCGGACAACGAAAAACTGTCTGAGATCTACGGCATCAGCGCGATGCGCGCCTACATCCTGTCCGGCGCCATCGCCGCGCTGCTGATCGTGGCCGGAATCTGGCTCTACGGCACCCGTGCGGGCGTCACCCCGGACGTGCCGATCGGGCTGATCCTGACGGCGGTGATCGCCACCCTGATCGGCGGCCTCGGCCGCGTCTTCTCGGCCGCCATCGCGGCGGTGGGATTGGCCCTGCTGCAAAGCTTCAGCATCCTGTTCATCGCCTCAAAATGGCAGGCGCTGCTGCTGTACGGCGTGCTGTTCTTCGCCCTGCTGCTGTTCCCACGCGGCATCCCGGCCTGGCGCCGCCGCATCCGATCCGCGCCGAAATCAGTGGCCACCGCGCAGGCGGGGGGCTGACCGATGGAGTACCTTGCCAGCACCGGCGTGCTGATCGGCATCTACATTATCCTCGCCACCAGCTATAATTTGATCATCGGCTACGGCGGCCTCAATACGATCGCGCATCCGATCTTCTTCGCGCTCGGCGCGTACACAGCAGCACTGCTGGCCATCAACACCCACTTGCCGCCCGTGATCTGCATCGCGGCGGGTATCGGCGTGGCGGTGATCGCCTCTGTCGGGCTTGCTGTCACGACGCTCCGCGTCTCCGGCGACTATCTGCTGATCGCCAGCCTTGGCTTCCAGCTTGGCCTGATGCAGGTGGTCAACAACCTGGAATTCACCGGCGGTCCGGCCGGGCTGTCGAACATTCCGATGACGCTGAACGTGCCAGACCGTGGCTGGCTGTACCTGATGATCACTGCTGTGCTCGCCGGGCTGTCGATCTGGCTGGTCAAGCGCAGCATGGACGGGCCATTCGGCCGAGCGGTGCGCGCCATGCGTGACGATGAAGTGGCGTGCGCGGCCTTGGGGCGCAGCCTGTTTACCATGAAGGTGGTTATCTTCGCCTTCGGCTGCGGCGTCGCTGGCCTGGCTGGCGGGATGTACGCCTACTACTTCCAGTACATCAGCCCGGAACAGTTCAACGTCGCGCAATCGGCGACCATTCTGACCATGGTGGTGCTCGGCGGTATCGGCACGATCTGGGGACCGGTGATCGGCGCTTTCGTTCTGGTGGCGCTGCCACAGATGATCACGTTCCTGCAATTGCCATCGAGTCTTGTCGGGCCGCTGCAGGGCCTGATCTTCACCTCCTTGGTCATTGTCTTCCTGTTCCTGCGGCCGCACGGCCTGGTCGGGACCCGCGTGGCGGGCGCGGCGCATTGACACAAGAAATCCTCCGGCTGGAAAACGTCTGCAAGCGCTTCGGCGGCATTGTCGTGGCGGACGATATCTCCCTGTCGCTGCACGCGGGTAACGTGCTGGGGCTGATCGGTCCGAACGGCGCCGGCAAGACCACCTTGTTCAACCTGATTTCCGGCCTGTTCCAGCCCGATGCCGGCCGGATCTACCTGGAGGGACGGTTGCTGACCGGCCCGCTGCACCGCCGGGCGCGCGCGGGCGTCGCTCGCACCTGGCAGCATATGCGCCTGTTTCGCACTATGACCGTGCTGGAGAATCTGCTGATCGGGCCACGCACCTATCCCGGCGAGTCGATGCTGCGCAGCATGGTTGGCACCGGTTCGGTCCATCGCGCGGAGACCGCGGCGCGCGAACGGGCCATGGACGTGCTTGACCGTATGGGCCTGGCGCGGGCGGCGGACACCGTCGTCGTGGACCTTCCCTTCGGGCAGCAGAAGCTGATTGGCCTGGCGCGGGCGCTGATGAATGACGGGCGCTGCCTGCTGCTGGATGAGCCGATGGCCGGGGTCGAAGGATCCAACTACGAAACGATGCAGCGGATCGTGCGCGATGAGGCAGCGGCAGGGCGCGCGGTCTGCGTGATCGAACACAATGTCAGCTTCATCAAGGACCTCTGCACCGAGGCGGTGTTCATGTCGAATGGCCGGATCCTGCAGCGCGGCGCGGTTGACGACCTGACGCGATCGCGGGAGCTGACCGACCTTTACTTTGGTACCGTCGATGCTTGAGTTCCGCAATGTCGAGGCCCGCTACGGCGGGTTCACCGCGCTCCGCGACATCAGCTTCAACGTGCGGCCGGGGGAGCGGGTGGCGGTCTTCGGCCATAACGGTGCCGGAAAGACGACGCTGCTGCGCTGCGGCCTTGGCGACGTCGATGAAGTCGCCGGCACGATCACCTATAACGGCGAAGCGATTGTCCCGGGCTCGGTCTACCGCAACGCCCGCCTCGGCGTCGGCTTCGTGCCCCAGGGGCACAACGTGTTCCGAGACCTGAGCGTGGCACAGAACCTGAAGATCGCCGGCCTGCTGCACGACCAGGCGTATATCGAGGAGGTCTACCGGCTGTTCCCCATGCTGGCAGAACGGCGGGCGCAGATCGCCGGCTCCTTGTCCGGGGGTCAGCAGCAGATGCTGGCGGTCGGGATGGCGCTGATGACGCGGCCGACAATCCTGATGCTGGACGAGCCGACAACGGGCCTCGCGCCGATCATCGTGCAAGACATGTTCCGCAATTTGCTGGAGATCAATCGCAGCACCGGCACGGCGATGGTGCTGGTGGAACAGAACGTCGCGGCGGCGCTGCGCGTTGTCGAGCGCGCAATTGTGTTGAAGGCCGGCGGGATCATCTTTGACGGGCAGAGCGCCGAACTTGCCCGGCACGAGGATCTCTGGCGTTGGTTCTGAACGGTGTGGATGCCTGCCATGTTCGCGCCGTGCTGGTGTGTCTGCATGGACACCGGTCAACATGCCTGTCCATGATTGGATGAATGGCATCGCTTCCGAGGCGATGCCGCGTGGAGCGGATCAAGATGAACGATTTCGACCAGTCCTTCCTCGACTTCCAGACCGCGCAGCGCGCTCGGCGTTCTGCCGAAGACTGGCTGGCCGCCTTTGAGGCCGCGCTGGTTTCCCGGGATGCGCCGCGGATCGGTGCCCTGTTCCACGACGATTCCCATTGGCGGGACATCCTGGCCTTCACATGGCACCTGACACCGCTCCAGGGCCCGGATGCCATCGCCACGCGCCTGGCCGCGGAACAGGCGCACACCGCCGCGCACGGCTTTCATTTGCCTGCGGGCCGCAAGCCGCCGCGCAACGTGAGGCGCCTGGGGATCAACAGCGTCGAGGCGATCTTCGAGTTCAAGACAACAGACGGCCGTGGTGCCGGTATCATCCGGCTTTCGCCGACATCCGATAACGGCGACGCGATGAAGGCGTGGCTGCTCTCCACGACGCTCGAATCGTTGGACGGGCACGAGGAGAAGATCGGCGCCAACCGGCCAACCGGCGCTGCCTATTCACGCAATTTCGGCGGCGACAACTGGGCGGACATGCGCCGGAAGGCCAGCGCCTACGACGATCGGGACCCGGTGGTTCTGGTGATCGGCGGCGCGCAGTCGGGCCTGTCGATCGCGGCGCGCCTCAACCAGGTCGGCGTTGACACGCTCGTCGTCGAGAAATGGCCGCGCATCGGCGACAGTTGGCGGAAGCGCTATCACTCACTGGCGCTGCACAACTCGATCCACCTAAATCACCTGCCCTACATGGAATTTCCGCCGACCTGGCCGAAATACATTCCGAAGGACATGCTGGGGAACTGGTTCGAGTTCTATGCCGACGCCATGGAGATCAATTGCTGGACCGACACGGAATTCGTTTTTGGCACATGGGACGAGACGGCGAAGTGCTGGACAGCCACACTTAGGCGCTCCGACGGAACCGAACGCGTCATCCGGCCCCGGCACCTTGTGTTCGCCAACGGCGTCAGCAGCTATCCGATGATTCCGGACCTGCCGGGTCTGGAGGACTTCAAGGGCGAGATCATCCACTCCGAAGGGTTCGATAGCGGCACGGGCTGGGAGGGGAAGAATGCGCTTATTCTCGGCACCGGCAGCAGCGCCAACGATATTGCGCTCGATCTGCACAGCCATGGCGTGAACACAACGCTTATCCAACGGGGATCGACGACTGTTGTCTCAATCGACCCAAGTGCGAGGCTCAATGAAGCGATCTGGGATGAGGGCGGACCGCTGGAGGATTGCGACCTGATCGTGTCGTCCGCGACACCCCCTCTGATCGTCAAGGCCTATAAGTCCGTCACGAAGCGTATGCTCGAGCTTGATAAGGAGATGATCGCCGGTCTCAAAAGCATCGGTTTCAAGCACGATGTCGGGGAGGACCAGTCCGGCCATCAGATGAAGTATTTCCGCCGCGGCGGCGGTTATAATCTCGATGCTGGCAGCTCGGCTTTGATGGCCAAGGGCGAACTGGGCCTGCTGCAATATGACCGGATCGAGCGCTTTACCGCCGACGGTGCGCTGTTGAAGGATGGATCGACGGTTCCCGCCGATCTGATCGTTCTGGCGACAGGCTACTTCCCGCAGATGGAACTCGTCCGGCGCGCGCTGGGCGAAGAAATGGTGGAACGCATCGGCCAGGTGTGGGGCATCGGCGCGGATGGTGAGCTCGGCAACATGTACAAGCGCACGCCGCAACAG
>DATNEJ010000061.1:0-3127 GCA_035606775.1 Acetobacteraceae bacterium | reverse complement strand
GGCTGGGTGCGGAACCGTGCGGACGGCGCGGTTGAGGCACTGATCGCCGGCGATGTCGCCGCGGTGGAGGAAATGTCGCGCCTGTGCCGCCGCGGGCCGCGCATGGCGCGGGTGGTCAGCATCGAGGAAGACCTGGCGGAGGCGCCAGAAGAACCGGGGTTCCGCATCGTTCCGTAGATGCGGCAGCTTGCGGCGCTATGCGGGCATGGCGCAGGCACTGCCGCCTTCGCCGAACACCTCGTCCCACGCCGCGCGCAAGGCCAGATCGGCGTCTGCCATGGTCGCCGGGATGCCCAGCGCGGCAAGGCTGGTGACACCGTGCCCCTTGACCCCACACGGAACGATGCCACCGAAATGCGACAGGTCGACATCGACGTTCAGTGCAACGCCGTGCCAGCTCACCCAGCGGCTGACCCGCACCCCGATGGCGCCGATCTTGGCCTCGGTTCCGGCGGCGCGGTCGGCGACCCAGATGCCGACGCGGCCCTGGCGACGCTCGCCGCGCACGTTGAACCGGTCCAGCGCCCGGATCAGCCATTCCTCCAGCCCGTTGACGTAGCAGCGGATGTCCTGGGCCGGCACGCCGCCGTGCCGCCGGGTCAGGTCGAGCATCACGTAGGCGGTGCGCTGGCCCGGCCCGTGATAGGTCCACTGGCCGCCGCGGCCGGCGGTGAAGGTGGGAAACCGGGTGGGATCCGTCAGTTCCTCCGGCCGCGCAGAGGTCCCGGCAGTGTAGAGAGGGGGATGCTCCACCAGCCAGACGAGTTCGGCGGCGGTGCCGGCGCGGATGGCGGCGACGCGCGCCTGCATGCGGGCGAGTGCATCGGGATAGGCTGTCAGCCCCTCGGCGATCTGCCATTCGGGGGTGGTCCGGGCGATTGAACCTGCATCATTCATCGGCTATACCCCGCGGCCTGCCTGTCCCACGGTGCGGTCGTGGCGGAATGGTAGACGCGCAAGCTTGAGGTGCTTGTGGGGGCAACCTCGTGGAAGTTCGAGTCTTCTCGACCGCACCAAGATGATCCTCTGAAAATTCCGTTCTCCAGGCTGCTGCTCGTAGGATGACTTGCGGCAGCGCGCTGAACCGGATTGCGCAACCCAGTCAGATAATCATTCCCGGAAGCCGGCACTACCCTCGCCTGTCGAGCGCGCGTCCAGCGGGCGCTGCGCAACACCCGCCACCCAAGGATTTGACTTGTCTTCCGGGGGCGGGCTTCAGGCACCATACGGCTGTCGCGTCCTTTCACCTTTGAAAGCTCACGCGCTCGTCTGTGGCACGACGACATTGCGGCTTGGCCGCGAAAGAGCTGCCATCGGGTCGCAGGAAGTGTGGGCGAAGGGGATGCGGAGTTACACCCCACCACTATATGCGAAAATGTGCTTCGACCGGTGCGGCAGACTATTGCGCATTACAAAGGACGATCGGTGTATCCGCGCCTGCTGAACACGAATCTCCAGGTTGGAACAGAACGTCTTGGCAAGAGAAGGAGTCGGGGACGACTGCGGCTTTGGCGAACGACGATGGAAAGTGTGGCGCCATACCAGCCAGCGGCCATCGCACCGATGTTCGATCAATAGCCGTTGAATATCGATGCATCTGAGGGGAGGTAACATGAAAAGACGCGCATTGACGATGGCTCTCGCCTTCGCCCTGACCGTGCCGGCGGGCGCATGGTCGGCGGAGAGCTACCTCGATCTCTCGTCGCCCCATTTTCAGGACGGCGGTACGCTGGCCATGAAGTATGGCGGCAACAATCCGCAAAGCCCCGGCTGCACCGGTGAGAACATGTCGCCGGCGCTCGACTGGAAGAATGCCCCTGCGGGCACGAAGAGCTTTGCCATCATCCTGTACGACCCCGCGGGCCGTCCGCCGGTGGGATTCGTGCATTGGTTCGCCTACGGGATTCCGGCAACCAAGACGGGCTTCAAGGAAAACGAAGCAGCCGGTCCGCCGAACGGCTATCTGGGCGGCAAGAGCTCGGCGAACCGGCCCAGCTATTTCGGCCCGTGCCCGCCGAAGGGCGTGAAGCCGCATCCCTACATCTTCACGCTGATGGCGTACGATGTCGCGCCCGATGCTGTGCCGGCGGGACTGGCCCCGGACGAATTCGCGAGAGCAGTCACGGAGACGGGTGGAAAGATGCTCCAGGCCGTCAGCCTGGTGTCGCGCTACGGGCACTGATCGCGAATGCCGGCTCGCTCTCTCCCACGCGGGAGGGCGAGCGGCTTTCTGCAACGATGCGGTCGGAGGCGTCCGCGGCCGTGGCGCGTCATGGCCGCGGTTTGCGAAGGCGCCGTCGCCGTTACTGCGTGGCCGCGATCAGCAACGCACCGGCCCATGCGGTTGCCGTCCACAGCACGAGCAGCACCGCGTGGGCGGCCGGCGTCAGTTCGGGCGCCTGCTTGTCCTGCGTCAGCGGTTCGCCGCGATTGAGCGCAATTGCGGTCAGCGGCAGGTAAACGACGAAGCTCGCCAGGCTCGCCAGCATCAGCCCGACGAGGCAGGGCGAACCGCCCAGCACCGGCCAGATCGCGCCGGCCGCCACGACATGAGGCAGGCCGGGCAGCCACGACCGGTCCGGCTCCCGGACCGAGACAAGATTCGCCGTCAGCGTCCGTATCGCGCGCATGGTCAACTCCGCAGTTCCGGTCTCAGATTTTCGTGGAAATCGAGGCCCGTCCTGGTGGCCTGGACGATGCCTGTGCGAAGAATGAAATCGCCAAACCGCTCGCCGTCCTGCCGGTCCTTTGCATAGGATTCAAACAGCGGCGCCAGTGCGGCCACGATGCCGTCATCGTCGAGATCGCGCTGGTAGAGCTTGTTGAGCCGCGAGCCCTCGAGCGCTCCACCCAGGTACAGGTTGTAGATACCGGGTGTGCGGCCAACCAGGCCGATCTCCGACAGATACGGGCGAGCACATCCGTTCGGGCAGCCGGTCATGCGGATGGTGATATCGTCTTCCCGCAGCCCGTAACGGTCGAGTTCGCCTTCCAGGCGGGTCAGTAGCGATGGCAGGTAGCGTTCGCTCTCGGCCAGCGCGAGGCCGCAGGTCGGCAGCGCGACACAGGCCATGGCGTTGCGGCGCAGGCCGCTGACCGGCGTATCCAACCCATGGGCGAGCAACAG
>DATNEJ010000052.1:0-6085 GCA_035606775.1 Acetobacteraceae bacterium | reverse complement strand
TTGTTGGCATAGCTCATGAACGCGATTTCATCTCGCGTCGGATGGAAGCGCGGCGTCAGCACCAGCCAGGAGCCATCGGTCAGGAAGCGGTTGTTCTCGCTGTCCTGGTCCATGATGGCGAGCCGCTTGGTGCGCCGGTCGCGCGGCCCGGTGGCGGAGATGTAGACGATGCGGGTATCGAAGTAGCCCTTCTCGCCCAGCAGCCGCTCATAGATGACGTCGGCCATGATGTGCGCGATGCGGCGCCAGTTGGCCTGTGTGGTGGTGTACGCCGTGCCCTGGATCTGCGCCTGCGGCAGCACGTCCCATAGCCGGAATTCGACGCGGATATTGCCGCCGCCCTGTGCCTCGGCCTTCCCGGTCACCAGCGCCTGCGCGCCGGTCACGCGCCAATTCTGGAAATTCGGCGTAGCGGACGGTGGCTGTCCCGCATCCACAAAAGCCGCGTGATCGATCGGACGGAACAGCCCGCTGCGCGCGAGGTCGTTGGTGATCACGCCGGCAATGTCGCGGCCAAGCTGGCTGGATGCGCCATCGCCCCCGCTCAGATCGGGAATCGCGATCGGAATCGGTGCCGCACGCGCGCGGTCCACGTCGATCACAGCGCTCTGCGCGCCCGGCTGTCCAGACGGCGGCGCCGTTGTCTGCGCGAGAACGCCAACCGACGGAGCGAGCACAGCGGCGGAAGCAGCAGCGCCGATCAGCGAACGGCGGCGCATGAAACGACTCGGATCATGAATCATACGGCTGTCTTCCATGTCTGACGGTTGTCGCGCAACGCCGCCCCGGCGGGGTCGCGGCGATGTGTGGTCCGGCGCACGGCAATGCATCGATCAATGCGCGCCACCCGCTCATGGGCTGAATCGGAAGGTCAGCACGTTGGTCTTGCCGAGCATGGTGTTCGGCAGCGGCAGGCTGGCGCAACGAACATCCATGACGGCGCGGACCGCGCGTTCGGCAAAGGCGCGGAAGCGCGGATCGCTCAGGCGGTTCACGTCATCGCCCGCGACCACGGCGTTGCGCACGACACCGGCCGCATCCGTTGTGACGGTGAGCATCACGCGCTCCTTGTCGATATCGAGCGCGCCTGCATCTTTGGTCCAGCATTCGCGCACATGGTCACCGATGGCGCCGCGCTGATCGGCCGTCAGCGCCGCGGTATCGTTGCCCATCGGATTGCCGCCGCCATTCGGCTGGCCGCCGGCGCGCGGATTGTAGCGCGCCTTCGGGGCCTGCTGCTGCTTGGCCAGTTGCCGCAGCTTCTCCAGGGTATTGTCCAGTGCCGTGCTGTTGGGTGCCGGGTTCTTGGTGATGTTCGGCTGCGACGTCTGGCTTGGCGGCGCGGGTGGAGGTGGCACCGGTGGCGGCGGTACCGGCAGCGGCGGCTCGGGCTTGGGCGGCGCGGCCTGTGGCGGCGTGGGCGGTGCGGCCGGCGGCGGCGGTGTGGGCGCAACGGTCGCCTCGGGTGTCGGCGGCGGCGTAGGAGTCGGCGGGGTCGGCTTCGGCGGCGCTTCAGCCGCCTGCGGCGGTGGCGGCGGCGGAGGGGGCGGTGGCGGTGGCGGTGCCTCGGTCGTCGGCTGTTCCTTCGGCGGCTCCGTCACCGGCGGGGCCGGCGGTGCGGCCTCGGTGGACGGCGCCGGCACCTGTGCCGGCGTCGGCGCCTTCATCGACGATTGCGCCGTGCCGGCGAACACCATCGCGACCGAGGTTTCCTGGGGAATCTCCTCGGGCTTGGTATGCGGCAGGCCGAACAGCAGGATCAGCAGAACGACGACATGCACGATCGCCGAGACGATCGCCGACCGCCGCAGCCGCGGGTCCATCGTCTCCCGCCGCGTACGGCGCTTGTCGGTGTTGCGCAGAACCTGTTGAAGCACGTGACGGCCGGTCAGCCGGCCTTCGGCCGGCCGTTGGAACCAGAGGGCGACGCCGGCGCCGGGGCTTTCGCGGGTGGCTGAGTTCCGGATGGCTTGGAGTCGGCGGGCTTCGAATCAGCCGGCTTGCCGTCCGATGCAGGCTGGCCGGCGGTCTGTTCGGCCAGCAGCGCGACCTTGGTGAAGCCGCCCTGCGTGATCGTGCCCATGACCTCCATGATCCGGCCGTAGGCCAGGTCCTTGTCACCGCGCACGAAGATCCGCCGTTCGGGATTGTTCTGCGCAATGGCCTGCAGCTTCGGCACGATGTCGCTCAGTTCGACCGCCTGGTCCTGCAGGAAGATCTGACCCTGCGCGTCGATCGATACCGTCAACGGCTCACTGTCGTTGTTCAGCGGCTGCGCGTTGGTTTTCGGCAGATCGACCGACACGCCCGAGGTCATCAGCGGCGCGGTCACCATGAAGATGATCAGCAGCACGAGCATCACGTCGACCAGCGGCGTGACATTGATTTCGGCCAGCGGACGATAGCGGCCGCGGCCATTCCTGGTGTTCAGGGAGAATGCCATGGCCGCTCGCTACCCCAGCCGAACCGGCCGCATCCGCGCGCGCCGCATCATGCTCGCTCCTCGCTTTGGCGCGAGAGGATGGCGCTGAACTCGCTGCCGAACCCTTCCAGCCGCGCAGCGAATCGCGCCAGGCTGGTGCTGATCTGATTATAGGCGAGCACCGCCGGAATCGCCGCCACAAGGCCGATCGCGGTGGCGAACAACGCCTCCGCGATGCCCGGCGCCACCACGGCCAGGTTAGTGTTGTGCATCGCGGCGATGGCCGAGAAGCTGTGCATGATGCCCCAGACGGTGCCGAACAGGCCGATGAACGGCGCCGTCGCGCCGACCGAGGCCAGGAACACCATCCAGCGCTCCATCCGGTCCATTTCCCGCTGCACGGTCACCCCGATGGCGCGGTCGACACGCTCCCGCACGCTGGTATGGGTGATATCGGCGCCGGCGACCCGGACCGACCGGCGCCATTCCCCCATCGCGGCGGCGAACACCGCGGCCATCGGATGGGCCGGGTTGCCGCCTTCCTGATCGAACAGCTCATCCAGGCTGCCGCCGGACCAGAACCGGTCCTCGAACCCGTCGGCGTCCTTGTTGACCTTGCGCAGGCTGCTCCATTTCTCGAACACCACCGCCCAGACCCAGACGCTGGCGCCGAGAAGGCCGAGCATCACGAGCTTCACGACGATGTCGGCCTGCATGAACAGGCCCCAGAGCGACAGATCGCCGCCCGCCGTGCCGAGGTTCACTGCGTCCACTGCCCGATCCACTGCCTAAATCCCCTTCCTCGGCCCGCGTGCGGGCGCTTCACGATGCGCACCCGCGTCGCGCATGGCCGCCAGTGTTTCCCGCCACCGCGGCGGAATGCGTCCCGGCTTGTTTCCCCCCAGCCGCACACAGGCGAGCCTGATATGCAGCACCGCGCAGGGTCCCTGGGGGCCATGAACGGTCTGGCGGAGCGACACCGTGGCACCGCCGACCGCCAATGCCTCGGTTTCGACGATCAGCGAATCGTCGGGGCGGGCCGCATGCAGATAGTCCACTTCTGCCCTATGCACCATGAACATCAAGCCAAATCGTTCCACCAGCTCCGCATGTGGGATTCCCAGTTCGCGCAAGGCTTCCGTGCGTGCGCGTTCGGCAAATCGCAGGTAGGTTGCGTGGTAGACGACCCCGCCGGCATCCGTGTCCTCATAATAGACGCGGACCGGATAACGGTGGCTGCCATTTGCCGCGGTGGATCGCGGATGACCAATCATTCATCAAATCCGCTGGCATCCAATCCGGCGGCTTCGGCCGACTCCAGCGAGTCCAGCAGCGGCATCGCGGACCGCGGCGGGCGCAGGTCCAGGTGGCGCCAGCCAGGCTCCCCCAGCACACGGCCCCGGCTGGTGCGCAGCACCAGGCCCTCCTGGATCAGGAACGGCTCGATGACGTCTTCCAGCGTGTCGCGCGCCTCCGCCAGCGCCGCCGCCAGGGTTTCCACCCCCACCGGCCCGCCGGCGTGATGTTCGGCGATGCGGCGCAGATACCGCCGGTCCATCGCATCCAGACCCAGCCGATCCACTTCAAGCCGCGTCAGGGCGGCATCGGCAATCGCCCGATCCACCGGCGCGTCGCCCTGCACGGCGGCGAAATCCCGGACCCGGCGCAGCAGCCGCCCGGCGATCCGCGGCGTGCCGCGGGAGCGGCCGGCGATCTCCGCCGCCCCATCCTCGGTCAGCGGGAAGCCCAGCAGGCGTGCCCCCCGGGTGATGATCAGCCGCAGTTCCTCCGGCGTGTAGAACACCAGCCGCAGGGGAATGCCGAAACGGTCGCGCAGCGGCGTGGCCAGCAGCCCCGCCCGGGTTGTCGCGCCGACCAGGGTGAACGGCGGCAGGTCAATGCGCACGCTGCGCGCCGCCGGGCCTTCCCCGATGATCAGATCGAGCTGGAAATCCTCCATCGCGGGGTAGAGCACTTCCTCGATGGCCGGCTGCAGCCGGTGGATTTCATCGATGAACAGCACGTCCCGGGGCTGCAGGTTGGTCAGAATCGCGGCGAGGTCGCCGGCCCGGGCGATGACCGGACCGGACGTGGCGCGGAACCCGACGCCGAGCTCCCGGGCGACGATCTGCGCCAGGGTGGTCTTGCCGAGGCCGGGCGGGCCGTGCAGCAGTACGTGATCCAGCGCCTCCCCGCGGGACTTCGCGGCCTGGACGAAAACGGCCAGGTTCTCCCGGGACGCCTTCTGGCCGGTGAACTCGGCAAGGGTCTGCGGCCGGAGCGAAGCCTCCGCCACGTCTTCCTGCCGCCGTTCGGCGGAAACGGTGCGCTCGTCGCTCATTGCGGTCCCGTTGAAGGGTAATAACGGCCAAATTGGGTCATGCCGGCGCCTTCTGCGCCAGGTCGCGCAGGCTGTCGCGGATCAGCACATCCAGTGCAGCCCCCTCCCCCAACCGTTCGGCGATCCGCGCTACCACCGGTTGCGCCTCCGCCCGGCGGTATCCCAGGTTGACCAGGGCCGACAGGGCCTCCTCGATCACCCCGGCCGGGCGCGCGGGGCCGACGGCAAGGGTGGAGGTGGACGGCATGGCGCCGGCCTTGTCCCGGAGTTCGGTCAACAGGCGGACCGCAAGCCGCGCACCCACCCCCGGTGCGCGGGTCAGGCTGGCCTTGTCGCCGGCGGCGATGGCGCCGATCAGGTCCCGCGGCGACAGCGCTGACAGAACCGACAGTGCGACCCGCCCGCCGACGCCCTGGACCGTGGTGAGCAGGCGGAACCAGTCGCGTTCGGCGGCATCGGCAAAGCCGTAGAGCAGGATCGCATCCTCCCGCACATGCGTCTCCACCAGAAGCTTCGCGACGGCAGGCGGTTGCGGCAGCGCGGCCAGCGTGCGTGACGAGGCGTGCACCAGATAGCCGACGCCGCCGACATCGATGACGCATGTGCCGTCGGTCAGGGCCTCCACCCGCCCGGTGAGCTGGGCGATCATGCGCGGCCGGTCGGATGCGGGCCTGGGACGGCGACCATGGGGCGACTCGATCCTGAGATGTTCCGTGGGAAGTCTACAGCCAAGCGCCTCGGATTGCCCCTCGGGCAGCATGACCGTTCCGAGGCCGCCGCCACTGTGGATGCCACACACGTTGCGATGCGCCGGCGCGGCGGCGTAAACTACGCGCGAGCAACGGGACATGGCACTTCGGCGATGATCCGCGCGTATGCCATGGTCCGGACCGGCCGTTTTCCGCCGGTCCCGCAGGCAGCAGCGGGGGATTCAGCAATTGGTGTCGATCATGGCCGGGAAAGCCCACATTCTGGTTGTCGAGGACGATCCCCTGGTTTCCGAAGTGGTCGCCGCCGCCCTGGATGACAGCTATCGGACCAGCCTCGTGGAGACCTCGGCCGAAGCGATGGCGCGCATGCGGGACGGCGGCATCGATTTGATGCTGCTCGACTGCACGCTGCCCGGCGGGCTGGATGCGCAGTTGATCCCACAGGCGGACAAGGCGGGCATCCCGGTGATCCTGATGTCGGGCGATCCGGCCCGGGCGGAGAATTTGGCCGACCAGCCGCTTCCGTTCGTCCTCAAGCCGTTCACGTTGACCGTCCTGCTCAACACCGTAGGCGAGGTAATCAGCGGGCGCCGCGCGTCGTCACCCTGAACA
>DATNEJ010000043.1:0-3047 GCA_035606775.1 Acetobacteraceae bacterium | reverse complement strand
CACAGCGCATCGCCGAACTCGGCACGGTCCGGTTCGCCTTTTCCGATGCGCACGGCGTCGTGCGCGGCAAGACGCTGATCGCGGCCGACGCCATCGGCGCCATGCGGAGCGGCGTCACGTGCACGCTGACGATGCTGTTGAAGGATCTCTCGGGCCGCACTGCATTCCCGATCTTCCAGCCCGGCGGCAGCGGTGCGGGCGATATGGTCATGGTTGCGGATCCCACCACGTTTCGTGTGTTGCCGTGGTCGCCACAGAGCGGCTGGATCCTGTGCGACCTGTACAGCACGGATGGGACGCCGCACCCGTTCTCCACGCGTGCGCTGATGTGTCATATGCTGGATCGCCTCGATAAACAGGGACTGTCCTGGCGCGCCGGTCTCGAGGTCGAATTTCACTTGCTGAAGCTGACCGACGCGACGATCGGCCAGGACCATATCGCCATGCCCGGACCGTCGCCGAAGGTCGCGTTGCTGAATCACGGCTATCAGTACCTCACCGAGCAGCGGTATGACGCAATCGAACCGCTGATGGAGATGCTGCGCGGCAACCTCCAGGCACTTGGCCTGCCGCTCCGGTCCTTGGAGATAGAGTTCGGACCAAGCCAGGTTGAGGTTACATTTGGCGCTGTGACAGGGATTCAGTCCGCGGATAACATGCTGCTGTTCCGCAGTGCGGCAAAACAGGTCTTTGCCCGTGCCGGCTATCTGGCCAGCTTCATGTGCCGTCCGCAATTGCCGCATATCGCCTCGTCCGGGTGGCATCTGCATCACTCGATCGAGGATAGTCACGGGCAGAACCTGTTTCTCCATGCCGAAGGCCTGTCGCGGCTCGCGCGCAACTGGATGGGTGGGTTGCTGCGGCACGCCGCTGCGGCGGCGGCGTTCAGTACGCCAACCATCAATGGCTATAAGCGCTACATGCCGCATTCCATGGCGCCGGATCACATCGTGTGGGCGCATGACAATCGGGCCGCGATGATCCGTGTGATCGGGCAACCCGGCGATCCCGGCACGCGGCTGGAAAACCGGGTTGGTGAACCGGCGGCGAATCCGTACCTCTACATGGCATCCCAGATCGCGGCCGGTCTGGATGGTGTGGCAACGGATGCCGATCCGGGGCCGTCAGCCGACGCACCTTACAGTGCCGATGCGCCTAAGTTGCCCAAAAGCCTGATGGCGGCCATCGCCGCGTTGCGCGACAACGCGTGCTTCCGGGAGGCGTTTGGCCCCGCGTTCATTGACTACTTCGTGGGGCTGAAGGAATTCGAGATCAATCGCTTTCTGTCGGACGTCACGGATTGGGAGCAGAGGGAGTACCTGGCCATCCTTTGATCGGAGACTGACCGTGCGGTTTGGACGAATTTCGTCCGGCCGGCGAGTTTCGTTCTCGCTGCCTACTGGCAAGCGGCAACTCGCCGGTTCGAAGCTGAGCATTCACAGCGATGATTGACGGTGCTCGGCCAGTGATCCAGAGAGGTTGTGACTGTCAGCGACTCAGGCCCACGGTTCGGGTCCTTGGCGCTGCCGGAAAAGAAGAAAGCCTGATCGCAGATATAAGAAGATGCACGCAGATTGCGCAGATGGTACGGTACGGTTCAAACGCCCCGCGTCACGCGTTTGATGTCCAGGCATGGCTTGCCGAAATTGAGCATCGGGCACAGCCGCAAGCCGGTCGCTTTGAGATAGTTGGGACATTGCATCCGATGCAGGGCATTCAGTGCCGCCCCGGCTATCAGTTCGACCAGAAGTGCGTTTTCGACCAACAGGTCAGGGACATATTCCTGACTGCCACGCCATTATAGTAAGCCTTGATCCTCGGCTGCTGTGCAATCTCGAAGTCTGCAGCGCGCAGCTCATGCATCGATAAATTCGCATAGGCCTTTTCAAGGTACCGTGCCCAAGCGTATTGGGCACGATGAACTGTGGCCGATCATGTGGTCCGAAAGTTCATTCAGCCGCGCGCTATTCGCGTGCATTTGCGTGAATCTTCTTATATCTGCGATTAAACCCTTTTCTTTGCGATACTGCGGACAAACGGGCAACTGAAGTATGACGGATGTTGCAACCGGAAGGCTCCCTAGGAAAAAGGGCGCAGCCGTCCACCAAATCCGGCGCATGATCCACGCCTGCCGGCATCCGGCCTCAACCAATCACGCCTCAATCCCGATCAGGCGCTCCACCCGGGAAATACCCCCGGAAAGGACGCGCATCGTCCACCGCACGCTTAACCGAAGGCCGCGCGAGCAGTCGCGCGCGATACGCCGCCACAGCCGGGAACGCATCACCGATCGGATGCACCCAGTCGGCATAGAACAGCGCCGGCGCCGCCGCGCAATCGGCGAGCGTGAAGCTCCCGCCCACCGCCCACACGCGATCCGCCATACGTTTGTCCAGCCATGCGTAGCTCGTATCGAGCATCGCACGCGCCTCATCGACACCGTGCGCATCGCGACGGTCCTCGGGGCGCAGGCGGTCCCCGACGACCCTCTGCAGCGAGGCGTGGATGTAGTTGTCGAAGAACCGATCGAGCAACCGCACCTCCAGCCGCAGGTCTTCATCGACCGGCAGCATCGGCTGTGGCCCCGGATGGTGACGATCGAGATACTCGACGATGATGCTCGCCTCCGGCAAGACAAGGCCGCTCGCTTCCTCGACCAGCACCGGAAAACGCCCGATCGGCCAAAGCCGCTTCAGGTCCGCCGACGCATCCGGATCCTCGACCGAGCGTGCCGTGAACGCTGTTCCAGCCTCGAAGAGCGGGATCAGCGCCTTCCAGGAGTAGGAGGAAAACGGGTGGTAATAGAGTGTCAGGGCCATACCGTGCCTCCGCTTACTGCTTGCATATCAAAACCAGTTGCTGTCTCCCATAACCGATCCTATTTTGCAAGCGGTCTTTGAGATCGGTGGCAGACATGGACGAACACCGCTCGGGCTGCCCGATCAACCTGACATTGGAAGTGCTGGGTGACCGGTGGAGCCTGATCGTCATCCGCGACATCATGTTCGGCAATCGCCGTCATTTCCGCGCATTGCAGGCGGGGTCGC
>DATNEJ010000034.1:0-10135 GCA_035606775.1 Acetobacteraceae bacterium | reverse complement strand
GTCGTCTTGAGCGCAAGCCACAGCCCGACGACCGATGCGCAGGCCGCAATCGCACAGGACAGTGCGACGAGCGCCGGAGCATAGGTCACGGTCGCATCCATCCGCATGGCCGACATACCGACGTAATGCATGGCGCAGATGCCAAGACCCATCAGCACCCCGGCGAGCACGACCTGCTTCCACGCCGCGCGCCCACCCGAGATGATCGCGAATGCCACGCCGGTCAGTAAAATGGCGACGACGAGCGAAAGCGCCGTGCGGCCGATGTCGTAGGCAATCGGCATCGGCATGACGAAGGCGAGCATGGCAACGAAATGCATCGACCAAATGCCGCCGGCCATGGCGACGGCGGCGGCGACCAGCCAGACCTTGTGGCTCCGCCCGGTTGATACGCGAATCCGTCCAGCAAGATCGAGTGCGGTAAAGGACGTTGCCGTCGCAATAACAACCGACAGCACGACCAGCGTGAGGTTGAAATTCCCGCTGATAACCACCCGGTACCCTTCTGTTTATGCAGTCGCCGCACCGGACGACAGGAAGCGGCGCCTGCCCCGCGCCAGAGGCCGGGACGATAGCCATGCTCGCTCGCGATGTCGCGATATCAAATTCTCGTGAGTCTGGATTTGTCGGATGCGTGTTCGAATTATCGCGAGTTCAGGAAGGAAATCCCTACTCCGCGCCCCAGCCGCCATCAATCACAAGGCTCTGCCCGGTCATAAAGGCGGACGCGTCGGAGGCCAGAAATACCACGCCGCCCGCCATGTCCCGCGGGCGGGCAAACCGGCCGAGCGGCGTGCGGTCCAGCAGGCGGGTGCCGTGCACGTCGTGTCCCAGAAGCCCATGCGTCAGATCGGTATCGACCCAACCGGGCGCCAGCGTATTGACCCTCACACCACGCTTCGCCCAGTCGAGTGCCAGCGCCTTGCTGAGCAATTCCACCCCGCCCTTCGAGGCGCAGTACGGCACCGATCGGGGCAGGCCCCCATGCCCGGCAACCGAACTGACATTGATCACCGATCCGCCTTCCTGGATCGCGCCGCCTATATACTTGCAGCACAGAAACAAGCCGGTCAGATTGACATCGATAATCTGCTGCCACTCTTCCAAACTGATGCGCTCGATGCCCTTGAAGATCGGGTTCACGCCTGCGTTGTTCACCAGCACGTCGATCCGTCCATGACGAGCAAGGACCGCGTCGCGCAAGGCCAGCACGTCAGCCTCCTTCGATACGTCGGCGACATGGACCCATGCGGCCGCGCCGATTGCCGACGCTGCATCCTCCAATGTCGCGCGGGTGCGCCCACTTAGAATGACAGTGGCTCCGTGTCGCGCCAGGCCCTCCGCCATGCCACGCCCGATGCCGCGCCCGGCGCCCGTGACGATGCATATCCTTCCGGTCAGGTCGAAGTCGCTCACCAGTTCGCTCCTTGGCGGGCGATTCGCTGCGCGAGGCTCCAGCGATGCACCTCGGACGGGCCGTCGTATATGCGGAAGCCGCGCACCTCGGTAAAGATGCGCGCCACCAGTGTCTCTCCGGTCACGCCCTGCCCGCCCAGCACCTGCACGCAGCGGTCCACGACCCGCCAGATCGCCTCGGAGCAGAACACTTTCGCCATGGACGACTCGGTCGTTCCACGTGCGCCTTGATCGAGCACCCAGGCGGTATGCCAGATGGACAGGCGGCTCATGCGAATGTCCATCTCATTGTCGGCCAGCATGAAGCCGACGCCTTCGTGGGACACCAGCCGGCTGCCGAAGACTTCCCGCCGACGGGCGTAGTCGGTGGCGATGTCGTGCGCGCGCCGAGCCGCGCCGAGCCAGCGCATGCAGTGGGTCAGGCGGGCGGGCGCGAGGCGTACCTGGGCGTAGCGAAACCCCTTCCCCGGCTCGCCCAGAATATCGGCGGCCGGCACGCGTACGTTGTTGAACCGCACCACTGCATGACCGCCGGCAAAGGCATGATCCAGACTGTCCATGGTCCGAACCACCTCAATGCCGGGCGTGTCCATGTCGGCCAGGAACATCGTTGCGTTGCCGTCTTCGTCCTTCGCCATGATGATGGCGAAGGCGGCACCGACGGCCCCGGTGATGAACCATTTGGTGCCGTTGATGACGTAGTGGTTGCCGTCCTTCACCGCGGTCGTCGCGAGCGCCGACGGGTCCGACCCGGCTCCCGGCGCCGGCTCCGTCATGCAGAAGCAGGACCGGGTCTTTCCGGCGGCCAGCGGCTTGAGCCAGCGATCCTTCTGTTCTGTGCTGGCAACTTGTTCCAGCAGATGCATATTGCCTTCATCGGGGGCAAAGATGTGCATCGCCACGGGACCCAGCAGCGAGTAGCCGGCTTCCTCGAACACGATGGCCTTGCCGACATGGCTCAAGCCAAGCCCGCCCCATTCCGTGCCGACATGTGGGGCCAGGAGACCGGATTCCGCCGCCAGCGCCACCAGTTCGCGGCGGAATTCCTCGGTCGGACCGTGATGGGTCTGCCGCTGGTCGCCTTCCAGAGGAATGATCCTGTCGCGAATGAAGCTGCGTGTCCGCTGCTGCAACTCGGTCAGTTCGGGTGTGAGCGAGAAATCCATCAGAACGCGCGTCCCTGGGCGATATCGTGGGTGAATTGCAGGATGCCGGTGCCGATCCCGGACAATGGCGCGTAGCGCGGCTCGGTCGTCACCCCGCTGCGATAGCGCAGGCCAAGCTGCAAGAAGATCACTGCCAGCTTGTACATGGCCAGCACGCGATGGAAGACAAAGCCCGACATGTCGCGCCCCGTCATCCGCGCGTAGGTGTCCACCGCTTCCTGGCGCGGGCAGAGACGCGCCTCGACAGCGGGCATCTGCTGCATGTCGTGCATCGCCGGCGGATCGTCCGCATGAATCCAGTAGCTCAGCAGGGTGGCGAAATCGAACAGCGGATCGCCGCGCGTGCCCTGATCCCAGTCCACCACCGCAACGGGCGACAGATCGGCAGGATTCAGAATCATGTTGTTGAGCTTGAAATCGTTGTGGAGCAGGCCGGGCTTGCCGTCCGGCATCTGATGGCGCTCCAGCCAGGAGCCGACATCGCGGTGCAGCACCTCGGTGCCGTCTTCCATCGCCGCCAGCCCGCGCTTGCGCCAGCCGGACACGGCACGTCCCAGGAAGCCCTCCGGACGGCCGAGATCGTCGAGGCCGATCCGCGCGGTATCGACCGCATGGATGGCGGCAATCGTTTCCAGCAGCACCTGTGACAGCCGCACGCCGATTTCCGGCCGATTGGCGAGGTCTGGCGGCATGTGTTCGCGGATTACCAGCCCCGGGCGGTATTCGATGATCTGGAACCGCTGGCCGATGACCGAAGGATCGTCGCAGAGGTGCAGACCGCGGGCGACGAACGGCAACGCGTCGGGCAGGCGCGATAGGATGCGGAACTCCCGCGCCATGTCGTACGCGCCCGCGGGCAGTTCGCCCATGGGCGGCCGGCGCAACACCGCCGCCTTGCCGTCCAAGTGGATCAGGTAATTGAGGTTCGCGAGGCCCCCGGCGAATTGCCGCGGTGGCGGTTCCTTGTCCAAGGTCAGGCCGTGACGGGCCAGGTAGCGGCGCACGGCATCCCAGTCCAGCACGACACTCTGTTCGACAGAGCGCAGATCGGCTTGCATTGCGTCCGGCACACATCCTCCCGTCGATCTGGCGCGCGTTGGACGCAGAGATAGCCGATACGTCAGGCGGGATACAGGTCGGCAGGATACCGGGCGGCGACTGTGCTCAGTTAGGCTCCGACGTCGCGAAGCTGACCAGCACCTGGCCTTCCTGCACCATGTCACCCTGCCCGCAGGACACCGAGGCCACCACGGCGTCGGCCGGCGCCGGCAGCCGGAACACAGTTTTCATCGCCTCAAGGACGACGAGAATCTGTCCGCGAGTCACCGCCTGCCCCGGTTCAGTCATCACCTGGGTCACCTGACCCGGGATGGGTGCGATCAGCCGGTCTCCGCCGCTTTCATCTTCGTCCGCACCCGCGATCGGGTCAGGCAGGCGAAGCCGCCAGCCGGTGCCGTTGTGGCGCACGGCGCGCAACTCGCCATCCCGCACAACCGATACGCGCCCGACCACGCCGTCCAGCACGACGTCCAGCAGAGCATCGGGCCGGCGGGATGCCGATCCCGTCAGCGTGCGATCCCCGATCTCCAGCCGCCAAGCGCTTCCGGCCCGGGATACCGAGACAGGGCAGATGTGCTCACCGGCGACAAACTCCAGCAGCCGCACCGGAGTCTGATTCATCCACCACAGATCACGCGCACCCCAGGGTGAATACGGGTCCTGGCTGGCGGCGGCTGTCCGCGTCGCATCGTCCGCGTCGGTCAGCATTTCCGCCAGCGCGGCCGCGGCCAGGACTTCGTCGGGCGGCAACCCTGGACCGGCGAGCAAGGTGTCCGCCTCCCGCGCGATGAAGCCGGTGTCGATACCGCCCGCCGCGAACGCCGGGTGTCCGGCAATGCGCGCCAGCAGATCGAGGTTGCTGGCAACCCCCACAACCTCACACTCGCCCAGCGCCTGGCGGAAGACGCGCAACGCCGCATCGCGAGACGGGGCGTGGCAGATCAGCTTGGCCAGCATGGCGTCGTAATGCACCGACACCGAATCGCCGGTGGCAAATCCCGTATCGACACGGATGCCAGGGGTCTCCGCCGGCGTGCGGAACAGGGCAAGGCGCCCGATCGAGGGGGCGAAATCGCGCGCCGGATCCTCGGCGTAGATGCGCGCCTCGATCGCGTGCCCCGACAGGGTGATGTCGTCCTGGTCCACCGGCAACGGTTCGCCGGCAGCGATCCGCAACTGCCATTCGACCAGGTCGAATCCGGTGACCATCTCGGTCACCGGATGCTCCACCTGCAGGCGGGTGTTCATCTCCAGGAAGAAGAACCCGGCATCGCCGGCGACAAACTCCACCGTTCCGGCACCGACATAGCCGACGGCTTGCGCGGCCGCGACGGCCGCCGCACCCATCGCCGTTCGCCATTCGTCGGACAGGTTGGGCGCGGGTGCTTCCTCGATGATTTTCTGATGCCGCCGCTGGGACGAGCAGTCGCGCTCGAACAGGTGCACGGCATTGCCCTGCGTGTCGGCGAAAACCTGCACCTCGATATGGCGTGGCCGCTCCAGGTAGCGTTCGATCAGCACGCGGTCGTCGCCGAACGCGGATGCTGCTTCCTGCCGAGCGGAATCGAGTGCCGGGCCGAATTCCCGTTCGGCAGTGACAATCCGCATACCGCGGCCGCCGCCGCCGGAGACCGCCTTAATGACGACCGGAAAGCCGATCCGTTCGGCCTCGGCTGCCAGGAAGGCGGCGTCCTGCCGCTCCCCGTGGTAGCCGGGCAGCAGCGGCACGCCCGAGCGTTCCATCAGGGCCTTGGCGGCGGATTTGGAGCCCATGGCACGCATGGCCGACGCGGGTGGCCCGACAAAGACGATGCCGGCGGCCGCGCACGCATCCGCGAAGGCGGGATTTTCGGACAGGAATCCGTAGCCGGGATGGATCGCCTGCGCGCCTGCCGCCTTCGCCGCCGCAAGGATATGCGGAATGTTCAGGTAGCTGTCCCGCGCCGGCGCCGGGCCGATGGGAAAGGCACGATCGGCGGCCTGCACATGCATCGCGTGCGCATCGGCTTCCGAGTACACCGCGATCGTTTCGATCCCCATGCTGCGGGCGGTGCGGATGATGCGGCAGGCGATCTCACCGCGGTTGGCGATCAGCAGGGTCCGAAACATCGCCGGCCTGTCGGATTCATGGTGGCTGCGCATGGGGCGGTTCACATCCGGAACACGCCGAAGCGCGTCTCATCGATCGGAGCATTGAGTGCCGCGGACAGCGACAGCGCCAGCACGCGGCGCGTGTCCGCCGGGTCGATAACGCCATCGTCCCACAGCCGCGCGGTGGCGTAATACGGATGCCCCTGCGTTTCGTACTGCGCGCGGATTGGCGCCTTGAACGCATCCTCCTGCTCCGGCGTCCAGTTGGCGGAGCCGCTGCGCACCGTAGCCAGCACCCCGGCCGCCTGCTCCCCGCCCATGACCGAAATGCGCGCGTTCGGCCACATGAAAAGAAAGCGCGGGTCGTAGGCGCGCCCGCACATCCCGTAATTGCCCGCACCGTAGCTGCCGCCGATGATCAGGGTGATCTTCGGCACCGCCGTCGTGGACACCGCGGTGACAAGCTTCGCTCCATCCTTGGCGATCCCGCCCGATTCGTATTTCCGCCCGACCATGAAGCCGGTGATGTTCTGCAGGAACAGCAGCGGAATGCGGCGCTGGCTGCACAGCTCGACGAAATGCGCACCCTTCAGTGAGGATTCCGAGAACAGAATGCCGTTGTTGGCGACGATTCCGATCGGATAGCCGTATAGATGGGCGAAGCCACAGACCAAGGTGGTGCCATACAGGCGCTTGAACTCATCGAATTCGCTGCCGTCCACGATGCGGGCGATGACTTCCCGCACGTCGTACGGCGTGCGTAGATCGGCCGGCACGGCGCCATATAATTCCGCGGCCTCGAAGCGCGGCGCCACGGGCAGGCGGACCGGCACGCCGATTTGCTTGTCGCGATTGAGCCCAGCGACGATCCGCCGGCAGATCGCCAGTGCATGCCGGTCATTCTGCGCGTAATGATCGACGACGCCGGACGTGCGCGCGTGCACATCCGCGCCACCCAGATCCTCCGCCGAGACGACCTCACCGGTCGCCGCCTGCACCAGCGGCGGCCCCGCCAGGAAGATTGTGCCCTGCTTCCGGACGATAATGCTCTCGTCGCACATTGCCGGCACGTAGGCACCGCCGGCAGTGCAGGAGCCCATGACCACGGCGACCTGCGGGATCCCTTCGGCGGAGAGATTCGCCTGGTTGAAGAAGATACGGCCGAAATGCTCCCGGTCCGGGAATATCTCGTCCTGCATCGGCAGAAACGCGCCGCCGGAATCGACCAGATAGAGACAGGGCAGCCGGTTCCGCCGCGCGATCTCCTGCGCGCGCAGGTGCTTCTTCACCGTCATCGGGAAATAGGTGCCACCCTTCACCGTGGCATCGTTCGCCACGATGACGCATTCCCGTCCGGCGACGCGGCCGATGCCGGTAACGATGCCGGCGGACGACACATCCCCGCCGTACATCCCGTGCGCGGCCAACTGCGACAATTCCAGGAACGGCGAGCCCGGATCGATCAGCCCGGCTACGCGCTGACGCGGCAACAGCTTGCCGCGCGACAGGTGGCGATCGCGTGCCGCTTCCCCGCCACCCAGCGCGACCTTCGCCGCCTGTGCGCGCAGGTCTTCGACCAGGCCGCGCATCGCCGCGGCGTTGGCCGCGAACTCGCCGGAGCGCGGATCGAGCTCCGATCGCAGGATCACGCCGGCGTCCCTTGAGTGATGGACATCGTCATGCCGTTTCCGCGAACAGCTCGCGGCCGATCAGCATGCGGCGTATCTCGCTGGTCCCTGCGCCGATCTCATACAGCTTGGCGTCGCGCAGCAGCCGCCCGGTCGGGTAATCGTTGATATAGCCGTTGCCGCCCAGCGCCTGGATTGCCTCAAGCGCCATCCAGGTCGCCTTCTCGGCCGCGTAGAGAATGGCGCCCGCGGCATCCTTGCGGGTGGTCTCACCGCGGTCGCAGGCTTTCGCCACGGCATACACATAGGCCTTGGCCGCATTCATCGTCGTGTACATGTCGGCCAGCTTGCCCTGCATCAACTGAAACTCACCGATCGCCTGGCCAAACTGCTTGCGGTCATGCACATAAGGCACGACCACATCCATGCACGCCTGCATGATGCCGATCGGACCGGCGGCCAGCACCGCACGTTCGTAGTCCAGCCCGCTCATGAGCACACTCACGCCACGTCCGACCGCACCCAGCACATTCTCCTCGGGAACCTCGCAATCAGTGAAGATCAATTCGCAGGTGTTCGAGCCACGCATGCCCAACTTGTCCAACTTCTGCGCAGTGGAGAAACCCTTGAACCCCTTTTCCACGATGAAGGCCGTGATGCCGTGCGGACCGGCGGCGGGATCGGTCTTGGCATAGATCACCAGCACATCGGCGTCCGGCCCGTTGGTGATCCACATCTTGCCGCCGTTCAGCACGTAGTGGTCGCCGCGCTTATCGGCGCGGGTGCGCATGCCCACTACGTCGGAGCCCGCGCCCGGCTCGCTCATGGCCAGGGCGCCGACCTTCGCGCCGCTGACCAAGTCGGGCAGGTAGGCGCGCTTCTGCGCTTCCGTGCCGTTGCGGCGGATCTGATTGACGCAGAGGTTGGAGTGCGCGCCGTAGGACAGGCCGACCGAGGCCGAGGCGCGGGAAATCTCCTCCATCGCCACGACATGTTCCAGGTAGCCCATGCCGGCGCCGCCGTATTCTTCCTCGACCGTGACGCCGAGCACGCCGAGGTCCCCGAGCTTGCGCCAGAGATCCATGGGAAAGGTGTTGTCGCGGTCGATCGCGGCGGCGCGCGGCGCGATCTCCCGTGCCGCGAACCCCTCCACCTGCGTCCGCAGCATATCGGCGGTCTCGCCGAGGCCGAAGTCGAGGCCGGGCAGGCGGTTGGGGAGAGCGGCCATCCGGTATTCCTTGCTCACGAGCCGGTTGTAAGCGGTCCGTGCCCGCTTCAATATGCCGGAAAACTGCTACAGGGAACCCGTCCATGACCGAAGCCACTCCCAGCTACGTCCATGGCGCCTCCAACATTCCGATGATCGGGGAGACGATCGGCGTTCACTTCGATCGCGCGGTGGCCCGTTGGGGTGACCGGCCGGGCCTGATCGTGCGTCAGCAGGGCATCAACTGGACGTATCGGGAACTCGGCGAGAAGGTCGACGCGTTCGCGGCCGGCCTGCTGGCGCTGGGATTGGAGCCGGGGGAACGGATCGGCATCTGGTCACCCAACAACGCCGAATGGATCGTGACCCAGTTCGCCACGGCGAAGGCCGGGCTGATCCTGGTGAACATCAACCCGGCCTACCGGCTGGCGGAGATCGAGTACGCGCTGAACAAGGTGGGATGCCGCGCGCTGGTGACGGCAACCAGTTTCAAGACCAGCGACTATATCGGGATGGTCAACAACCTGGCGCCGGAACTGGCAGGCGCGCAGCCCGGCCAGTTATCGGCGGCGAAGCTTCCGGCCTTACGGGCAGTAATCCAGATCGGCGGATCGGCGCCGGGTACCATCCCGTTCGACAGTGTCTACACGCTGGGCGGTCCGGCCGAACGTGATCGGCTCACCGCGCTTGCCGGGACGCTGCAATTCGACGACCCGATCAACATCCAGTTCACGTCGGGCACCACCGGGCTGCCGAAAGGCGCCACGCTGACGCATCACAACATCCTGAACAACGGCCTGTTCTGTGGCGAAACAATGCACTACACGGACCAGGACAAGGTCTGCATTCCCGTGCCGATGTATCACTGCTTCGGCATGGTGATCGGCGCGCTCGCCTGCATCACGCACGGTTCGGCGATCGTGTTCCCGGGCGAAGGGTTCGACCCGCTGGCGACACTGCAAACAGTGGCGGAGGAACGCTGCACCTCCTTGTACGGTGTGCCGACGATGTTCATCGCCGAACTCGACCATCCGGACTTCGCATCGTTCGATCTTTCATGCCTGCGAACCGGCATGATGGCCGGCGCGCCGTGCCCGATAGAAGTCATGCGCCGCTGCATCCGCGACATGCACCTGACCGAGATCACCATCGGCTACGGCATGACCGAAACCAGCCCGGTCAGCACGCAGACGCGCATCGGCGATTCGATCGAAAAGCAGGTGGCGACCGTCGGACAGCCGCATCCGCACGTGGAGATCAAGATCGTCGATTCGGAAGGCCGCGTCGTGCCGCGCGGCACCGCCGGCGAATTCTGCACGCGCGGCTACTCCGTGATGCTGGGCTACTGGGACGACGAGGAGCGCACCGCGCAAGCGATCGACAAGGCCCGCTGGATGCATACCGGCGACCTGGCCATCATGGATGCTGACGGCTACTGCAATATCGTCGGCCGGATCAAGGACATGGTCATCCGCGGCGGCGAGAACGTGTATCCGCGCGAAGTCGAGGAATTCCTCTACCGCCATAAGGCGATCCAGGATGTTCAGGTGTTCGGCGTCCCGGATGAA
>DATNEJ010000026.1:0-11204 GCA_035606775.1 Acetobacteraceae bacterium | reverse complement strand
GCTCCTGCCCATCCAGCAGCGCTCCGACGGTCAGGATTTCGAGCAGGTCCGCGTTCAGAACCGACCCGATCAGCGGCGCGACCAGCCGCGGAAGGTCGCCGCCATCAGCGTTGATCGCTGCAATCGCCCGGTTCAGGCCGGCCACCCGATCCCGCACCACCGCCTGATCCCCGCCCGGCAGTAGCGGATGGGCAAAGCCGCCGGCAATCAGCAGCGCTGCCACTTGCAGCAGCTCCACCAGTGGCCGGCCGGCATAATCCGGCAACAACCGCACATCGCGGATCGAAACCGGCCCCGCCTCGAGCGCGGCCAGCAGCGGGCGATAGAGTTCCGGCCGTCCGGTCAGCGACCCCAGCGGCGTGGCGATCGTCACGGTCTCGCCGGCCTTCTGGCCGGTCCAGGCCAGGCGCAAATCATCGAGGCGCGCGTGCTGTTCGGCCATCGGCACCGTCTGCACGCCGCGCCGATAGATATCCCGCCGGAACACCTGGTTTGCGCCGAAGTCCCGCAGCGTCTCCCGCAATATCCGGTTGTCGGTCTCGGCCAGCATCGGCAACACACCGGCCGGCACCGACACCGCGTCGATGTTCTCCGACAGCGTGGCACTGCCGATGAACTCGCACTTGGTATCCGCCATGGCGCGCGACACATCGGCGAACATTAGCGGATGCCAATCCAGATTGAGATATTCGTGGGCGATGTAGCGCGAGTCCTGCTCGCGCATGCTTTTGAGGCGACTTTCCAGGGCCGGATTGGCGTTGAAGAACAGCGCGCCCGCCGCCTTCAGCCGCTCCACGTAGTCCAGCACAGCGGTTACGGTTTGGTCCGTACGTCCACCTCCGGCTGCCGCCCGCATGCGCATCAGCGTGCGCAACGCCGCCGCCCCGCTCCAGCCGGTATCGACGTTGTAGCTGCAATAGGCCAGCCCGCCGGGGCGAAGGCGCTGGCCGATCACCTCAATCAGCCGTTGCCGATTCTCGGGGGAAATCCAGCTCAGCACCCCGTGGGTGACGATGAAATCGAACTCCGGCAGATCGCCGGACGGCATCGCCGCAAGACTGGCGAAGGAGGTTTCGACAAACCGCGCGTTGCCGACTCCGGCGCGTGCAGCGAGGGAACGGGCGCTTTCGATATGCGACGGATTGAAGTCGAACCCCCACACCTCGGCCTGCGGACAGGTCGCGGCCACAGTGATGGCGGTGAACCCGTGGGCACAGCCGAGGTCGGCATAGCGGAACGGACGGGTCAGGTCGGGTGCCGGCTGTCCGAGCAGCAAGGCGGCCGTGGCAAGCCAGATGGGGGTCGTCTCACGGTAGAAATGCCGCGTGTAGTCCACATCGCTGACGTAGCCGTCGTCCCATTGGGCCATGGAAGGCGGTTCCCTGCCTGCTCCGTTTCGCGCCTGCGCAGTAACAGTCCGCCCCATCAATTACCAGCGTGTGCCTCCTCCAGGCGAGCATTCAACTCCGCGCCCAGCAGCACCGCATAAGCCGAGACATAGAACCACAGCATCACGCCGACGACCGCGCCGAGGGAGCCATAGGTCGCCCCGAACGATCCGATGCGGGAGACATAGTAGGAAAGCAGTTCCGAGGCGATCAGCCAGAGCAGGGTCGCCAGCACGATGCCCGGTATGACGCGCGGGTCCGGCGGCGCCTGGCGGGACGGGCCGAACCGGTAAAGCAGGCCGATTGCCGTGGCGAAAAAGCCCACCAGCATCAGCATGCTGGCCGCGTGGATAAGGCTCCCTCCATGACTGGACAGGCCGACCAGCGCGATCGCCGGCTGCAACAACAGCAGCACCGTGATCGCCAGTACGGCGCACAGGACGGAGACCAGGGTCATGGACAGGCCGATCGCCTGAAAGCGCAGGAACGGCCGCTGTTCGGTCACGTCGTATGCCACGTTGATGGCCGACAGGATCGACTTTGCTCCGGTAGAACTGCTCCAGAATGTCAGCAGCAGGCTGACGAGCAGGCCCAGGCTGAGATTGCCGCTGGGCTGCGTGACGAGCTGGTGCACGCGATCGGCGATCAGGGCGAACGCAGGCGGTGGCAGAAGGCCGGCGAGCACGTGAAGCTGCGGCTCCACGCTGACCGGATCGAAGATCAGCCCGTAGACCGAGATCAGCATGCTGATTGCCGGGAACAGTGCCATGGTCGCGTAGAAGGCGCAGCCTGCGGCAGCTAGCGAAACGCGGTCAGTAGTGCTGGCCTGAAAGGTCTGGCCGGCCAGGGTGCGCAGCTCGGGCCAGCTCGGCGCCCGTCGTCGGCGCGATCGGGGCGGTTCTGTCTGCGTTTGGCGCGAGCTGATGTCCAACCGTGCAATCTCCAGACTCATACCAGTGGCCCGGACTCTTGACTCATCGGTCGATTGTCGGGCCGCTGGTATCTCATTGATTTCGCGCGCAGCCGCCACACCAACCCTGCGCGCATACCAGTCAGCCCTGCGGGCTGCTGGTATCAGGTGTCCCGCCAAGGCTGCCCGGGACTCGTAATCGCGGCGGTCGCGGGGCACCAGCATGCAGGACGGGCTTGCCGGCACGTGGAACCCGGCGCCGCAACCGGGGCGGGGCGCCTAATCGGGGCGCAGACGCCTGAACCGACGGGCTGTCAGGACGGTGGCGAGGCGACTCCGATTTTTGACCTCCCGCTCGGATTTCCTATTGCAAGGGGGGGGTGGGGGTCCTATGTGGCCCCCACGCAGCAACGCACGTGCCTCTGGCCCTCGCGGTTACGCAACGACGTCAAGCGTTCTGGCAATCGTTTGCTCGCTGGTTCGTTCGACCGTTTCGTCAACTACGCCCATCGCCTCGAAAGCTGGGCGTCTAACAGAGGGAGGCTCGGCGCGATGACCCCGAAAATCGCCCGTTTCCTTGCTGAGCACCAGCCGGCGACGCCGTGCCTTGTGCTCGACGTAGATCGTGTGGAGGAGAATTTCCGCGCCTTGCAGCGCGCGCTGCCGCTTGCCCGCATCTACTATGCGGTGAAGGCCAACCCCGCTCCCCAGGTTCTGGAACGCCTGGTGCGCCTGTCCAGTTTCTTCGACGCCGCCAGCTATGAAGAAGTGGCGGCCTGCCTGGCAGCGGGCGCGCGGCCGGAAGCCATCAGCTATGGCAACACGATCAAGAAGGTGTCGGCCATCCGGCAGGCGCATGCCGACGGCGTGTCGCTGTTCGCTTTCGATTCGCAGGAGGAGTTGGAGAAGCTCGCCCGGCACGCACCGGGTGCGCGGGTCTATTGCCGGATCCTGGTGGAGAACGAGGGTGCCGATTGGCCGCTGTCGCGCAAGTTCGGCACCACGGTCGAAAACGCGAAGGTGTTGATGCTGCGTGCCGGCCAGATGGGTCTCGACCCATACGGCCTGTCCTTTCACGTCGGCAGCCAGCAGACGACAACCCGCGCCTATGAGGTCGCGATCGGCAAGGTCGCGATGCTGTTCACCGATCTGACCGAGGCCGGGATCAACCTTCGCATGATGAACCTGGGCGGCGGCTTCCCGACCCGCTATCGCGACGAGGTGCCGGAGATCGAGCAGTTCGGCGAAGCCATCACCACGGCGATGACCGCGCATTTCGGCAATGCGATGCCGGAAATGGTGGTCGAGCCCGGCCGCTTCATCGTCGGCGATGCCGGGCTGGTATCGGCCGAGGTTGTGCTGGTGAGCCGGCGGGACCCTGACGATCCCCTGCGGTGGGTTTACCTGGACATCGGCCGCTTCGGCGGATTGGCGGAAACCGAGGGTGAGGCGATCAAGTACCGCATCGTCACGCCGCACGACGGCACGGCGACCGGACCGGTTGCCATCGCCGGCCCGACCTGTGACGGGGCGGACATTCTTTACGAGAAATCCGGTTACCGGCTGCCACTGACCTTGGCATGCGGCGACCGCGTATCGCTGCTGGCGACGGGTGCTTATGTGACCACCTACGCCAGCCAACGGTTCAACGGGTTCGCCCCGCTGGCCGAGCACTACCTGTAGAGCGTCGCTGCCCTATCGGCCGCAGTCGCGGCTCGCAGCGTAAACCAGAAGTCTACCCAACCGCGATCGGGTTGCCCCGGTCGCGGTTTCGCTATTCGGGCCCGCCTCCTGTCAGTCGACACCGCCTGGGCTATCGTGCCTTCCTGACTGCGCAGCAACAGGGAGGATTGCCGATGGGAAGCATCACCATTCAGGCCATTGACGGCACTGGCCGATTTTCCGCCTATGTGCAGGAACCGAAAGCAGGCCCCTCCGGCGTCGTCGTGCTGATCCAGGAAATCTTCGGCGTGAACCAGGCGATGCGCGACACCGCTGCCTGGGTGGCCGATCTGGGCTTCATCGCCGTCTGTCCGGATCTGTTCTGGCGGATCGAGCCAGGCATCGACATCACGGACAAGTCCGAAGCGGAGTGGAAGAAGGCGTTCGAGCTGTTTCAGAAATTCGATCAGGCGAAGGGGATCGAGGACCTCAAAGCAACCGTCGCCGCGGCCCGATCGCTTCCAGGTGCGAACGGCAAGGTCGGCACCATGGGTTACTGTCTTGGCGGACGGTTGGCATTCATGATGGCCGAACAATCCGATGCGGATGTCAATGTGTCGTACTACGGCGTTGGACTGGACAACCTCCTTGGCGACCTTGGCAAGGTGACCCGGCCGCTGCTGGTGCACATCGCCGACAAGGACGAATTCTTCCCCGCCGAAGGGCGCGCCAAGGTCGTCGCGGCGGCGAAGGGAAACCCGCGCATTACCTGCTTTACGTATCCCAGTGCTGATCATGCCTTCGCGCGCGTCAACGGCGTGCACTGGGACGGCCGCTCCGCCGCCATCGCCAACGGACGGAGTGCCGAAGCGCTGGTCGCCGCCATCGGCTAAAGCGCGAAGCAATGGTTTCTGACAGAGACTGAGCGCCCAATCACGTCGCCTTCCAGGGGCGACCAGCGTTGACTTCGCGAAACGGCGGCCCTGGCCTAAGCCGGGCCGCCTGTTCTAAACGAGCCGCCATATTGGATCGGCGATATTCGAAGCGGGGGAGATGGCCGGATGGATGCATCGATCAAGCCTGGGCCAACCGGCAAAGGCCTGGCACGCGGGCCGGGCGCCCTGGCTGGAATCAAGGTGATTGACCTCACCAGGGTCCTGGGCGGCCCCTATTGCACAATGATCCTGTCCGACCACGGGGCCGACGTGATCAAGATCGAGCCTCCGCAAGGCGATGAGGTCCGGGATTGGGGCCCGCCCTTTCACGAGGAGGACGCGAGCTACTTCATCGGCGTCAACCGCAACAAGCGGTCCCTCGCGCTGGACCTCGGGAAGCCCGAAGGAAAATCCGTGCTGCTTCGCCTGCTGGAGGGCGCGGATGTCCTGATCGAGAACTTCAAGCCAAGCTCAATGGAAAAATGGGGGCTTGGCTATGAGGAGGTGCTGTCGCAGCGTTTTCCGGCACTGATCCACTGCCGCATCTCCGGCTTCGGCGCGGACGGACCGCTGGGCGGTCTGCCGGGGTACGACGCCATACTCCAGGCGATGACCGGCCTCATGAGCATCAATGGCGACGCCACCACCGGGCCGATGCGGATGGGGACGGCGCTGGTGGACATGGGTACCGGGCTTTACTCGGCCGTCGGCATCCTGATGGCCCTCCACGAAAGGACGAAGTCGGGCCACGGTCAGTTCCTCGACATGGCGCTGTACGACTGCGGCATGTCCCTGCTGCATCCGCATGCCGCCAATTTCTTCCTCAACGGCAAACGGCCCACGGGGACAGGCAATCCGCATCCGAACCTGGTACCGTACGACAAGTTTCCGACTCGTACCTGCGAAATCTTCATCGCCAGCGGCAACAATGGACAGTTTCGCAAACTCTGCCAGCTCATCGGCCGGCCGGACATGGCCGACGATCCGCGGTTCGCCAATAACGGGGAACGCAACATCAACCGTGCCGCTCTTTCGCAGGCACTCGCGGAGGCTTTTGCGGACCAGGACGGCAATGAGCTGGCGCTGCGGCTGATCCGGAACGGTGTGCCGGCCGGTCCGGTGCTTCCGGTGGATCAGTCCACGGCGGCAGCGCACACGGTGCATCGGGAAATGGTCACCGAACTCGATTGGTACAAGGGCCTCGGGACACCGATCAAGCTCAGCCGAACGAAGGGCGGCACAAGGCGCCCGCCACCAAAGTTCGCACAGCACGGCACCGAGATCCTGGAGCAGCACGGCTACACCCGGACGGAAATCGCCGATCTCGAGAAGGCAGGTGTTGTGCGAGGCAAGCGGCTGTCTGTGTAGGAAATAGGATTGTATCATGAATTGATACGATCTGGCCTGGTAAGATAAATACGACACCATTCAACGAAATTAATCCTTGATTAACCAGAACGGACCTACTATCCACTTGCGCACAAGGTGCTCCCCACACCTTGACAGCGTCGCGATGACAGCGTCGTAGAGCCGGCTCCGCACATTCTCCCCAGCGGGGCCGGCTGCGACGCGTCCTATCCCGGGTCGGGAGACGCTTCTTGGAATCCACATTCCTTTCCGGATTGACTGCGCTGGCAGTTTGCCTCGCTGTCCTGCCCGCCTCGGCGCTGGGCAGCGTCACGTACACGGTGACCTACCTCGGCGATCCGGCCGTGGCGGAAGCCGATACGGTGGACCTCACGGTATTCGGCCCCGGGATAGCGCCTGACGGAAGGGCCGGGCCCACAGGTCCTGTCTGGCTGTCGGTCGCGGGCAGCGACGGTTCAATCCGATCGGTCCTGGCGTACAGCATCGACGCCGAACGAATGTTCGCCCCCGGCAGTCGCTACACTCTGGTGCCTTTGGACGCTTCGCCGCTTGACCCGACGAAGCGAGCACAGATTGCCGCCCTGCTGGCAAGCGGCGCGGCCTCCGCGCGTGATCCGATCGCGGATGCGGCGCTGCAAACGTCTATCTGGGAAGTGGAATACGAGGCCGGATGCACCGGCTATGGTATCGGAACGGGGGCGTTCCAGGTTTCTGCCTATGGCGGCTGGCTCGATCCGCGCGTGGTGAAAGCCGCGCGGGAAGACCTGGCCGAGCTTTCGAGCGGCGGATGGAGGGAGCAAGCGGCAATCGGAGCGTGGCAGCTTCAGAGCACAAACGGAAGCAGCGAATCGTTCGCGGTCGCGGCGTTCGACGGCAATTCGCAAGGGATCCCAATCCCGGAGCCTTCATCGATTGCGTTGACGGCCGCCGCAGCACTCGCCGTCATCGGCGTCCGGCTGCGACCTAGAAATGGCGGGCCGGAGGTTCAGCCCGATCCGACTTCCGCCCAGACGGCGATAAGCGCGGCCGCAATGAACACGACGGTGAGGTAAGGCCGCAGGCCGGCCAACTGAACCCCGAAACGGACCGGCATAGCTCGCTTTCCGCCGCTCCGCCGGGAGTGCGAGTCAGCGGCCACAGGGTAGAGGTTTGTCGGATGCATGGGCACGGTCGTCGCGAAAAAATGCCGTGGGACACGCAGGCTCCCACGGCTGCAGTTTCAGGGGAGGAAACGTCAAATTCGTAGCTCTCGATTCCGTGAGTCCGCAATCGCTATTTCACGAAACCGCGATCACGATTTTGAGTCCTGTACGGAACATTACGGTACAGACCATTGCGAGCTGGTTACCAAATCCCATTCAGTGCAGAAGAAAACATCGTACAAGCCCGGAGTTCTCGTTGATCGCGTGGTTCACGCCTCCGACGATGCCGCCTCCGACGATCCTGCTCTAACCAAGAATCTCGATCGCATCGCCAACGGCAAAGCGGCCGCCTTCGACCACCTCTGCCAGGACCCCAAGGTCCGCGTGGCCATAATGCGCCCGGAGCTCACTGACCGGATCCGCATCGCGTTCGGCGGTCTCCGGATTCACCTCTGTCGCCGGGCACCGCGTGATGCCCTTCACGACCCGCAGGACCGCGCGCCCCATCTGGATGTTCTGGCCGATCCAGTCGCGCTCGCTCCATGGCTTCGCTCCGCTGAACCAAACATTCGCGCGAAACCGGCGGCGGTGGCGGCGGGCACCGACCTTCGCTTCCAGGTCGCGCAAACTGCTCAGGCTGATCATGCTGATCAGCTTCCGGCGCTGGTCGCTGAACATGTGTCCCGGCACATGATGAAAGGCCGGGGCACCGCGGGCCTCATCCGCCATAAACTCCGCCAGGAAGCCGGCGATCCGCTCCCGGCCCGCCGGGGTCAGGGCATTCTCCACCACGGAGGCGCCATCCGGCGCGCGGATGGCAAGCATCCCGCTGCGCGGCTCGAAAAACGAAAACAGGCCGGCAATCCGGGCGTTCTTCATCTGGCACATGAAATTGGATTTCTGCCGCCATTCCGGCGCTGCCGGGTCGAAGCCCGAATCGCCTTGGGCCAGGGCGAAGGCCCGGTCCCAGGGGATCGCGCCGCCGGTCTGCACTTCGGCAGACTCCAGGGCCTCCGCCGTCAGGCCTTTCACCGGGTATCGGTACAGGTATTCGATTCGCATCTTGCAGCCCCTACTTGAGCGCCAGTCTGCGCCAACCCACTATCTTTGCGAAAGGGTCCCGCCCGCGCCGCCTGATAAGGGGCGAGGACGGGAAGTCGCCTGATGAAGGGACAAGTGCATGGATATTCAGAAGTTCACCGAGCGGGTGCAGGGCTTTCTGCAATCCGCCGGGACGATCGCAATACGGGAATTCCACCAGCGCATAACGCCCGAGCACCTGCTGAAAGCGCTGCTCGACGATGAAGAAGGGGCCGCCGCGGGTCTGATCAAGGCCGCCGGCGGCGATCCCAAGGCCGCACTGGCCGCGGTCGAGGCCGACATCGCGCGCCAGCCGAAGGTCCAGGGTTCCGGTGCCGGTCAGCCACAGATCACGCCGGAGCTGGTTCGCGTTCTCGATGCCGCGCAGCAGGCCGCGTCCAAGGCCGGCGACGAGTATGTCGCTCAGGATCGGGTCCTGGTCGCGCTGGCCGAATCGAGCACGCCGGCGGGGCGGGCACTGAAAGCCGCCGGTGCCACCGCGCAGGCGCTGGACAAGGTCGTGGCCGAGGTCCGCAAAGGTCGCAAGGTCACCAGCCCGAATGCCGAAGCCACCTTTGACGCGCTCAAGAAGTATGCCCGGGACGTCACCGCCGTGGCGCGAGAAGGCAAGCTCGATCCTGTCATTGGCCGCGATGAGGAAATACGCCGCACGATTCAGGTCCTGGCGCGCCGGACCAAGAACAACCCGGTGCTGATCGGTGAGCCTGGCGTCGGCAAAACCGCCATCGTCGAGGGTCTTGCGCTGCGCATCGTCAACGGTGACGTGCCGGAGGCGCTGAAGGGCAAGCGGCTGCTGTCGCTGGACCTCGGCGCGATGGTGGCCGGCGCGAAATATCGCGGCGAGTTCGAGGAACGGCTGAAGGCCGTCCTCAAGGAGATCGAGTCCGCGCAGGGCGAGGTCGTGCTGTTCATCGACGAGATGCACACGTTGGTAGGTGCGGGGCGAGCAGACGGGGCGATGGATGCCTCGAACCTGATCAAGCCGGAACTGGCGCGCGGCACCCTGCACTGCATCGGCGCCACCACGCTCGACGAGTACCGCAAGCACGTCGAAAAGGACGCGGCCCTGGCACGACGGTTTCAGCCGGTGTTCGTGGGCGAGCCGTCGGTCGCCGACACCATCAGCATCCTGCGCGGCATCAAGGAGAAGTATGAGCTCCACCACGGCGTGCGGATCACCGACGGCGCCCTGGTGGCCGCTGCCACGCTTTCCAACCGCTACATCACGGACCGGTTCCTGCCGGACAAGGCGATCGACCTGATCGACGAGGCAGCCAGCCGCCTGCGTATGCAGGTGGACAGCAAGCCGGAGGCGCTGGACGAGTTGGATCGGCGGGTCATTCAGCTCAAGATCGAACGCGAGGCGCTGCGCAAGGAGAGCGACTCAGCCTCCCATGATCGGTTGACCAAACTCGAGAAGGAGCTGGCCGATCTGGAGGACAGGTCGAACGCGATGACCGCCGCCTGGAAAGCCGAGAAGGACCAGGTTTCGGAGACTCAGAAGCTGAAGGAGCGCCTGGATCAGGCGAGATCCGAGGTCGAGGTCGCGCAACGTCGCGGCGACCTAGGGCGTGCATCCGAGCTGCTCTACGGGGTCATTCCGGACATCGAGCGACAACTGTCGAAGAGTTCCGACGGCAAGCTGGTGAACGAGGCGGTCACCGAGGAGGGTATCGCCGCCGTCGTGTCCCGCTGGACCGGTGTGCCGGTCGACAAGATGCTGGAAGGCGAGCGGGCGAAGCTGCTCCGCATGGAAGAAGAACTGCGCAAGCGGGTCATCGGCCAGGATGAGGCACTGACCGCCGTTGCGAACGCGGTACGGCGCGCTCGCGCCGGCTTGCAGGACCCCAACAGGCCGATCGGCAGTTTCCTGTTCCTCGGCCCGACCGGTGTCGGCAAGACCGAGCTGACCAAGGCCCTGGCATCGTTCCTGTTCGACGACGAACGCGCGATGGTGCGGATCGACATGAGCGAGTTCATGGAGAAGCACAGCGTATCGCGGCTGATCGGCGCACCGCCCGGTTATGTCGGCTACGACGAAGGCGGCATGCTGACCGAGGCGGTGCGCCGGCGGCCGTACCAGGTCATCCTGTTCGATGAGGTGGAGAAGGCGCACGAGGATGTCTTCAATGTCCTGCTGCAAGTACTGGACGACGGCCGCCTGACCGACGGCCAGGGACGCACGGTGGACTTCAAGAACACCATCATCGTGCTGACCTCCAACCTTGGCTCCGATGTGCTGGCGGCGCAGCCGGAAGGCGAGCCGACCACGATGGTGCAGGGAGAGGTGATGCGAATCGTGCGGGCGCATTTCCGTCCGGAATTCCTGAACCGCCTGGATGAGATCATTTTGTTCCGGCGCCTGCAGCGGGCAGACATGGCAAGCATCGTCAAGATCCAGTTGGACCGGCTGGAGGCATTGCTCTCCGATCGCAAGGTCGGCCTGGAGCTGGACCGCAAGGCCACGGATTGGCTGGCCACCGAAGGGTACGACAGCACCTATGGCGCCCGCCCGCTGAAGCGGGTGATCCAGAGAAGCCTGCAAAATCCGCTGGCCGGGATGATCCTGGAGGGTGCGGTGAAGGAAGGCGATGTGGTGCACGTTTCGGCCAACGCCACGGGACTGACGATCAACGGGCAGTTGGCGGAAGCGGCCTGACAGCCTGCGGCGGCCGGGTTCTCCCGGCCGCCGTCATCG
>DATNEJ010000024.1:0-7939 GCA_035606775.1 Acetobacteraceae bacterium | reverse complement strand
CGCCGTTCGGCACGACGATCAGCGGCCAGGCGATCAGCGTCGATGGCGACATGCAGTACACGATGTAGAAGCTGGTCGCACGCAAAGCCGGGGCCGGCGTGAACCGGCCCCGGCTTTGTGGTTTGGATGGGTTACTCAGTGGTTGATCAGCCAGCGCCGCCGGCGATGGACTGGCTCTGAGGAATCGTCGTTTGCACACCCGGCGCCTGGTTCACGGTCTGGGCCGCATAAGCCGAACCAACGCCAAGGCTCAGGGCGGCGATCGCGGCAAGCATCATCTTCTTCATCGTGGGCTCCTGTCGTCTCGGGTCCTTGTCGGACCCGGCGGCCGGCCCGAAAGCCGGCCTCGGTTCATCGTGATTGAGGGGTTAGCCGGCGCCGCCGGCCAGAGACTGCTGAACCACGTTCGGGATCGCGCCCGGCGCCTGGTTCACGGTCTGGGCCGCATAGGCCGAGCCAACGCCAAGGCTCAGGGCGGCAATCGCAGCAAGGATCATCGTTTTCATCGTCTTCACTCCAGTTTCGCTTTTCCGGTCGGGCCGGCAGCAAATCCGTCGGTATCCGGTGCGCGAATACCTAGTCTTGACACCGCCGCGCGATAATCGAGCTATTATGGCCAGGACTTGTGCGAAAATCGGAGAAGCCATGGACTTGATGCACGCGCTCACGACCTTCGTGAGGATCGTGGAGACCGGCTCCTTCTCCGCCGCGGCGCGGGAGGCCAACAGCAGCCACTCCGCCGTGACTCGGCTGGTGAGCCAGTTGGAGGACCATTTCGGGGTGCGGCTGTTCCATCGGACGACCCGCCGGTTGAGCCTCACCGAGGACGGGAATGACCTGCTGGGACACGCGCGCCACCTGATCGAGATGGCCGACGAGATGGAAGGCACTCTCGGGCGCCACCGCGCCACACCAAGCGGGCTGGTGCGCGTGGGGTTGCCGGTCGGAGCGGCGACACTGCTGGTGCCGCGCTTGTCCATCCTGCTGCGGCAGCACCCGGCCCTCTCGGTCGAACTGGTGGTGCGCGACCAATTCGGCGACCTGGTGGAGGAACGGCTGGATGTCGCATTGGGCTTCAGCCACCCGGCCGACTCCTCGCTGATCGTACGGCAGATCGGCGTGTTCGGCCGCGTGCCGGTGGCAGCGGCAGCCTATCTGGAGCACCACGGCGCACCGGGGCAGCCGAGCGATTTGACCACACACAACTGCATCATCCACGAAACCGGGCCCGACAGCGCGCTGTGGCACTTCGACGGACCCAACGGATCGGAAGGCGTGCGGGTCTCGGGAAGCTTCCGGGCCAACAACAGCGAGGTGCTGCACAACGCGGCGCTGACAGGGCTCGGCATCGCCATGCTGCCGGAGGCGATGGTCGCCGACGATCTGCGCGCGGCGCGCCTGTACCGCCTGTTGCCGGACCACCCATCCCGGCGCCAGCCGGCGATGATCCTCTATCCGTCGCGCCGGCATCTCGCGCCGCGGACGCGGGTGGTGATCGATTTCCTGGCGGAACAGATCAAGCTGGCGGAGAACCGCCTGGCGGAAGACCGGCAATGGGGCGCCACCGAGACCGCCTGGCTGGTCTGATCCTGCAGGCGCAGCCCCATCGGGGCTGGCCCCCTGCGCCGATGCTGATAACCTCCGGTGGAACGCCGAGGGGGAGTGAACGACCGATGAGCGCAGCCACGATCGATTACAGCAAGCTTTACAGCGATGGGCTGCCGGACCCCGCGCCGCGCTGGGCATCCTTCCCGAAATACTACTTCGTCGGCGGCAACAACGACCCCGAGCAGATTCCCATCGAAGGTCTGATCGACGCCGCGACCTCGGTGCTGCGCCGCGAAGGCTCGAAGCTGGCCATCTATAATCTCGGGCTCGGCCCGCAAGGCTACCCCGGCCTGCGCCAGTTCGTCGCCGACAAGGTGAAGCGGCACCGCGGCATCGATGCGCCGATCGACGACGTCATGATCACCACCGGCTCCGGCCAGGGGATCGACATGATCAGCCGGCTGCTGGTCAATCCCGGCGACACCGTGCTGACCGAGGAGTTCTGCTATCAGGGCGCGATGAACCGCTTCCGCAAGCTGGGCGCGAAGCTGGTCGGCATGAAGCTGGACGCTGACGGCATCGTCATCGACGCGCTGGCGGCGCAGCTTGCCGAGATGAAGGCCAAGGGCAGCCTGCCCAAGTTCATCTACACGATCCCTACCATTCAGAATCCGACGGCGAGCATCCTGCCGCTGGACCGCCGCCATGCGCTGCTGCGCCTGGCGCGCGAGTACAATGTCGCGATCTTTGAGGACGAGTGCTACGCGGATCTGCTGTGGAAGGGCGTCGAAGCGCCGCCGGCGCTGTATGCACTGGATCCCGGCGCGGTGATCCATCTCGGTTCGTTTTCCAAGTCCCTGGCGCCGGCGCTGCGGCTTGGCTACATCCTGTCGGGGTGGGAGAACATGCGGCGTCTGCTGCCGCTGAAGGGCGACAGCGGTACCGGGGCGCTGGATCAGATGATCGTCGCCGAGTATTTCTCGAAGAACTTCGACAAGCACCTGACCCATCTGAACGGCGTGCTGAACGACAAGCTGAACACGATGGTGGAAGCGGTCGAGCGCGAGTTCGGCGCCGCTGCGGAATGCTGGTTGCCCAAAGGCGGCATTTTCCTGTGGATCAAGCTGCCGGACGAGGTGGACGTGCGCAAGCTGGTGAAGCCCGCGGCGGATGCCGGCATCGTGTTCAACTCCGGGCCCGAATGGGCGGTGAGCGCGGACAATTCGAGCGCCTGCCTGCGGCTCTGCTTTGCCATGCCGAGCAAGCAGGTGATCCGGGATGGCGTCGCGGCGCTTGCGCAGGTGTGCTATGAGCAGACCGGCATTCCCGTGCGAAGCGCCAACGTGCAGCGCGGCTGATACCAGCAGCCCGCAGGGCTGACTGGTATGCGCGCAGGGTTGGTGTGGCGGCTGCGCGCGAAACCAATGAGATACCGGCGGCCCGACAATCGGCCGACGATTCAAGTGTTCGGGCCGCTGGTATGACAGGCAGGAGGACGGACCATGATGGACCCAATGCGCGGCAATAACGGTCCCCGTTACAAGCATGTGGTGGACGAGGCGACGCCTTACGAAACGATCGCGCTCGACAAGCTCACGCCGATCATCGGCGCGGAGATTTCGGGCGTGGACCTGACCAGGCCATCGAACCGGCAGATGGATGAGATCCATCGGGCGCTGGCCGAGAACCTGGTGATCTTCTTCCGTGACCAGGAGATGACGCCCGAGCAGCATCTGGCGTTCGGGCGCAATTTCGGGGAACTGCATATCCATCCCGCCGCGCCGGCCCATCCGGACCACAAGGAGCTGATGATCATCCGCGCGGACAAGGACAGCCCGCGCGCCAACGGTGAAGGCTGGCACAGCGACGTGTCCTGCGACCCCGAGCCGCCGATGGGCAGCATCCTCTATATCAAGACCTGCCCGCCAAAGGGCGGCGACACGCTGTTCGCCAACATGTACGCGGCCTATGAGGCGCTTTCCGACCGAATGAAGGCCTATCTGGACGGTCTGGTCGCGGTGCACGACGGTGAGGAGAACTACCGCGGCACCTACAAATACGCCGGGATGGCGGACAAGCAGACGTATCCGCGCGCGGAGCATCCCGTTATCCGGACACATCCGATGACCGGCCGGAAGGGGCTCTATGTGAACCGCGGCTTCACGCGCCGCATTGTGGGCGTGCCCCGCGACGAAAGCTTCGCCATCCTGAACTATCTGTACACACACGCGGAGAACCCGCTGTTCCAGTGCCGCTTCCGCTGGCGGCCGAACTCGGTGGCGTTCTGGGACAACCGCTGCGCCCAGCATCGCGCAATGTGGGATTACTGGCCGCACACAAGGGCCGGTTTCCGGGTCACGGTGGCGGGAACCCGCCCGGTCTGACGCCCACCCGCAGAGGCGCTCAGGCTTCCAACAGGCGTGCCGGCAGATACCGCGCGCCCGGCCGGCGAGCAGCGGCGCAGCGAACAAGCCGGCAGGCCGGCGGCCCAGCGTAGTGATCGCCGGTCCGCGCGCAGACCCGGCCGGCAGAGCCGCTTGCAGCCGCGCTCCACCCGGTGCGACCCCGCTTGACCGCATGATGCGCGCGCGACCACACTCCGCGCGGTTGGACCGCCCCGGAGCCTCGGTCAGGCGCCGCCGGCGGCCCGACGCGTTTGGACACGGCGATAAGAAAAGGAAAGCGCGATGCCTCAGGTGACCCTGACGGTGAACGGCAAGCAGCACGCGGTGGAGGTGGAGGGACGCACTCTGCTGGTGGAACTGCTGCGCGAGAAGCTTGGCCTGACCGGCACCCATGTCGGCTGCGACACCAGCCAGTGCGGCGCCTGCGTCGTGCACGTGGACGGCGTGTCGGTGAAGTCCTGCACCATCCTTGCCTTGCAGGCCGACGGCACGCAGGTGCTGACGATCGAGGGACTCGCCGCGGCCGACGGTACACTGCATCCGATGCAGGAGATGTTCCGCGAGCACCACGCCCTGCAATGCGGCTTCTGTACGCCCGGCATGGTCATGTCGGCCATCGACCTGGTGAACAGCCATCCGAACGGCATCACGGAAAAAGAAATTCGCGAGGGCCTGGAAGGCAATCTCTGTCGCTGCACCGGCTACCATAATATCGTCAAGGCGATCGCCGCCGCGTATCCGCTGATGCACGGCCAGAACCGGCAACAAGTCGCCGCCGAATAGACGCGCGCAGGGAGAACGATCATGGGCTTCGAGGGCATCGGTGCGTCCGTCCGCCGCAAGGAGGACGCGCGCTTCCTGAGCGGTCGCGGCAACTACACCGACGACATCAACCGTCCCGGTCAGCTTTACGCCTACATCAAGCGCTCCGACCGCCCGCATGCGCGCCTGAAAGGCGTGGACACGGCGGCGGCGGCCAAGGCGCCCGGCGTGGTCGCGGTGTTCACCGGCGCCGACATGGCCGCCGAAGCGATCGGCGGCCTGCCCTGCGGCTGGCAGATCCACAGCAAGGACGGCTCGCCCATGGCCGAACCGCCGCACCCGGTGCTGGCGGTGGACAAGGTGCGTCATGTCGGCGATCCGATCGCCGTGGTGATCGCTGACACGAAACAGGCGGCGAAGGATGCCGCCGAACTGATCGCGGTGGACCTGGAAGACCTGCCCGCCGCCGCGAACCTGAGGGACGCGGTTGCCCCAGGTGCACCCACCGTGCATGACGATGTGGCCGGCAATATCTGCTACGACTGGCATATCGGCGACAAGGCGGTGGTGGACGGCGTCTTCGCCGGCGCGGCGAAGGTCGTGAAGCTGGAACTCGAGAACAACCGCCTGATCCCCAACGCGATGGAACCGCGCGCGGCGGTCGGCGAGTACGACACCCACGCGGACAGCTACACGCTGTACACCACCAGTCAGAACCCGCACGTGATCCGGCTGCTGATGGGTGCCTTCGTGCTGCACATCCCGGAGAACAGACTGCGCGTGGTGGCACCGGATGTGGGCGGCGGTTTTGGCTCGAAGATCTACCATTATGCCGAAGAAGCGATCGTCACCTGGGCGTCCGGCAAGGTGCGCCGCCCGGTGAAGTGGACGGCGGAGCGCAACGAAAGCTTCATGTCCGATGCGCATGGCCGCGACCATGTCAGCACCGCGGAAATGGCGCTCGACGCCGAAGGCCATTTCCTCGGGCTGCGCGTGTCCACCTTGGCGAACATGGGCGCCTATCTGTCCACCTTCGCGCCCTGCGTGCCCACCTACCTGTACGCGACACTTCTCGCGGGGGTTTACAAGACGCCGGTCATCTACTGCGAGGTGAAGGCGGTGTTCACCAACACCGTGCCCGTCGACGCCTATCGCGGCGCCGGGCGGCCGGAGGCAAGCTACCTGCTGGAACGCCTCGTCGATGTCATCGCCCGCGACACCGGGATCGACCGGGTGGAATTGCGGCGGAAGAACTTCATTCCGTCCGACGCGTTCCCCTACCAGACACCGGTGGCGCTGCAATACGACAGCGGCAACTACTTCGCGACGCTCGACGCGGCGCTGAAAGGCGCTGACTACGCCGGCTTCGAAGCACGGCGTGCGGCGGCGAAAGCGCGCGGCAAGCTGCGCGGCATCGGCGTCTCCACCTACCTCGAAGCCTGCGGCATCGCCCCATCCGCCGTCGTCGGCTCGCTCGGCGCGCGCGCGGGGCTTTACGAGGTGGCCAATATCAGGGTCCACCCGACCGGCAGCGTCACCGTCTTCACCGGCACACACAGCCACGGACAGGGCCACGAAACCACCCTCGCCCAGCTCGTCGTCGAGCAGCTTGGCGTGCCGCTCGCGCAGGTGGAGGTCGTGCATGGCGATACCGCGAAGATCCCCTTCGGCATGGGCACCTACGGCAGCCGCAGCCTCGCGGTCGGCGGTTCGGCGATGGTCAAGGCGATGGACAAGATCATCGCCAAAGGCAAGAAGATCGCCGCCCACCTGATGGAAGCCTCGGTGCAGGACATCGAGTTCGCGGACGGCAAGTTCACCGTCGCCGGAACCGACAAGAGCAAGACGCTGACGGACATCTCGCTCGCCGCCTATGTCCCGCACAACTACCCGATCGATGAGCTGGAACCGGGACTGGACGAAACCGCATTCTACGATCCGAAGAACTTCACCTTCCCCGGCGGCTGCCATGTCGCGGAAGTGGAAATCGATCCGGAGACGGGCACGGTCGCGATGGTGAACTTCACCGCCGTCGATGACGTCGGCCGGGTCATCAATCCGATGATCGTCGAAGGCCAGGTCCAGGGCGGCGTGGCGCAAGGCATCGGCCAGGCGCTGCTGGAAGGCGCGGTCTACGGCGCGGACGGGCAACTGCTGTCCGGCTCCTTCATGGACTACACCATGCCGCGCGCGGACGACGTCCCCAACATCTCCGTCGGCACCGAGAACACCATGTGCACCCACAATCCGCTGGGCTCCAAGGGCTGCGGCGAGGTGGGCGCGATCGGCTCCCCGCCCGCGGTGATCAACGCCGTGGTGGATGCGCTGAAGGACTATGGGGTGCGGCACCTGGAGATGCCCGCGACCGGCCCGAAACTGTGGGCGATCATCCAGGCCGGCCAACCGAAGATGGCTGCCGAGTAAGGCAAGGCGAAAGGAAAGACTGCGATGTACGATTTCGCTTATCAGAAACCCGCCAACCTCGGTGATGCCGTGCGGGTGTTGTCGGCCGATGGCGACGCCAAGGCCCTGGCCGGCGGCATGACATTGATCCCGGTGCTGAAGCAGCGGCTCAACCGGCCATCGACAGTGGTCGATCTGGCGAAGCTGGGCCTGTCCGGCATCACGGTTTCGGGCAGCACCGTGACCATCGGCGCCATGACGATCCATGCCGCGGTCACCGACAACGCCGAGATCAAGGCGAAGATCCCGGGCCTGCAGCACCTGGCATCGATGATCGGCGATGACGCGGTACGCCATCGCGGCACGATCGGCGGCTCGCTTGCCAACAACGATCCGTCCGCCTGCTATCCATCGGCCGTGCTGGCGCTGGGCGGCACGATCAAGACCAACAAGCGCTCGATCGCCGCGGACGATTACTTCCAGGGCATGTTCACCACCGCGCTTGAACAGGGCGAGCTCATCACCTCGGTCGAACTGCCGATCCCCGAGAAGTCCGCCTACGAGAAATTCAAGAATCCGGCCTCACGCTATGCGATCGTCGGCGTGTTCGTGGCGAAGTTCCCGAACGGCGTCCGGCTGGCGATCACCGGCGCCGGCCAGGATGGGGTGTTCCGTCACGCGGAGATGGAAAAGGCGCTGTCGGCAAACTTCTCCCCCGATGCCATCGCGGGGATCAAGACGCCGCCGGACGGGCTGAACAGCGACATCCATGCCAGCGCCGAGTACCGCGCACATCTGATCGGCATCATGGCGCGGCGGGC
>DATNEJ010000018.1:0-3267 GCA_035606775.1 Acetobacteraceae bacterium | reverse complement strand
CCGATGAACGCCATCCGCCAGGCCTGCCTGCTGCGCTTCCGGCCAATCCTGATGACCACCATGGCAGCAATGCTTTCAGGACTCCCGCTCATGCTCGGCACCGGCGCCGGCTCCGAGCTTCGCCGTCCGCTCGGATTTGCGATGGTCGGCGGCCTGGCGCTGAGCCAGGTGCTGACCTTGTACACCACGCCGGTGATCTATCTGTACCTGGATCGGCTACAGCACTGGCTGGCACCACATCGCAGCCGTATGCCGACACTTGCCGCGAAAATGGGTGCGGATGCCAATTAGGCGGTGATCGCAGCGGACTGCCTGGTCAGCGCCCAGCCCTGTGTTCCAAGGCGGCACCCTGGCGAGAAGCGTATTCCCGCGCAATACTGCCGGCTCATCGATGTGCGGCTCACCTCACTGTCTTTGCGGCGAGGCCCGCGCGCTGTCAGCTTTCGCTATACGGAGGAAACCAATGGAAGTCCGCCTCGACGGTCGCGCCGCGATTATTACCGGCGCCAGCAAGGGCCTTGGCCTTGCCATGGCCAAGGAGTTTGCCGCATCCGGTGCCGACGTCGCCATTCTCGCGCGCAATCCAGAAACGTTGGCCGAAGCGAAGGCCACCGCATCGGCAGGTGCGAAGGGCCGCGTCGCCACGTTCTCCTGCGACGTATCAAAGGCCGAGGATATTCAGAAGACCTATGCAGCAGTCGTTGCAGCCTTCGGCAAGGTGGACATCCTGATCAACAATGCCGGCCAGTCCCGCGCCATGCCGTCGGACAAGATCACCGATGAGATCTGGCAGGAGGACCTGGATCTGAAACTGTTCGCGGCCATCCGCCTGACGCGCCTGGTCTGGCCGGGAATGAAGGAACGCAAGTGGGGGCGGATCATCAACGTCCTGAACACCGGCGCCAAGGCACCACGTGCGAACGGTGCCCCTACGGCTGTGTCGCGCGCCGCCGGTATGGCGTTCATGAAAATCCTGGCGGGCGAAGGCGCACCGTTCGGCATCCTGGTCAACGGCATGCTTGTCGGACAGATCGTCTCCGACCAGATTGCCCGCCGACATAAGGCGGAGGGTACCAACGTGCCGTTTACCGACTATGTCGCCAAGGCCGGTGCCGGCATCCCGGTCGGACGCATGGGGAAGGCCGAAGAATTCGCGGCGATGGCATGTTTCCTCTGCTCCGATCACGCGGGCTTCACCACCGGTACGGCAATCAACATGGACGGCGGCGCGTCGCCCGTGGTCTGATCTTACCCATGGGGCGCGGGGCTGACCGTAACGCCCGCGTCCCACCGCCGAATGTAATCGCCTGAGGCGGACTCGCGGCAGCCCGTGAATCATGCCCTCAAACAGGGCTTGAAGCGTAATCGCTTCACCTGTCGGAAGCGACCATGCTTTAACGTCCTGCTTGCGCCCGAGGGACGCTGTCGCGAACCATCCGTCTTGCACGGGCGTTCAGTCTATATCGAACGAAGGGCAGGGGCATGGCCAAGATCATTCCAGTGGCATCCTTCGATTGCGTGGTGTTCGGTGCGACGGGTGATCTGACGCTGCGCAAGCTGCTGCCGGCGCTGTATTACCGCTTCCGCGATGGGCAGATGCCGGCTGACTCACAGGTCATCGGCGCCGCACGTTCCAACCTGTCCGATGACTCCTTCCGGCAGCGCGCAATCAAGGCGCTCGGGCAGCATGTCGCACCGGAAGACTTTGATAAAGACACAGTCGCCCGGTTCAGCGCGCAACTGCACTATGTGTCCATCGACGCCACCGCGCCGGACGCGGATTGGGGGAAACTGGCGGCCGTTTTGAATCCGGATCACGTTCGGGTCTTCTATCTTGCCACATCGCCTGACCTCTACGGGCTGATCTGCGGTGCGCTGAGCTGCACCGGATTGGTAACAAAAGATGCGCGCGTGGTGCTGGAGAAGCCGATCGGTCATGACGCCGCATCGGCGCGTGACATCATCGACCAGGTCGGGCGCGTGTTCCCGGAAACTCAGACCTATCGCATCGACCATTTTCTGGGAAAGGAAACAGTCCAGAACCTGCTCGCGCTCCGTTTTGCCAATTCCATCTTCGAACGACTCTGGTCGGCCGACGTGATCGATCATGTCCAGATCACCGTGGCGGAAACGGTGGGGCTGGAAGGACGTGCGGGGTATTATGACAAATCCGGTGCATTGCGCGACATGGTGCAGAATCACCTGCTGCAGCTTCTATGTCTGATCGCGATGGAGCCTCCAGTCTCGTTGGACGCCGATCGGGTGCGCGACGAGAAATTGAAGGTGTTGCGTGCGCTCCGGCCGATCGAACCGCATGAGGTGCCGACACTGACAGTGCGCGGGCAGTATGCCCAAGGTGCGATCGACGGAAAGCCGGTGCCCGGATACCTCACCGATCTCGCGAAAGACGAGCCGAGCGGGACGGAGACCTTTGTGGCGCTGAAGGCGGAAATTCGCACGTGGCGCTGGGCGAATGTGCCGTTCTACCTGCGCACCGGCAAGCGCCTGCCGCGCAAGGTATCCGAGATTGTCATACAGTTCCGCGCCCTGCCGTTCTCAATCTTTCCGGCCGATGCGGCGGAGTGGCAGCCCAACCGGCTGATCATCCGGCTGCAACCGGAGGAAGGCATGCGGCTGGAAATGATGACGAAGGATCCGGGCCCCGGCGGCTTGCGCCTGTCGCCCACCGGACTCGACATCCGGTTCGAGAAGACGTTCGGCATGCGGTTCCCCGACGCGTATGAGCGGCTGCTGATGGACACGGTGCGCGGGAATCCGACGCTGTTCATGCGCCGCGACGAAGTGAAAGCCGCATGGGCCTGGGTTGAACCGATCCTGGAAGCATGGGCAGCGCGCCCGGACCAGCCGCGGCTGTACCCTGCCGGAAGCTGGGGGCCGACCGCCGCGATCGCGCTGATCGAACGGGATGGCCGTACCTGGCATGAGGACATCGAGTAGCGGTCCACGCTCCCAGGCCCGGCCCCGCGCCAGCCGTACCACCGTCATCGCGTGCCGATGTGGCGCCGTATGGGCGGCGCAGCCGGCAATAAGTGTTTGACGCGAAATTTCAGACGGGCGAAATGTTGCGATTGCCATGTTTTTTATGGAGCAATTTCAGTTGGCTGATACTTTCGATTTGTGCCTGAATTTCACTCTCTCGGAGGAAGGAGGATTTGTCGACGACCCGCGCGATCCAGGGGGTGCAACCAACAAGGGGATTACGCTCGCCACGCTGCGCGGCTTTATGCATGCACCGGATCTGCCCGT
>DATNEJ010000002.1:0-6067 GCA_035606775.1 Acetobacteraceae bacterium | reverse complement strand
GGATCGCAATGGAGGGCCTGGCCGTTCGTTACGCTCTGCCCGGTCATGCACAGAATGAATCCCCAGTGGCTGACCACCACCGTATTGGCCCAGTCGGGCAGGGCAGCCATCTCGGCGCGGAATCGGGACGCGCGTCCGATGACGGATTCGGCCGGCTCTTCCACGACCGGCCACCACACCTCCTCGATCCCCGAGAAGTCGACGTCAGGCCAGGCGATCTCCAGTTCGGCCCGCGGCGTGCCAATATCGCAGGCGAAGGCATAGCGTTCCCGCACGACAGGGTTCACGACCAACGGCACCCGCAGGGCGCGTGCCAGCGGGGCGGCGGTCTGCAATGCCCTGGTATAGGGGGAAACGATGATCCGCCCGATCCGCTCGCCCGCCAGCGCCTGCGCCGCCTCCGAGGCCTGCCGGTGGCCAAGCTCGGTCAGTTTCGGATCGACGATGCCGGGATCGCGGCGAGTAGCGCCGAAATGCAGGTTGAATTCGCTCTGCCCGTGGCGCAACAGGATCATGCCGCGGCATTAAAGAACGCGCGGTAAGGGGGCAACCCCGCTGCCCGCGACCGATTCCCGGGGCGCGGTCAAGCGGATTCGTTTGTTTCTGGCGCCCCGCGCGCCTATCTGTTGGTCGTAAGGAGTTGTGACCATGGGCGCGACCAGCGGCTTCCCGATCGACCTCGTCCTGTTTGGCATGATCGCCGCGTTCCTGGTGCTGCGGCTGCGCAGCATCCTGGGCAAGCGGACAGGATTCGAGCGGCCGCCCCAGCCCCTGCAGCCGCAGCAGGGCCGGACGGCTCCCGCGCCGGTGATCGAGGGACACGCCGAACCGGCGACCGGTGCTGCGAACCGGGAGGTGCCCGATGCGGCATCGCCGGTCGGCCAGACCCTGGCGCGGACGAAGGCGCTCGACACAAGCTTCGATCCGGCCCGCTTCCTGGAAGGGGCCGAACAGGCGTTCCGGATGATCGTCACCGCCTTCGCGGCGGGCGACCGGGCTACCCTGCGCAACCTGCTGTCGGACGACACCTATCACGCCTTCGACCAGGCGATCGGCACGCGGGAGCAGTTGTCGCAGACCCAGGTCAGCGAGATCCGGGGCGTGCACGGCATGGCGATCGAGGGCGCGGAACTGCGGGGATCCACCGCGGCGTTGACGGTGCGCATCGTGTCCGACCAGATCAGTCTGACCAAGGACAGCCGTGGTCAGCCGATTGCCGGGACAGAGGCGGTGACCGAGATCACCGACCTGTGGACTTTCGAGCGTGATCTGACCAACCGCGATCCCACCTGGCGCCTGGTCGCGGCACGCAGCGCCTGACCCCTCCGGAAGCTGACCGCCGCCCGAGCGAGCCTTGGGCGGCGTGTTCCGCGGCCTGATGCGCGCGCGGCTCGCCGGCTGCCATCGCTTCGGCAGGGGCGGCCGAATCACCCGCGAAATTGTGAAACACCGGCGGGCAGCCGAACACGGCTGACAAATCCTTCATCCATCGGACGCCGTGTCGGTCCGGTCCTGCCCCGCCGGTTGCAGGCCGTGCTCCGCCCGGCATAGCGTGGCTGCACGGGCCATACGCATCCTGTACCCATTCCTGGCTCGAAAGGAACCGAACGGAGTGCGGATTATCGTTGCAATGACCGGCGCCACGGGCGCGGCCTATGGCATCCGCCTGCTGACGGCACTCGCCGAACTTGGTGTCGAGCGCCATCTGGTCCTCAGCCAATGGGCCGAAGTGACGATCCTCAAGGAAACCGGGCAGACCGCGCGAGAGGTCGGGGCCCTCGCTTCCGTTCTGCATCAGCGCGACAACCAGGGCGCGGCGATCGCCAGCGGCTCGTTCCGGCATGACGGCATGATCATCGCGCCGTGCAGCATGAAAACGCTGGCCGGGATCCGGCATGGCTACGCCGACGGGCTGATCCCGCGCGCCGCGGATGTCACGCTGAAGGAACGGCGGCGCCTCGTGTTGCTGGTGCGCGAGACTCCGCTGAACGACATCCATCTGGAGAACATGCTGGCACTGAGCCGGACGGGCGCGGTCATCGCGCCACCGGTGCCGGCCTTCTACAACGATCCACAGACGATCGACGACCTGATCGACCACACCGTCGGACGCGTGCTCGATCTTTTCGGGCTGGAGATGCCGGCACTGCGGCGCTGGACCGGCCTGCGCGGCACGATTTCGCCTGCGCTTGCCCCAACACTTGCCCCCTTGGCCGATCGACCGGCGTTCGCCATCACCGGGAGGTGATCATGCACGAGGCCGAACACGCCTACACGCCGCCGCACAATCCCGTCGCGAAGACAATCCCGGATGCGGTGGCGCGCTATCTCGACGGCACGGACTTATTGGCGAAGACACAGGCATTGCGCCTTTCCACCGTGGATCAGGCGGGCTGGCCGCACGCCTCTCTGCTCAGCGCCGGCGACATGCTCGCCCTGCCGTCCGGGCGTATCCGCTTCGTGGTTTTTGCGCAGTCCACGACGACCGCCAATCTTATGCGCGACGGGCGGCTCACGCTGACCTTGCCAATCGACGGCGGCATGTGTGAACTGCGGCTGCGCGCGCATCGCCTCACGCACGCATCGCCCGACGTGCCGCTCGCCTTCTTCGAGGCTGAACTGGAGTCGGCGCGCATGCATGTCGCGCCCTACGCCGCGGTGACCGGCGGCATCACCTTCGCGCTGCATGAGCCGCAAGCCGTGCTGCCGCGCTGGCAGCGGCAGATCGCCGCGTTACGCGCGGCGGCCTTTGATACCAGCAGCCCGCAGGGCTGACTGGTATGCGCGCAGGGTTGGTGTGGCGGCTGCGCGCGAAATCAATGAGATACCAGCGGCCCGACAATCGACCGACGAGTCAAGATTTCGGGCCGCTGGTATTAGACGGCGGCGGCGTCTGTGCCAATGCTTCCGCCGGTCGGTATCGCGTGCGGGGTCGGTGCGGCTGCCGAACCAGACCAGGCCTCATACCGACGGCCATTGAGACCGTTGGACAAAGTATCGGGGGTAGAACGCATGCGAGTCTATCAGGACCTGCGGGAGTTCCTTGCGGTGCTCGATCAGGAACGCCAGCTTCTGCGCATCAAAGAGCAGGTCCTGCCGGAACCCGATCTCGCCGCCGCCGCCTGCGCGTTGACGCAGCTTGGCGAAACCAGTCCCGCGATCGAATTCACCAACATCGCCGGCTACGCCAATGCACGCCTGGTGATGAACGTGCACGGCTCCTGGCCCAACCATGCGCTGGCGCTCGGCCTGAGCAAGGACGCAACGCTGCGCGATCAGTTCTTCGCCTTCGCCGAACGCTACCAGCAGTATCCGGGCAAGATCGAGCGTGCCGGCACCGCCCCCTGGCAGGAGGTGGTGATCGACAAGGACATCAACCTGTACGACCTCATGCCGTTGTTCCGCATCAACCGCGGTGACGGCGGCTACTTCATCGACAAGCCGTGCGTCGTCAGTCGCGATCCCGACGACTGGGACAATGACGATGTGGAGAATGTCGGCGTCTATCGTTTGCAGGTGAAAGGGCGCAATCGCATCGGCATCCAGCCCGTGCCGCAGCACGACATCGCCATCCATCTCGCGCACGCCGAGGAACGCGGGGAGGACCTGCCCGTGGCGATCGCCCTCGGCAACGAGCCGCTGATCATCCTGATGGGTGCGACGCCCATGCTCTACGACCAGCTTGAATACAAGATGGCCGCGGCGATGCAGGGTGCACCCTATCGGGTGGTCAAGACCGCCAAGGGTCTGGATGTTCCCTGGGGATCGGAATACGTGCTGGAGGGTCGCATCCTCGCGCGGCAGCGTGAGCCTGAAGGCCCATTCGGTGAGTTTCCCGGCTATTACTCGGGCTGTCACCAATACCCGGTGATCGAGATCGACCGCGTCTCGCACCGCAAGGACCCGATCTACGATTCGGTCTATGTCGGCCGCCCCTGGACGGAACTCGATTACCTGCAGGCGATGACAACGAGCGTGCCGATCTTCGTGCAGCTCAATGCTGCGTTCCCGGAGGTCGTCGCGGTCAATGCCCTTTATACGCACGGGCTGGTGGTTATCGTTTCCACGAAAACCCGTTACGGCGGCTTCGCCAAGGCGATCGGCATGCGCCTGCTGACGACACCGCACGGCCTCGGCTATGCCAAGATCGTCATTGTTGTCGATGCCGACGTCGATCCGTTCGACCTCAAGCAGGTGTTGTGGGCCATGTCGGTGAAGGTCAATCCGGCGGGCGACATCGTCATGCTGCCGAACCTGTCCGTGAATCTGCTGGACCCGGCGGGGCAGCCGACGGGGATCGTGCACAAGATGATCATCGACGCCACTACCCCGATCGCGCCCGACATTCGCGGCGATTACGGGCAGGAGCTTGATACGCCGCAGCGCACCGACGCGTGGCGGAAGAAGCTTGCGGCGCTGATAAAGGAACTCCACCCATGAGCGAGGCGACCTCCGGCGCCCTTCCGGCTGCCTGTCCCCGTTGCCGGTCGAAGACGATCGAGGTGCGTAGCACCTCGCCCGTCGCCGGCGTCTGGTCGGTGTTCGCCTGTACCACCTGCCTTTACGCTTGGCGGTCGACGGAGCCTGAGGAGAACCGTGATCCGGACAAATATCCGGTCGCGTTTCGCCTGAAGCCGGAGCAGTTGCCGGAGCTTCCGGTCACGCCGAACATTCCGCCGCTGCGAAGGCCGGTTGGCGGGTAGCGCTGCGCACCGGGGTCGATGGGTCGGAACGTCACGTCCCGCGCAGCGAACCTGCCGGAGTGGCGGCGCAGGGTAATCCGTGCGGCCCACCCGAACCGGCAAACCATAGCCGCGGCTCGTGACCACGCCGGCTTTGCTGGCCGGGTTGTTCTGCCACCCCGCCGATCTCGATGACGGCATTCGCCGGGCCTATATCTGCGTCGTATCGTCGTCGGTGCCGACCGGTTCGATGCCCTGTCGCCGCCGATGAATCGGGTCTTGGCGGTAGCCGCTGGCTGCGACACTGGTGTAGGGGTGTCGTGGGCCTACGCAAGGATCGTGGTATGCGCCCCGGCAGGAAAGCCAGCGAATGAGTCACACTGAATCCACAGGCACCGGGCTATCGCGGGACGCGCACCAGCCGGCCGGTGCGGCATGCTTCGGACGGTTGCGCCATGTCTGATCCTGAATCCCAGCAGATGCCGGATGCGCGCCCGCGCTCGCCGCGCGTGGCATTGTTCGTGACCTGCCTGGTCGATCTGCACCGTCCCTCCGTCGGTTTCGCTGCCATTCGGCTGCTGGAGCAGGCGGGCTGTCAGGTGGAAGTGCCGCGCGCGCAGACCTGCTGTGGACAGCCGGCGTACAATTCCGGCGACCGGACGACGACCAGGGAACTGGCCGCCGGCCTGCTGGACGCATTCGGCGGTTACGATTACGTCGTGGTCCCGTCCGGGTCCTGCGGCGGGATGCTGCGGCACCATATGCCGCACCTGTTCGATGACGATCCCAACCGCCGCGCGAAGGCAGACGCGCTTGCCGCAAAGACCTACGAACTGGTTAGCTTCCTGACCGACGTCCTTGGCGTGCAATCATTGCCCATGTCGTATCACGGCGGTCCTGTCACCTATCACGACAGTTGCTCCGGCCTGCGCGAGCTTGGCATCAAACAGCAGCCCAGACGGCTGCTGCAATCGATCGGCGCGACGGTCACGGAGATGTCCGATCCGGAAATCTGCTGCGGCTTCGGCGGCACGTTCTGCGTGAAATACCCGGACATCTCGGTGCGCATGGTGTCCGACAAGGTGCGCGACATCCAGGCGAGCGGTGCCGAAACCGTCCTTGCCGGCGATCTTGGCTGCCTGCTCAACATCGCTGGCCGGTTGCAGCGGGAGGGGCACACCACAAAGGTGCGCCACATTGCAGAGGTGCTGGCCGGCATGACCGACTCGGTTCCGCCGATCGGTGAACCCAAGGGGTAGCGCCTGATACCAGCAGCCCGCAGGGCTGACTGATATGCGCGCAGGGTTGGTGTGGCGGCTGCGCGCGAAATCAATGAGATACCAGCGGCCCGACAATCGACCGATGAGTCAAGAGTCCGGGCCGTT
>DATNEJ010000545.1:0-2267 GCA_035606775.1 Acetobacteraceae bacterium | reverse complement strand
GCCGAACTGGCGCGCCTGATCGGCCAGACCGATCCTTTTGCGAATATCGGCGGCCGCGCCAATCAGCCGATGCAGCCGCGCGCGCCACAGCGCGAAGCCTATCTTCCGCCGGTCGAGCCCGATGACGCGCCGGCCTCCGGTCCGCCGCCCTGGATGCAGCGCGCCGCACGGCAGGAAGCGCCGCCGCCCGATTATCCCGAAGACGATTACGCGCCGCAGGAACATCCCAGCGCGGAGCATCCGTTGCGCCGCTACGCGGCCCAGCATCCCGAACACGCGCAGGACTACGATCGCGCGCCATCGTACGCCGAGGCCGATCAGCCGCTCGATCCCTCGCGATATGACGATGCGCTTTACGGCCAGATCGATACCGGTGGACAGCACGATCCGGCCTATGCCGACGATGGCTATGCCTATCAGGACGGTTACGAGGACGACGGCGCCGAGGAACCCGCGCCGAAGCGGCGCGGCGGCCTCACCGCCGTGGCCGTGGTGCTGGCGCTGGCGGTGATCGGCACTGGCGGCGCGTTCGCCTACCGCACCTATGTCGGATCGCCGCGCAGCGGCGAGCCGCCGATCATCAAGGCGGACACCAGCCCGACCAAGATCATTCCGGCCCCGACCGATCCCAATGCCAAGGTGCCGGACCGCCTGGCATCAGGTGATGGCACCGAGAAGATCGTGCCGCGCGAAGAGGCGCCGGTCGACGTCAACGCCAACACCAAATCCGGACCGCGGATGGTGTTTCCGCCGCTGAACCAGAATGCAAACCCGCCGTCGCCGGCCAGCGTCGCGACCAATACCCCGCTGCCGCCCAATGCCGGCAACGGCACCATGCCGAACAACCAGCCGCGCCCGATCAAGACGTTCACGGTCCGTGGTGACCAGCCCGATAGCGCTGCCGTGCCCGTTGCGACCGCCGCACCGGCCCCCGTCAGGCCGGTAGCCCCGGCCCGGGCCGTTCCACCGCCGCGAACCCCGCCGGTGGCCGCCAACGCAAATGCGTCCGCCAATGCGCCGCTGTCGCTGTCGCCGCAGGCGGCTCAGGAACCGGCGCCGGCCGCCCCGGAGCCCCGCACGCACGTCGCGAATAACGCGCCGGTGCAGATCGCGCCCAGCAGCACCGCCGCGCCCAGCAGCGGCGGTTACCTCGTGCAGGTCTCCTCGCAGAAGAACGAAGCCGACGCGCAGGCCTCGTATCGCGTCCTGCAAAGCAAGTTCCCGGGCGTGCTGGGATCGCATCAGCCTGTCATCAAACGCGCCGACCTCGGTGAAAAAGGCATCTATTACCGCGCCATGGTGGGGCCGTTCGGCTCCTCCGAGGAGGCGTCGCAGCTCTGCGGCAGCCTGAAGAGTGCGGGCGGCCAGTGCGTCATCCAAAGGAATTAGCGGCCGGTTCTGCCTTGGCTTGTTGACCCCCGGACGCGCAGGGGGCACATCGGCTTGATGAACATTCGGGCTTTCATCACGGGCGTAGCCGGACCTGAATTGAGCGCCGCCGAGCGCGAATTCATCCGGACAGAACGCCCGTGGGGTTTTATTCTGTTCAAACGGAATATCGATACCCCGGCTCAAATCACTCATCTGGTTCGTGAATTGCGCGACGCCGGAGGCAACCCGGAAGCGCCTGTCCTGATCGACCAGGAAGGCGGCCGGGTGCAGCGGCTCGGCCCGCCGAACTGGCCGGTCTATCCGGCCGGCGCGGTGTTCAGCGCCTTATATGACATCGATCCAAAGCTCGGTCTGGAGGCGGGAAGGCTGAGCGCCCGCCTGATCGCCGACGATTTGATCCGGCTCGGCATCACCGTCGATTGCCTGCCGTTGGCGGACGTGCCGGTCGACGGCGCCGATGCCGTGATCGGCAACCGCGCGTACGGAACCGAGCCCGCAAAAGTGGCGGCGATCGGCCGTGCGGTGAGCCAGGGGTTGGAGCAAGGCGGCGTCCTGCCGGTTTTAAAACACATTCCCGGCCATGGGCGGGCCACCGCGGATACCCATTTCAAGCTGCCCGAGGTCGATACGGCCGAAAAGGAGCTGGAACGGACCGATTTCGCCGCGTTTCAGCCGCTGGCGGACCTGCCGATGGCCATGACCGCACATGTTGTGTTTAGCGCGCTCGACCCCGCCCATCCGGCCACGACTTCTGCGACAATCATCCGGCAAGTGATTCGCGGCGTGATTGGGTTCCAGGGTTTGTTGATGAGTGATGACGTGTCCATGAACGCGTTGGCGGGATCGATCGCCGAACGGACCCGCGCCATCATCGC
>DATNEJ010000542.1:0-2202 GCA_035606775.1 Acetobacteraceae bacterium | reverse complement strand
ACCGCCGATGAACGCCGATCAAAGCGCTCGAACCGGGAACCGCTCGGCTGTACGGTCGTGCCGGATCGACGGATGATGAATTGAGCCGCTACGATCACGCTCTGGCCGCGCGACTGTCTGTTCGGTTGCTTGATGCGCGCGTAAATCCGGTAGCGTCTGCACGCCACCAAGATTCGTTCGTTTTCCAACGGAAGCCAGGGCCGGTTGTCAGGCCGCTTCCCTGCAGCGGACCAGGTTCATCGGCTTCATCGTCAGCACCGGCTGTCCGTGCTGATTGAGTGCCTCGACCAGTGCCCGGATCAGCCCGCGGTCGGGCTTGGAGCGCGACCGGCGCGCCTCCAGGATGGTGGCGCGCACCCGCAGCGTATCGCCGGGGCGGAGCGGATTCGGCCAGCGCAGCTCATCGATTCCTGGCGCGGGCAGGCCGTTCTGCGGCAGGAAGTGATCCGCGATCATCCGCATCACCAGGGCTGTGGTGTGCCATCCGCTGGCGATCACCTCACCGAACGGACCCTGCGCGGCAAGCACGCGATCCACATGCATGGCCTGCGGATCGTAGCGCGTGGCGAACGCGATGATGTCAGTTTCGGAAACCGTGGTTGAACCGAACTCGTAAATCGCACCGACCGGATAATCCTCAAAGCGGCGGTTCGCCGCCGTGGTGGGAAACTGATTGTCCATACCGCAAATCATCCCAAGAGTACGTTGGCCCAGCTAGCACGCGACGAGATGGCGTGCCAATCGCAGGGCGCAAGGCGCAGGGCAACCGCGCGAAGGCGGTTGACCCAGGCCTTGGGACTGTTGAGGCTCTCCGGAATACCTCGGCAGGTGAAACCAGACCCTACGCACGTAGACACGCCGCCAACAACAAAGCCAACGCCCCGGTGCCGGGGCGCATGACATAAAGCTTATGCTGTGATCCGGTCAGCCGATTCACATTTGCGGCGGAACGATGGGCTATGACGCATGTTCCCAGCTGACGACCGCCAGGCCATGCGCTGGATCAAGCACCTGCCGCACGCCGCGGCGGAGGCCGTGGCTTGCCAGCACATCTTCCGGGGTTCGTGCGGGCACCCCGGGAAAGACCGGCCGTCCACCCGGCAGTCGCACTGCGGGCGCCCGCGAAAGGTAGAACACGTCAAAGCGATCGAGGAACAAGCCGAACACGTCCGTCCCGCCAAGGATGCCGACCTTGCCGCCCGATGCCCCGAGTGCAGCCAGGGCTTGCTCGAACGAAGCTCCGGCCGGGTTCCACAGCAGAGTTTTTCCATTTGACCGATCGGATGCGATGGACGGGATTTGTCGGGTCAGTATCAATCGTGGCCGCGAATTCGAATCCTCGTCTCCCTCCCGAGAGTGGCGCCCATGCACCACGACATCGACGCCGGCAATACCGCGTTCGAAGAACTGCCGGTCGGCCTCGAACTTGAGCGCGCTCGGTATGATACCGGCGGCATCCGCGATCATGCCATCCTCGGAAACGATGGCATAACCTTCAATGCGGCGAGCATGGGATATGGGCATGATGGCATGTCCGGGCAAAAACACATTGATACGCCGGCAGCCGTAGGCCGACCACTCATGATATTGGGGGGGTCGATATTACCATGTCGCGCCCGCACCTGATAAGCTGGCTACGAATTTGGCGACGCCGGGGCTTTGTCCGGTGGGCGAAGCCTGAGCAAGTACGGGGGATCAGATGTTAACCGGCCAGGTCATCATCGTTACCGGCGCGGCCGGCAACGTCGGCTCCGCTCTCGCAACGCTGCTTGCGTCGCGCGGCGCACGAATTGCGGCGGTCGACACCGCGAAGGACAGGCTGGAGGCGGTAACTGCCGGGCTATCCGGCAGTGGGCATCTGGCATTGCCGAGCTATGATCTGGCCGATTTCGCCGCGACAGCCGCACTGGTTGCCGAGGTCCGGGCAACCTGCGGCCGGCTCGATGGCGTCGGCACGACGGTCGGCGGCTTCGCCATGGCAAAGCTGGCTGATGCCGGACCGGAGCAGTGGGAGGCCATGTTCAATCTGAATGTGAAGACCACCTGGAACATCTACCGCGCGGCCGTGCCGGTGATTCGCGAGGCTGGCGGTGGTGCCCTGGTCGGCATCGGCAGCGCCGCCGGGTTGAAAGGCAGCGGGCAAATGGCCGCCTATAGCGCGACAAAAAGCGCGGTTATGCGGCTGACGGAAAGTCTGGCGGA
>DATNEJ010000539.1:0-22052 GCA_035606775.1 Acetobacteraceae bacterium | reverse complement strand
GCGGTCAGAACCTCCTCCCGCATGTGGGCGTAGAGATTTTGCGTCATGCCCCGTCTCCGCTGCGCGCGCATTCCACGCGATCGTTGTGGCCTCGTGAGGGTTTGCGAGCCGCTCCGGCGGTGGCAAAGGCGTTTGCCGTCTTCATCCACTGACCCCGATATCGGTCAGTCGCCGGTGCTCATCCATGGCGTAGCGGTCGGTCATTCCTGCAACGTAATCGCCGACGATGGTCGCCGCGCGCGGCGTGTTGGCCTCCCCGGCCCGGGCGCGCCAGTCATCCGGCAGCAAGGAAGGATCGGCCAGCAGCAGGCGGAACAGTTCCTCGGTCAGGCGGCGCGCCTTGGTGGACATGCGGTTCACCCGCCAGTGGCGGTACATCCGGGCGAACAGGAAGTCCTTGATCACCTGGTTGGCCTCGGCCATGGGCAGGCTGAAGGCCACGGTGCGCTGGCGGGAACGGCGGATACTGTCGGCATCCCGCGGATCGAGCTTTGCCAGCCGCTTGCGGGTTTCGGTCAGCAAGTCGGTGACCATCGCGTCGATCACCCGGCGGATCGTCTCGTGCCGCAATCGTGGCGGCGGCACATCGAGGCTCGACATCCTTGCCGCGGCCAGCGCCTCCCCAACCACCGGCAGGTGGCTCAGATCGTCTGCGGTGAACAGGCGCGCGCGCAGCCCATCATCCAGATCGTGGCTGTGGTAGGCCACGTCGTCGGCGATCGCCGCGACCTGCGCCTCCGCGCTCGCATGGGTGCCCAGGTCAAGCCGGTGGCGGTCGTTGTAGTCGGCGATATAGGGCGGCGGGTTGCGCAACGGACCATTGTGCTTGGCCAGCCCTTCCAGCGTCTCCCAGGTCAGGTTCAGCCCGTCCCAGCCGGCGTAGCGGCTTTCCAGCAAGGTCACCACACGCAGCGACTGGGCGTTGTGGTCGAAGCCGCCGAACGGCTTCATCGCCAGGTTCAGCGCTTCTTCCCCCGCATGACCGAACGGCGGATGACCAAGGTCATGCGCCAGGGCCAGCGCCTCGGTCAGGTCCTCATCCAGCCCCAGGGCGCGGGCGACGGAGCGGGCGATCTGCGCCACCTCGATGCTGTGCGTGAGACGGGTGCGGTAGAAATCGCCCTCATGGTTGACGAAGACCTGGGTCTTGTACTGGAGCTTGCGAAAAGCCGAACTGTGAATGATCCGGTCACGATCGCGTTGCCAGGGAGAGCGCGTGGGCGCCTCCGGCTCGGGATGCAGGCGGCCGCGGGCGGTCGCGACGCAGACGGCATAGGGCGCGAGGGAGATGCGGCCGGACATGGCCGCGGGGCTTACACTGCCGCGCTCCAGGCTTCAATTCCGGGAGTCCCGAGCCTATGTTGGCGGGTATGGAACAGTTTGGTGTGACCGAGCGGGCGGCCGCCCGCATTGCCGAGATCGTCGCCGCCGACGGCCGGGACGCGGCGTTACGCGTTGCCGTGCTGGCAGGCGGCTGCAGTGGCTTCCAGTATCGGTTCGAGCTCGACGAGAGCCGGCAGGATGACGACCTGCTGATCGAGCGCGGCGCGGCGAAGGTGCTGGTCGATCCGGCAAGCCTCGATCTGCTTGCCGGGGCGGAGCTGGATTTCACCGATGCCCTGATGGGCAGCCATTTCGCGGTGCGCAACCCGAACGCAAAATCGGCCTGCGGCTGCGGGACCAGTTTTTCCGTGGACTGACGATGCCGCGCTCGGGCACCGGCCGGCGGCGTGATCAACCGCCGGGCCGTCTCAGGCCGGAACCTCACCCTTCAGCATCAGCCGGAACAGGAAACGGCGCTCGTTCATGTCGTAATCCGGGTTGGCCTGATGCATGACGCTGCGGTTGTCCCAGATGACCCAGTCGCCGGGTCTCCACTGGTGGCGATACTCGTACTTCTTCTGCGTGGCGTGCTGCATCAACTCATCGATCAGCGACAGCGCCTCATTGTCGCCCATGCCCTCGATCGATTCCATGCGCACCGGATTGAGGTAGAGCGCCTTGCGTCCGTTATCCGGGTTGGTGCGCACCAGCGGATGGATTCCCGGTGGCGGCAGGTTGCGCCGGCTTTCCTCGCTAAGTCTGCCGAGTGAGCGCGGGCTGTACTTGCTGAGGTAGACGTGGACCGAGCGAAGGCTGTCGATGCGGCGCTTCGTCTGGTCCGGCAGATCGTCGTACGCACTGTGCATATTAACGTATTGCGTATCGCCGCCGCTGCTCGGCAGCGATACGGCGAACAGCATGGTCGCCTTGGGCGGAGCGGGATGATTCGAGTGGTCGGTGTGGAAGGTCTCGCCGGGGATGACCCGCTTCCCGTCCACGACCACGTCATTGGACACGTAATACACGTCAGGATGACCGGGAACGAAGGTGTCCTTCTTGTCGTGCGGCTGAAGTTCCCCGAACACCTGGGCGGCCTGCTTGAACTCCGGCGGCGTAAAATTCTGGTCGCGCATGACCAGCACGTGATGCCGCGCAAAAGCCTGATTCAGTGAAGCCTTCGTGTCCGCTTCGATGGGCTTGGTGAAGTCGAGGCCGACGACTTCCGCGCCGGTATGCCCGGTCAACGGCGTGATCGTGAAGGAGTCCATGTGCCGGTTCCTCCCTTTGGTCTGGTTCCAGGGGAACGCTATGGGTGGCGGGCCGGACGGGTCAAGCCGCGCACTGCACTGGCAGTGTTAACGAAATCTGCATCGTTGGGTGCTGAAACGGGAAGCGGCGGCCAGGATGGTTCAGGCCGCCGCCACCAAAGGAGGAAGTGATGGGTAGGATCCATCGTTGTTCCCTGCGGCGAATACTGGTGATGCTGACGGTTAAAGTCAAGCTGATCCTTATTCGCCGATAGGAGACGGGCCAGCCCTTCGGGGCTGGCCTACTCCTGGCGGCTTCACTGCGTCAGCCGTTTTTTCAGCGTCTCATTGATCAAGGCGGGATTTCCTTTCCCCGCCATCGCTTTCATGGTCTGGCCGACGAAAAAGCCAAACAATTTGTCCTTCCCGGAACGGTATTCCGCGACTTTGTCGGCGTTCGCGGCAAGAACCGCGTCCACAGCGGCATCGATCGCGGTCGAATCGGTGACCTGCCGCAAGCCTTTCTCATCCACGATCGCGGCCGCTGATTTGCCGGTCTCAGCCATTGCCTCGAACACGTCCTTGGCGATCCGGCCGTTGATCGTGCCGTCAGCTATAAGATCCAGCAGCCCGCCCAACGCCTCGGCGCTGACCGGTGGATCATCGATGCCGCGGCCCGTGCGGTTCATGGCAGCGAAGAAATCGCCAGTCACCCAGTTCGCCGCGATCTTCGCATCGCGCCCCTTGGCAACGGTCTCGTAGAAATTCGCCGTGGCCAGTTCGGCGACCAGAACCTCCGCGTCGTACGACGTCAATCCATACTCCTGTATGAACCTGGTCTGCTTCGCATCGGGCAGTTCCGGCAGCGACGCCTTCAGCGACGCGATCCATGCCTCATCCAGCACCAGCGGCAGCAGATCGGGATCGGGGAAATAGCGATAATCATGCGCATCCTCCTTCGAGCGCATGGAGCGGGTCGTGCCGCGCCCGCTGTCGAACAGCCGTGTCTCCTGCTCCACGGTGCCACCGGACTCCCAGACTTCCACCTGGCGCTGAGCCTCGGCCTCGATGGCCTGCATCACGAAGCGGATCGAGTTGACGTTCTTCACCTCGCAGCGAGTCCGGTAGGGTTCGCCGTGCTTGCGCACCGAGACGTTGACGTCGGCACGCATGGAACCTTCCTCCATGTTGCCGTCGCAGGTGCCGAGGTAACGCAGGATGGAGCGCAGCTTGCGCAGATAGGCGCCGGCTTCCTCGGGGCTGCGGATATCGGGCTCTGACACGATTTCCATCAGCGCGACGCCCGCGCGATTGAGGTCGATGAACGACTTCGTCGGATGCTGGTCGTGCAGCGACTTGCCGGCATCCTGCTCCAGATGCAGCCGGGTCACGCCGATCTGCCGTTTGCTGCCATCCGCCAGGACGATCTCGACCCGGCCGGTACCGACGATCGGATGCTCATACTGGCTGATCTGGTAGCCGGCGGGCAGGTCGGCATAAAAGTAGTTCTTGCGGTCGAAGCGGCTGACCGGATTGACGTGCGCAGCCAACCCCAGGCCGGTGCGCACCGCCTGCGCCACGCATTCGCGATTGATCACCGGCAGCATGCCGGGAAACGCCGCGTCGACGAAGCTGACCTGCGAATTGGGGTCCGCGCCGAACGCGGTCGCCGCCCCGCTGAACAGTTTCGCCTGGCTGGTGACCTGCGCGTGGACTTCCAGCCCGACCACGACCTCCCAGCTTCCCGTGCTGCCTTGCAACGCATAGGCCATGGCTTCAGTGCTCCCTTTGGCACCAATCGAATACGCGTCTCTGCTCTCGTCGCACGAAGGCGTTCTCTTCGATGTCGATGTTGCGCCCGGCGGCGCGGGCGGCGTCGAGGAAGCCCTTAAGATTTTCTGCGCCCATCTCTCCAGTGTCGATTCTGTCCTTATACACAACGATTGCTGTGATAAGTGGCCACGTCTTGCTCTCCGTAAAGATGCACACGCTATCAAGGTGCCGTCCGACACGCCTGCGTGATTTTGACCATTCGAGGCCGCTCGCGTCAGCAACGTCTTTGTAGCAGAGGAACTGCCCGCGTCGGCCGTACTCCAGAATCGTCTTTATTGTCTTCTCCATGTCAAAATCGCCCGTTAGGCGATTTTCGAGCACTCCTTTAGTGGCTATGTAAATCGGATCTGAGGTTCGTTTGAGTCGCTCGCAGTTTGCAACTATAGTTTCAAGCTCCTTGGTCGACTTCGCCTCAAGATCGACCGCCATGGTTTACCTTCCCGCCCGCAGTGCCGGCAGCGCATCGAAGCACGCAGCCTGTTCGATTGCCGTCGAGACGGCGAACACGGTCTCCTCATCAAACGGGCGGCCGATCACCTGCAAGCCAAGCGGCAGGCCGTTGGCGTCGAGACCGGCGGGAATTGAGATGGCGGGGACGCCCGCGAGGTTAGCCGGCACGGTGAACACGTCGTTCAGATACATCTTGATCGGATCGTCCATATTCTCCCCCTGCGCGAACGCGGCGGATGGCGCGGTCGGCGTCAGTAATGCATCGACCCGGGTGAATGCATCGGTGAAATCGCGCAGGATCAGCGCGCGGATTTTCTGCGCCCGCAGATAGTAGGCGTCATAATACCCGGCCGAGAGGACGTAGGTGCCGATCAGCACACGGCGGCGCACCTCCTTGCCAAAGCCTTCGGCGCGCGTTCGCTCGTACAAATCGCGCAGATCGCTGCCGTCCCGCCTGAGCCCGAAGCGGACACCGTCATAGCGCGCGAGGTTCGACGACGCCTCGGCCGGCGCGACGATGTAGTAGGTTGCCAGTCCGTATTTGGTGTGCGGCAGGGACACGTCGATGATTTCGGCGCCAGCGTCGCGCAGCCATCCCAGGCCTTGCTGCCACAGTGCCTCGATCTCGTCCGGCATGCCGTCGGAGCGGTATTCGGCGGGCACGCCGATGCGCAGGCCCTTCACGCCGCGTGTGCAGGCCGCCTCGAAATCCGGCACGTTCCGGTCCGCGCTGGTGGAATCTCTGGGATCGTGTCCGGCCATCGACCCAAGCAGGATGGCGCCGTCCCGCACGGTGCGGGCGATCGGGCCGGGATGATCCAGGGAAGACGCGAACGCCACCACGCCCCAGCGGGAGCACCGGCCGTAGGTCGGCTTGACGCCCACCAGTCCGCAGAAGGAGGCCGGCTGGCGGATCGATCCGCCGGTATCAGTGCCGGTGGAGCCCATCGCCAGCCTGGCTGCCACCGCGGCAGCAGAACCGCCGGATGAACCGCCCGGCACCAACACCGCATTCGCGTCCTGGCGGCGCTTCCAGGGGTTCTCCACCGGACCGAAGGCGGAGGTCATATTGGACGAGCCCATCGCGAACTCATCCATGTTCGCCTTGCCCAGGAACACCGCGCCGTCGCGCAGCAGGTTCGCGGTGACGGTGCTTTCATAGGGTGGCACGAAAGGCCGCAAGATCTCGCTGCCCGCGGTGGTGCGCACGCCCTGGGTGCAGAACAGGTCCTTGATCGCCAGGGGAATCCCCGTGAGCGCCCGCCCCTGCCCCACGCCCAGCGCGGCGTCCGCCGCGCGCGCCTGGTCCAGCGCCTGGCTGTGATTGACGGTGACGTAGGCGTTCAGCCGCGGATTCAGCGCCTCGATCGCATGCAGGTGGGCCATGGTCAGATCGACCGCGGAGAACTTGCCCGCGCGCAATCCTTCCCGCGCTTCCGAAATAGTCAGATCGGTGAGCATCACTCGACCACCTTCGGCACGGTGTAGAAGTCGCCGCTGCGCTCGGGGGCGTTGGACAGGATTTTGTCGGGATAGCCGCCGTCGGTGACTTCATCGGCACGCATCTTCAATGCCATCTGGGCGGCGCCGGCCAGGGGCTCGATGCCTTCGACATTCACTTCGTTCAATTGCTCGATCCAGCCCAGAATGCCGTTCAGCTCGTGCAGCAGGGGTTCGACCTCCTGGTCCTCCACGCGGATGCGGGCCAGGCTGGCAATACGTCGGACGGTCGCGGGATCGAGCGACATGAACGGGCGAAATCCTTGGCTGGAATGCGGGCCAGGACCATAACCACCGCCATGCCGCTCTACAACATGACGACCCTGCGAGGATTGCTGCGGCGGAACCAGCGGCTGATCGGTCTGGATCCGGGCAGCAAGGTGATCGGCGTTGCCCTGTCGGATGTCGGCCTGACCCTGGCGTCGCCCTATGGCAGCCTGCGCCGGGGCAAGCTGAAGGCGACTGCCCAGGAGATCCTGGCGATCGCGCGAAAGGAGGATGCGGGCGGGCTGGTGATCGGATTGCCTCTGTCGATGGATGGCTCCATCGGGCCCGCGGCGCAGGCGGCGCGCGATTGGGCGCTTGCGCTATCGGACGCCGCCGAACTGCCGGCGGCACTGTGGGACGAGCGGCTTTCGAGCGTGGCCGTCAACCGGATGCTGGTTGCCGAGGCCGATCTGAGCAGGGGCAAGCGCGCGGCGGCGGTCGATCGCGCGGCGGCGGCCTGGATGCTCCAAGGCGCGCTGGATGCGAGCCGCGCCGCGGCCGCTTCATAGCGCGGCGCGTTGCGAAACTCTCGGCACCCTTCGCACCCCGGCGGACGTGCGAAGGGAATGCCTACAGGATCAGGTCCGCTGCACGAGTTCGATCTTGTAGCCGTCCGGGTCTTCCACGAAGGCAATGACCGTGGTGCCGAACTTCACCGGACCGGGCTCCCGCGTCACCTTAGCGCCAAAACCGCGCAGCTTCTCCGTCGTGGCCTTCACATCCGGCACGCCGATCGCGAGGTGACCGAACGCACCGCCCATCTCGTAGTTCTGGACACCATAGTTATAGGTCAACTCGATGACGGTGCTGTTCTCCTCGTCGCCGTAGCCCACGAAAGCGAGCGTGTATTTTCCGTCCGGCACGTCGCGCCGGCGAAGTTCCTTCATGCCGAAACCCTTGGTGTAGAAGTCGACACTGCGCTGCAGGTCGCCGACGCGCAGCATGGTATGCAGGAACCGGCTCATTCAGATCTCCCCTTCGATAGCGTTTCTCGATCGAGGCCCAGCAGGAACAACCCGGCTTCGTCAGCCGCGTGAACGCTCGCCTGTCGTTCCGCAAGGATGGCGCCGAACGCTTCGAACGCAAGCCCCCGCAGCCCGGCAGCGGCGGCCCCGCGGATCGTCGCGGGACCGATCGTCGGCAGATCGACCCGCCGATCCTGCGAGGGTTTCACCAGCTTCACCAGGACGCCGCTCGGCCCAGGGCGCGCCAGGGCGGCGCAACGGGAGAGCATGGCATCGGTGCCCTCGGCCGCCTCGACCGCCAGCACGATGCCCTGCTGGACGACGCAACCCTGTCCGACGTCGACATCCCCCAGTGCCCGTGCCACCGCCACGCCGCGCATGATGTCGGCCATCGCCTGCGCATCCGGTGCGACGCGACCCAGGACCCCGGCCGGTGCCAGCACCTCCCGCAGCACGTCCTGCGCCCCGATCACGCGAAAACCCTCGGCGGCCAGAATCTTGATCACCGCGGCCAGCAGCCCGTCATCGCCGGCAAAAGCCGCCCGCCCGATCCTCGCCAGGAGCTTTGCCCCTTCCTGGTCAGGCCGCAGATCCAGGAGCGACGGACGCCGCACTGGCCCGATCAGCACGAGGTCCCGGCACTGGTGCGCACGCAGCGCCGCAAGGATGCGGCCGGCCGCGCCAATGCGAATGATCTCATGCGGCCACGGCGCAAGCACCGCCGGCTCCGCAAATCCCTCCAGCCCGACTACGAAAACTGCTCGGCCGGCCGCGCGCGCCGCCGCGGCGACCTGCGCGGGCAGGCCTCCGCCGCCAGCCAGGATACCCAAAGGCGGCGGGCTGTCCGGCTCAGAGCGTGGCATTTCTGCCTGATTTTTCATTCCAGGTTCCATATAAGAGATTCAGTGCTTGCACCCGCGACCCATTTGTTTGCATAGAGCGGAGGGCTCGAACTCACGTCCCCGTGAGACGCCCTTCGTAGAGATCAACAGGTCAATGGTCGAGGACGATCCCCCCGACGAGGCCCTCCACGCATCAGCCGTTGGAGTCCTCCAGTGTCTAACCATGCTCGTGGATGAGGCCGACAACCTCGGGATGCATCGCACCCATTTGGCACTTCGCAAGGCCATCCGCGCGTGCCAGGCAGAACAGGCGAGGCTTTCGCCGAGCCTGCGTCCCAGGCGGCACCTCATTCTGCACTGACGCAACGCTTGCGGGCAGCGCCTTCACGGTCGGGGCCGCAGCGGGTCCGGGTCGCGCGTCCCACCAAATATTAATGTTACGGGACCCGTCTTTGCTGCGGGCGCGAAGGTTGCGTCTTGTCGCGCAGCGCCATAATTTTGCCTTGAGCCCCCCACCCGCCCCGGCGAACCCCGCCTGACGGGCCAGGCGCAACAGCGGCGATATCAACCCGCCAGCACGAACGAGGACCCTCTGCATGAGCGCCACCGGCAAACGGTCGGTCACGATCACTCTCGACGGGTCGAACAAGTCGGCCTCCCTGCCCCTGGTGTCAGGCACGGTCGGGCCTGACGTGTTCGATATCCGCAAGCTCTATGACGGGCTTGGTGTCTTCACCTACGATCCGGGGTACGGCGCGACCGCCTCCTGCGAAAGCAAGATCACCTATATCGATGGCGATGAGGGCGTGCTGCTATATCGCGGCTACCCGATCGAACAACTCGCCGAACACTCCAATTTTCTGGAGGTTTGCTATCTGCTGCTGAACGGCGATTTGCCGAACGCGGTGCAGAAGCGTGAATTCGAAACCGGTGTGCTGCGCCACACCATGCTGCACGAGCAGATCCGTGCCTTCTACAACGGGTTCCGGCGCGATGCGCATCCGATGGCTGTGATGTGCGGCGTGGTGGGCGCACTGTCCGCCTTCTATCACGACAGCCTGGATATCCATGATCCGGAGAGCCGGCGGATCAGCGCATTCAGACTGATCGCCAAGGTGCCGACGATCGCCGCCTGGGCGCACAAATATGCGTCCGGTCAACCGTTCATGTATCCGCGCAACAACCTGGGCTACGCCGAGAACTTCCTTTACATGTTCCACGCCGTTCCGGCGGAGGAATATAAGGTCAATCCCGTTCTGGCGAAGGCCATGGACCTGATCATGATCCTGCATGCGGATCATGAGCAGAATGCCTCCACCAGCACCGTGCGGCTGGCAGGCTCGACCGGCGCGAACCCGTTTGCGTGTATTGCCGCCGGTATCGCCAGCCTTTGGGGCCCGTCCCACGGCGGCGCGAATGAGGCGGTGCTGAAAATGCTCGCCGACATCGGCAACGTCAAAAACATTCCGGATTTCCTGTCCGACGTGAAGGACAAGGGAAACCACACGAAGCTGATGGGCTTCGGCCACCGGGTCTACAAGAACTACGATCCGCGCGCGAAGATCATCCAGAAAGCCTGCCACGATGTGCTGGCGGAACTGGGTATCAAGGGAGACCCGTTGCTCGATTTGGCGATCGAGCTGGAAAAGATCGCGCTGAACGACCGGTATTTCGTGGACCGGAAGCTCTACCCGAATGTCGATTTCTATTCGGGCATCATCCTGAAGGCCATGGGCTTCCCCACGAGCATGTTCACCGCGCTGTTCGCGGTTTCGCGCACCGTGGGCTGGGTCAGCCAGTGGCAGGAGATGATGGAAGATCCGCAACAGCGGATCGGGCGGCCCCGCCAGATCTACACCGGTGCGCCGCAGCGCGACTACGTTCCGGCCTCGCGGCGCGGATAGCGCGCGCTCGTCGCAGGCGGAATCGCCGGAGACGTGAATCACGGTTCCAGGTTGGAACTTGGCGCCTGATCGCTTCACCTGCCGGAAGCGATCAGGGTGTGCGGTGCCTGGGTCGTTGCCGATCCAGGGGATGGTCGCCGTAAGCGTGACGACGGTGAGGTCGTCGCTGACGGTGCCCTCGTATCGGCCCGCCCAAATGGCCACAGCATCCAGAGCCTGTTCGGTCCAGACAGAGGCACCGAACAGGCTCTCATGTTTCGTTTGATCGCGTGATTCGCGTCGCCGGCGATTCCGCCTGAGACGATCACGCTTCTGGCGCTTCTGGCCGAAAGGCGGGCCAGTCAGATTGAGCGCTGGCTGCTCCCGACGCCGGCGGTCGTCGCCAGCGTACGGCAAAACACCTGGAGCCGCGGCGATGCGGTATTGGACACCTGCAATCGACGTGATGGCGACGGGAATGACCGAAGGTATTTCGTCAGACGAAATTCGTAATTGCCAACAGGGTGTGGATATCTTTATCCACAGCCTGTTCATGGTTTGCTTGAGGGTCGCGCCCTAACGCCCGTAAATCGTGCAAGAGTCCACGGTCCCTGCAGGCCTGGAAACGGTGCGGACAAACCCTGTTGTATAACCTCCCAGCATAGGGCGGGGCACTCCTTCTTGCAACCTATGGTCGTATGACAAAAACCACACTTCCCTTCATTCATGTTTCATTAGGTTTCATCTTCATTGCAGATGCGGAACCCGTTAGGAATACACCTGTAGGTTGTATATCCAGGGACGGATCGCATGAGGACCAAATCCCGCGGCGAAACACTCGACGCACTCGTCAAGCGGCGCCTCAGACATTGGGGGCAACGGCCACCGGGCGTGCAGCCTCATCGCGGCAACAATGCCTGGCTGCGCGGCCGCCCCACCGACACCTACGGCATCGTCAACCCGTTCCTGAAGCTGCCTGGGAGCAAGCTTTTGCGCACGCTGCCCGACGGCCTCTGGCTCAATTTCGGCGGCGATTACAGTGATCCGTTCGTCGATATCTTCGCCATAGAAGCCTGTGCGTCGATCACGAACCTGCTGGACAAGCGGTCACGCTTTGCGCCCAGCACCCACTCCCTGCTGGCGGTCTGCCCGGTAGAGTGGCTGCTGGCCCCGGTCGCGCCGGACGATCCCACGCCCCGCTGGAAGATCACCCGCATCATCAAACGGGAACCTTCCGCGCCGCTGTCGATCCCGGTTCGGGAAATACGGGTGCTGTACGGTCTGACGAACCCCCATTACGACGGATTCGCGAAGCACCACTTGCCGCACGCCCACGAGTTTTTCGTTCCGATGGAGATGTTGACCAGGGAGCGCGGTCACGAGGACCCGTCGCTCCAGGCGCTGCTCGGCCGAGCGTCGCTGTCCGCGAACTTCTTCAGTCAGGAGGCGGGGGAAGCTGGGCGATGATGCTCTGTGCCAGGTCGGGGCGGTCGGTGATCAGGCCGTCCACGCCCCAACCGATCAACCGGCGCATATCCGCCGGCCGGTTCACCGTCCAGGGTAAAACTGCCAGCCCCAGCGCGTGCGCCTCGATCACCAGATCCTGTGTCAGATCGGCATGGTCCGGCGCCCAGGCGGCGCCGCCCTCGGCCGCCACCGCGCGCGGCACGGAGCCGCCGAAATCGGCGGGATGCGGGCCGCCCCACCATAGGGCGGCCATGTGGACGGTTTCGGCGCGCGTGAGCCATGCCAGCCGAAGCGCCGGCCGCGCGGAGCGGATATGGCGTGGACCACGCCAATCGAACGACTCGATCATGACGCGATCCGCCGCACCGGCAGCATCCACCACGGCCAGCACGGCCTCCGCCAGGACCGGCGCCGCGACAGTCCAGCGCGGATGCCCAGGGTCGGTCTTCAGTTCGATCGTGAAGCGGAGGCCGGGATCAAGGTTGAGCACCGCTTCGAGGGTTGGGATGCACGCACCGTCGCACGGTGTTTGATCCGAACAGAGTGCGGCGTATGCCGAACCGGGCCGGATGCGGCCGACATCGTAGCGGCAAAGCTCCGCATAGGTCAGGCCGCGCAACAACGGCCCGCGTTCGGTCAGCCAGGCGCCCGACGCATCGCGGGTGATATCGGGATTGATTGCCGGGTCGTGACTGACCACCACAACGCCATCCCGCGTCATGCCGACATCGAGTTCGAACGCGCGCACGCCGATTGAAACCGTGTTGCGGAATCCTTCCAGCGTATTTTCGGGGAACAAGCCGCGCGCGCCGCGGTGGCCCTGAACGTCGAACGGCGGAATAGCGGATGAATGGGGAGCGTACGGTCTCGCCATATGATCTCGCCTTGCACTTTGCCTGAGCGCGTGCTTCGCGTCTCCGACGATCCCGCCTGGGACGATCATGCGCCGGCTCTTTGAGCGCCTGATTCACGTCTCCGGCGATTCCGCTTCCGACGATCATGCGCTAGGCTCCGTTCAATCGGATCGAGGAAACACCATGGAGTATACCACACTCGGGCGAACCGGCCTCAAGGTCAGTGTCGCCGGCCTGGGCTGCGGCGGGTTCAGCAAGCTGGGCCTGGGAACCGGAAAGTCGGAAGATCACGCCATCGGAATCATCCGCGCGGCCCTGGACCTGGGCGTCAATCTTATTGACACCGCCGCGGTCTACGGGACCGAAGACGTGGTCGGCAAAGCCCTGCGCGGCGTTCCGCGCGACAGTGTCGTGCTGTGTACCAAGGCGTCGCGGCCGTTCACCGCGGCGCAGGTGCTGGAGAGCCTCGATGGGTCGCTCCGACGGCTCGGGGTGGATTGCATCGATGTCTTCCAGCTCCACGCCGTTCCGCCTTCCGCCTATGACAGCCTTTGCCGGGAAGTTGTTCCCGATCTGGTGAAGGCGCGTGAGCAGGGCAAGTTCCGCTTCCTCGGCATCACCGAAACCGCGCCGAACGATCCCGAGCAGGTGATGCTCGATCGCGCCACGCAGGAGAACCTCTGGGACACCGCGATGCTCGCCTTCCATCTGATGGATCAGGTGGCGCGCACCAGGGTCTTTCCCCACACCATCGCCAATCGCATCGGCACGTTGATGATGTTCGCGGTGCGCGGCATTTTCGCGCGGCCGGCGCAACTGTCCGCCACGATGAAGGACCTCGCCGCCGCCGGACAAATCCCCGCCTGGCTGGCGCGAACCGACGATCCGCTGGGATTTCTGGTGCATGAGGGTGGCGCGTCCAGCCTGACGGACGCGGCGTACCGCTACGTGCGCCATGAACCGGGTGTCGACGTGGTTCTGTTCGGAACCGGCGAAGCCGACCATCTGCGCGCCAACATCGCGTCGATCCTGAAGCCGCCTTTGCCGGAGGCTGACCGGGCCAGGCTGGCAGAGCTGTTCAGCCACCTGCGAGGAGTCGGGCTGGAGGCACCGCCGCCGCGTCCGACCGCAAATTGAGGCTGTTACCTACAACTCGACCACGACGTAATTCTGCTCGACGCTCACCTGCACTGTTTCGGCGGCGAACGGGCCTTTGGCCAGGGTCTCTCCCGGGACGACCGTGACGGGATAGCTGCGCGCCTTGACGCTGTCGGGATGGCACCAGGACTGGCCCGTGCGGATGTCGAACTCCCATCCGTGCCAGGGGCAGCGCAGCATCTCGCCGTGCCGCGTCAGACGGTACTCGCCCGGGCGTTTCGACTCAAAGCGGCCAACCACTGGTCCCATGCAGAGCGGCGCGCCTTCGTGCGGGCATCGGTTGATGAGCGCGAAATACTCATCGGCGACGTTGAAAACGCCGATTTCCCGACCCGCCAACGTGACGATCTTGCAGGCGCCGGGCGCAATTTCCCCGACCGTGGCAACGACGTGCCGGGTCATCGCGCATTGCCGCCGGGAATGGCCGCACCCGCCGGCGGGCGGATGCGACAAGACGGCACGATCATGCCAGGTCGTAGAACGACATGGCGTTCTCGCGGAACAGCATCTGCCTCTGCTTTTCGGGCAGCTTCACCTTGAACGCGTAGCGCGGATCGTCCTGGTCCCAATGCGGATAGTCGGTGGAGAACATGATCCTGTCCCAGCCGATCCATTCGCACGTCGCCAGCAGGTCTTCCGGCCGCTCCGGCTCCTCGATCGGCTGCGTCGTCACCCAGACATGGTCCCGCACATATTCGGACGGCAGCTTCTTCAGGTGCGGCACTTCGTCCTTCAGGCGCTTGTAGTGCTTGTCCAGCCGCCAGCACAGCGACGGCAGCCAGGCGAAGCCGCCCTCGACCAGAGCCACACGCAGGTTGGGAATGTGCTCGAACACGCCCTCGATCACCAGGCTGGTGACCAGCGCTTCCTTCGACTGCGGATAGGATGGGTGTTCCTCATGGTAGAAGGACGGCCAGCCGCCGCCGGTGGACGGATGCCCCGACGTTCCGCCCAGATGGAGTGCGATCGAGTAGCCGTTCGCTGCGCAGGCTTCCAGGATCGGCCAGTAACGGCGGCGCCCCAGCGGCTCCAGCCCGCGCGGCGGAATCATGACATGCGCGAACCGGCGATCCCCTGCCCGCCGCTCGATCTCCTTGATCGCGGCTTCGGTGTATTCCGTGGTGACCTGGATCGCCGCTTTCAGCCGCGGCTCCGCGTCGCACCAGACCTGCGCCTGCCAGTCGTTCGCCGCGGTGCAGAGCGCCGCGCCGAACTCGACATTGCGTTCATCGCCGCCGCGGCCCAGCAACGGCATCATCATGCCGTAGGATACGCCGAACGCATCCAAAAGCTGCTCACGCATCATGCCGAGGTCGGAGCCGGGATGGCCGCCATCCTTGGGCCATGAGTCCATGCGCATCCCGGTTCCCGGCGACATGCGCGGATAGTTCGGTGCCCCGGCGAACGGCGAACGCGAGCGCGCGCCGATCGCCTGGCGGTGTTTGCGCCAGCGCTCTGGCAGGAACGCGTCGAGATCCGCCGGCGACCTAGTGTAGGGGTGCACGTCGCAATCGACAAAGCCAAGCTGGCTTTGACTGGTGACGTCTGGCTGGCGGTCCGTGACCGTAACATTCATCGGATCGGCTCCTTCAGTTCACGGGCGAGAGCTGGGTGATTCACGCGAAAGCCGCGGATAGGTCTTCATTGCATTCTCGACCAGGATCTTCTGTGCGAGGTGCGCGGGCAGTCCATCCGGCATCGCCTCGGTGCCGTCGAAGTGCCAATGCGGATAATCCGTCGAGAACAGCAGCATTTCCTCGCAATCGATTTCGGCGATAATGCGTTCCAATTGTTCGGTTTGGGGTGGCGCATCGAAGGGCTGAATGGTCAGGCGCACGTGTTCGCGAGCGTACTCCGCCGGGGATTTCTCCAGCCACGGCACTTCCGCCCTCACGCCGCGCCAGGTCTTGTTGGCGCGCCACATCCAGCCTGGCAGCCAGGTGACGCCGGATTCCATCAGCACCACCCTGAGGCGCGGAAACTCCACGAACACGCCTTCCGAGATCAGGCTGTTCAGGACACCGGCGAACCCGGTCGACCACGACACATAGTCTTCCAGATAGTACGACGGCCACCCGAGATTCGTCGGCGGATGGCGATAGCTGCTGCCCGCGTGAACGCCGATCGGCAGATCGTGCTGCTCCGCGGCGCGATAGATCGGCCAGTGCTGCCGGCGGCCAAGCGGCAGTTCTTGCATTTCCCAGACCAGCACCTGGACGAAACGCGGATCGGCCGCGCAGCGTTCGATTTCTTTCGCGGCCAGTTCGGGGCTGTGCATCGGTACGACGATCGAGGCGCGCAGCCGCGAATCCCGATCCAGCCACTCCGCCACCAGCCAATCGTTGATCGCTCGGCAGAAAGCGGCGGAGAGATCCTCGCTGAAGATGGCCTGACCGCCGTGCAGCACGTTGCAAATGGCGAACCGCGATTGGAACCCGTCGAGCGCCTGGCTGCGCAGGCAGCCGAGGTCGCTGCCCGGCACACCCTTGGCTGGCCGCCAATCGGGTCGGCCGTTGATCGGCGCATTCGGCGGAAATGCCGCGGCGTTGTAGTTGTCCCGGTCCAATCCGCGCATTTTCACATGCGCCCGCCAATACTCGTCCATGTAGGGGACGAGGACGTGGGTGCCCGGAAGGGCCGGATGGACGTCGCAGTCGATCGCACCGGGTGCGGGAATAGCCACGGCGGAAACTCCGATTTCCCGCAGGATAGGGCACGGGTGCGACAGCTTCAATGCCGGCGGGAAGCGGGACGGGCTGTCGGCGTTGCTTCTGCCCGGCCCGGCGGGTGAGGCGACGCGCCGGAGACCGTGAGCCGTCCTGCGGTTCTTGCCGAACGCCAGGAGACGACCGTTGCCGTAGAATCCGGGGCTCTTGCGAAGGGACTTGCAGTCGCTACGTGCCGCTGAAGTCGCGAACAGCTACGGCAATGCCGTTGACGATACCACGGCAACGCCGTATATACCAGGAGCGAGTGGCTGGAAAAACGGAATCATTGGAGATAGGTTATGACCAATATTTGCGTATTCGGACACCTTCATGGGCGATCACAGCGTTATCGAGACTCCGGATTTTTTGGCGGACGCCAAAGAGGCCGACATTACGGATAATGAAAGGACGGCGATCGTCAATCATTTTGCAAAATGTCCCGCAAGTGGGGTGATGATCAAAGGAACCGGAGGCGCGCGCAAAGTCCGCTTTGGCGGTCGTGGAAAGGGCAAGAGCGGAGGATATAGGGTCATCACCTATTATGGCGGCGATGATATCCCGGTATTTCTGCTCAACGTGTTTGCAAAAGGCGACAGGGTCGATCTGTCCCAGGCGGAACGCAACGAGCTTAGAAAGGAGCTTGAGGGTCTGGCCGCGGACTATCGGCGGGGAGTACAGAGTTATGTCGAAAGCAGGTAATCGCATTCTTCGAAGTGCGCGCAACGCACGGGCCTACGCCCGCGGAGAAACCTCTGTGGGGTTCGTTGTCCATGTCCCGGACAATGTGGACGTGAAGGCGATCCGTGCAAAGACAGGACTGAGCCAGGAAGCATTCGCGCTTCGGTTCGGATTCAGCCCCGCCGCCGTACGAGACTGGGAGCAGCATCGCCGCCAGCCCGAGCAGGCAGCTCGTACGCTGCTGCTGGTGATCGACTACAATCCCGATGTCGTAGCCAAGGCGCTGGCTGCGGTCGGGTGATCTGCTCCGGCACGGCCGAAGGGCTGCGTTCGGAAGCAGAGAAGCTGAACACCTACGCCGACGAAAGCCGCATCCAGACCCTCGCCGGCGCCTCTGCCGAACAGTGGGAGCTTGACGACGTCCTGCCCGATTGAACGCCGCTCGGGACCGCCCGATACTCGGCGCGATGACAGACGGGAATCTCTCCATGAGCGACGGCGCGCAAGACCTGCCACGCATGCCGTCGATGCGACTGGACGGAAAGCGCGCGCTGGTCACGGGTGCCGGCCGCGGTATCGGCTTGGCGGCGGCGGCAGCGCTGGCGCAGAGCGGGGCGCACGTGGTGCTGGCTTCGCGCACATTCGCGGAGATCGACGCTGCTGCGACCGCCATACGGGCGGAAGGCGGCAGCGCCGAACCGCTGCGGCTTGATGTGACGGACCTGCGGGCGGTTCGCGCCGCGATCGCCTCCCTGCCGCCATTTCAGGTGCTGGTGAACAACGCGGGCACCAACCGCCCGCAGCCGTTCCTGGATGTGACCGAAGACGACTACGACGCCATCACCGTGCTGAACCAGCGGGCGGCATTCTTCGTCGCGCAGGCGGTGGCGCGGATGATGGCCGAGGCCGGGAATGGCGGATCGATCATCAATATCTCCTCGCAGATGGGCCATGTCGGCGGGCCGAAACGCACCGTCTACTGCATGACGAAGCACGGGCTGGAGGGGTTGACCAAGGCGATGGCGATCGACCTGGCCAAGTATCGCATCCGCGTGAACACCGTCGGCCCCACCTTTATCGATACGCCGCTGACCCGCCCCTTCTGGACCGACAAGGCGTTTCACGACGATGTCCTGAGCCGGATCAAGCTGGGACGGCTGGGCACGGTGGAGGACCTGATGGGCGCCGTGGTCTTTCTTGCCTCCGACGCCGCAGCCCTGGTGACCGGAACCGCGCTGGTGGTCGACGGCGGCTGGACGTCGGAGTAGTCGGTTCGGAAGACCTGCGTTCTGGATGGCTCACGCCTGACTTCGTAACGCTTGCCGTTCCGGCCGACCCCGACCAAGCTGTTCCCGCCAGAGCGTGATCGTCGCAGGCAGAATCGCCGGAGACGTGAATCACGCGATCAAACAAAGAGTTAGAGCCTGACCAGTGCTTCTGTCTGCACCGAACAGGCTCTAATGGGGGAACCATGCGCATCGAGATCATCTGCACCGGCGACGAGGTTCTGACCGGAAAGATCGTCAACACCAATTTCAGCTACATGAGCCAGAAGCTGGAGGATGTCGGCCTGTCGGTGCAGTGGGGAATCACCGTCGGCGACGACAGGGAAAGCCTGCTGGCCGCCTTCCGCCTTGCCGGCGCGCGCGCCGATGCGGTGATCGTCAATGGCGGGCTCGGCCCAACGGTCGATGACCTTTCGCAGGAAATCGCCGCGCAGGCGGCCGGCGTCGAACTCGTGCTGCACGAAGAATGGCTGCAGAAAATGGAGTCGTTCTTCACCAAGCGCGCCCGCGTCATGCCGCCGAACAACCGGAAGCAGGCGATGCTGCCGGCCACGGCGGAAATACTCGACAATCCAATCGGCACGGCCTGCGGCTTCGCCATGGACATCGGCAAGGCCCGGTTCTTCTTCACGCCCGGCGTGCCGCGCGAGCTACGCCGCATGCTGGAAGAGCAGGTCATCCCCCGCATCCTCGCCCGCTCCGGCGCGCCCACGGCGATCCACCTCAAGCGGTTCCATTCCTACGGCCTTGGCGAATCGCACGTGGACCAGCTTCTGACCGGGGTGGAGGCACTGGACCCCGATGGCGGCGTCAAGCTGGGCTTCCGTGCGCACTACCCGCAGTTGGAGACCAAGCTGACCGTGCGCGGCAAGGACATGGACGATGTCCGCCTCAAGCTGGCGCCGATCAGTGCGGAAGTGAAAAAACGTCTCGGCAATTTCATCATGGCCGAGGACGACCAGACCCTGGAAGGTGTGACGCTTGCGGCTTTGACCGAGGCCGGCGCGACGCTGACGATCGTGGAGACCTTCACCGCGGGCCAGATCGCCGCGCGCCTCGCGCACCTGCCGCACGCCGAACATGTGTTTCGCCGCGGTCTCGTGGTGCGCGATCCGGCACAGTTGCACGCCGCGTTCGGCATGTCGGGTCCACTCATCACCGGCGAATTGTCACAGGAGGCGACCGAGGCGGTCGCGCGGGCCGCACGCGCGGCCACCGGCGCCAGCCACGTGCTGGCGGTGCTGATAGAGCTGGACGACGGCCCCGACCGAATCGACTTTGGCGGCACGATCTGGATCGCCGTCGCGACGGCGGAGCGGCTGGAATTTCGTCGCTCCCGTATCCTGGGCGGGCGCGAATGGGTCCGGCTCGGGGCCGTGGAATTGGGACTCGATTGCCTGCGCCGCTTCCTCCAGGGCTTGCCGGTGGTCGAGCGGATCGACTTCGAGAGAACCTGAACCCAGAACGGCCCTGAAAGCGACCTGCCCGTGACTCACCGAGAAGTCGACTCGCCCTACGCCTGGTTTCGCCTGGCGGTTTCCATCCTGATTGCTTCCATCGGCGGCGTCGGCATGTGGTCGGTCGTCGTCGCGCTTCCCGCGGTGCAGACGGAGTTCGGGGTCGATCGCGGCGGCGCTTCCCTTCCCTTCACGCTGACGATGATCGGCTTCGCCGTGGGCGGCGTGGTGATGGGAAGGCTGGCCGACAAGGCCGGCATCATCATCCCGGTGCTGCTGGGCGCTGTCTCATTGGGTCTTGGCTACGTTCTCGCCTCCCAGGCCGGCACGTTATGGCAGTTCGCGGTCTATTATGGCGTTCTGGTGGGCATGTTCGGCACCGCGGCGACCTTCGTGCCGCTGCTGGCCGACATCTCCCACTGGTTCGAGAAACGCCGGGGCATCGCGGTCGCTCTCTGCGCGTCCGGCAACTACATCTCTGGTGCGATCTGGCCGCCGGTGATCGAGCATTTCATCCAGACCGATGGCTGGCGCGCGGCGCATCTGGGTGTGGGGATTTTCTGCCTTGTCACCATGCTGCCGCTTGCCCTGTTGCTGCGCGGACGTGCCCCCATGCATGCGCCCGGTGGCGCGCCGGCGGCCGGTCCCCGCCTGGGCACGCTGGGCTTTTCACCAACGATGCTGCAGGGCCTGCTGGCGGTGGCGGGCCTGGCCTGCTGCGTGGCGATGTCGATGCCGCAAGTGCATATCGTCGCCTATTGCGGTGACCTGGGCTATGGCCCCGCACGCGGCGCGCAGATGCTTTCGCTGATGCTTGGCTTCGGCATCATCAGCCGCATTGCGTCCGGCTTCGTGGCCGACAGGCTCGGCGGCCTGGCGACTCTGGCGATCGGCTCGGCCGCGCAGATGAGTGCGTTGGTGCTTTACCTTCTGATGGACAGCCTCACGTCGCTCTATGTCATTTCGGCGCTGTTCGGACTGTTCCAGGGTGGATTGGTGCCGAGCTACGCGATCGTGGTGCGGGAGTGCTTTCCGGCGAAGGAGGCAGGGGCACGGGTCGGCGTGGTGATGATGATGACCCTGTTCGGGATGGCGCTGGGCGGATGGATGTCAGGCGTGATCTACGACATGACCGGTTCCTACAGCGCCGCCTTCGTCAACGGCATCGCGTGGAACGCGGTGAACCTGGCAATCGCGCTGTTCCTGCTGACTCGCGCCGGCCGGTTCGTCCGCCGCCGGCGCGCCTCCGCGCTGCGCGGCGCTGCTGCCTGATCCTGCGCGGAACGGCGACTGGGGACGCACGCGATCCGCTTGCCGGGGGCGCGGTGCGGGCGCAAGCTTGGGCAAAGGCCAGTCAGGAGGTGCGTGCGATGGGAAAACTGCTGTCCCGCCTGCCGGAACGTCTTCATCACCATGCCTATGTCGTCAAGGACCAGGAGGCCAACCGCAAATTCTTCGAGGACCTGCTTGGCATTCCCCTGACCGCGACGTGGTGCGAGCAGCATCACAGCCCCTGGGTCAACCGCGACGTGGCGTTCTGCCACACCTTCTATTCGCTGGGTGATGGCGGCGCGCTGGCGTTTTTCTCCTTCGCCGATCAGGAGGTCTACGAAAAGACGCAGGCGGAACGGCCGCCAGTGATCGGCAATTTCGACCACGTCGCCTTCAAGGTGAGCGACGACACCTATGATGAACTGGTGGATCGGCTGAAAGCGGCGAACGAAGCTGTGCGCGAGACCGACCACGGCTATTGCCGGTCGATGTACTGCACGTCACCGGACGGGTTGATCGTCGAATTTACCGTCGATCCGCCGGGCGTGGAGCAGATCGACACGATCCGCCGAGCCGATGCCCATGCGGAGTTGAAGCGGTGGATGGCAGGCGATCACCGGACCAACAACGACCTGCGGCCGGCAGGGGTATAACCTTTCCCCTACTCCGCCCAAAGCCGTTGCAGCGGTCCGTCCGCGCCGGCCACGGGGTCGGCGCCTGGAGTCGCAACTGCCGCGACATTGCGGACCACTTCCGCATGTTCGGCGGGCTTGCCGCGGCGCAGGTCCGGCCGACCTGCGTTGTCCGGGTAGCCGCCGACGATCAGCAGGTCGCTTGACTGGCCCTGATTGCAATGGCCGAC
>DATNEJ010000530.1:0-6111 GCA_035606775.1 Acetobacteraceae bacterium | reverse complement strand
CGTGACGTACGGCGTCGGGCCCTGGCGCGAGCGGTCGAGCCACAGGAAGATCGAGCGGTTACTCACCACCTCAAACAGCGAGACTCGCGGGTCCTTTCGCAGTCTTGCCACGTCCGCGGTCGGCACGAATTCGATCATGCCGACATCGCCGGCCAGCAGGGCCGCGGTGCGCGCGCCGTCGTTGGTGATGATGCGATACGTGACGTGCTTCCAGTGCGGGTGCGGACCCCAGTAATCGTCATTGCGTTCCAGTTCGATGCGATCGCCTGGGGTATAGGAGACGAACCGGTACGGGCCGGTGCCGATCGCATCCTTGCCGCTATTGAAATCCTCGGTTGCCGGATCTGGACCAAGCCCGTGCGGGATGATGCCGACCTGCGACAGGTCCAGCGGCAGCAGCGGGTACGGCGCGGCGGTGTGCAGCAGGATCGTGTGCGGATCGACGATTTCGGTGCTGGTGACCGCCTTGGTGTAGACGGAGAAAGAGGCCGGGCTGTTCTTGACATGCGGCACGCGGTTCAGCGTGTAGGCCACATCCTCGGCCGTGAAGTCCGCGCCGTTGTGGAATTTCGTGGTGCGAAGCTTGAATTCCCAGGTCTTCTCGTCCTTGAGGCGCCAGCTCAGCGCCAATCCGGGTATTGTCTTTCCGTTGGCGTCACGCAGCACCAACTGGTCATAGATATGGTCGGCAAGCGACTCGTTCGGCGCCAGCGTGTGGTAGTGCGGGTCAATGCTGGTGACCGGCGCAGACGAGCCGATGACGAGCGTCTGGGCGCGTGCCGGAAGCGGCGCCGCCCAACCGGCCGCAAACGGCAATAGCGCAGCGATCCGGACAGCAACCCGGAGCCGATGACGCATTTTGCTTCTCCCTGTTCGTGACGTGCCGGCCGCATCGGCCGGTTCCCGGCAGGCCCGTTATAGCGGCGGCGTGAAGGGCCGCGCCAGCGCCAAGAGGCGCAGCGAAACTGCCTTTGGTCAATCGATGATGGGAGCGCGGGCTGACCTGCACGTTGGGGGACTACTTGGCCGCCGCGGAACCGTCTAACGGTTCCCGCGGGCGGCGTGTGCGAAGTGTGGATGCTCGGCCCGGGAACCGAAGGAGCGGATGATGCGTCGTCTTGCTGCCGTGGCTCTGCTGATCGGAACGTGGCTGGCCGCAGGGCCGGTTTGCGCAGAGCAGACCGGCATTCATGTGGAATCTCCTTGGTCGCGAGCCGCCCTGCAGGGCCACACGGGTGCCGTCTATCTGACGGTGACCAACACCGGACCGGCTGACCGGCTGACCGGAATTGTCTCGCCGGTCGCCGAGCGCGCGGAAGTCCACGAAAGCTTCCAGGACCATGGAGTGATGAAGATGCGGCCGGTGGCGTCGCTGCCGGTCGCGCCCGGGCAGCCGATCAGACTCACGCCCGGCGGCTACCACATCATGCTGATGGATTTGAAAAAGCCGCTGAACCCTGGCGACCACGTCCCGGTGACGCTGACATTCGAGAAGGCGGGACCGGTGCAGGTGGAGGCGATCGTCGCGAAGGCCGGTGCGTCCGGGCCGCCCGATCATGCCGGGACCCACCCCCCACCGGCGGTTCCGGCGACGAAATAGGGCCGGGTAGAGCCGGTTCGGTGCAAATAGACGCCACCGAACAGGCTCTACCTCTTTGTTTGATCGCGTGATTCACGTCTCCGGCGATTCCGCCTGCGACGATCACGCGCCAGCGCCGCGTCCCCGCCGGCGTCAGTCGTCGATCCTGTGGATGTCATGGACCCGGATCCCGCCGTCGGCGTTTGACACGGTCAGCCAGTCCTTGTGCCGAATTGTGCGCTCCCCGTCCCGCCGGCCGCTGTCCCAGTGTTCGCGCATCGAGGCAGCGCTGAACTCATAATCGCGTGCCTGGGTCTCATAGGCGGCCTGCTGGTAGATAAGCTGCAGGATGGTGAATTGCGGCAGCTTCGCCAGCCGAAGCTTCGCCGCACGCTCCTCCTGGTCAAGCGCGTCGTCAGGGAGTTTCGCCAGCACGCGTTTCAGCAGCAGGTTCTGCGCATGGCGCTGACGGAAATAGTCGGTGACCAGACGCGTGCGGCTGGAATACTGGATGTCCTTCTGGCGGGCGAGCACGTCGTACATGTCGCGCGGCAGGACACCCCGGGCGCTGAACAGGTCCACCTGAAACACCAGCATGCGGCAGCACGAAGCGGTCTCCAGCACGTGCTGTAACGGCGTGTTGGAGACGAGGCCGCCGTCCCAGTAATCGTCGGTGCCGATGCGTATCATCGGCAGGCCCGGCGGCAGCGCGGCACTCGCCATCACATGTTCCGGCAGGATCGTGGTCTGTGTGCTGTCGAAATACGCGAAGTTGCCGTTCAGGACGTTCACCGCGCCGGCCGCGTAGCGGATCGGGCCGCGGTTCAACAGGTCGAAATCCACCAGCCGCAGCAGCGTCTCCCGCAGCGGCGTGGTGTCGTAGAAGGCGGTGGCGGTCTTCGCCCCGCGCGGACTGAACCAGGCATTCACCGGGTTGGGCTGAAACAGGCCCGGCTGGCCCAGTGTCAGGGTCATCAGCGATGACCAGGTGTTGCGTGCCTTGCGGGCATCGTCGCCGTCCGGCGTAAAAATCCAGTCCGGCCGGTCGGTGACGGTCTCCCAGAACGCACGCAGCCGCTCCAGGCGCCGTTCCGGCGGGTTGCCGGCGATCAGGGCGGCATTGATGCCGCCGATCGACACACCCGCCACCTCGTCGGGCTCCAGGCCGGCCTCGTGCATCGCCTGATAGACACCGGCCTGATAGGCCCCCAGCGCGCCGCCGCCCTGCAGCACAAGGGCGATGCGGTCGGGCGCCTCGTCGGGCGACAGGTCTGGGTTCGGCATGGCTTCCGTCACTTCCTGGGTCAGCGGCGCGTCCTCCGGTGTCCGAGAGGCGGGTTCTACGGCAAGGGAGCCGCTTCCCGCCATGCTGCATCGCAGTATAAGGGCCCGGTGCGGCCGGCGAGGCTCGTCGGTGCGCACCGGCAGGAATGGAGTCAGGCGATGGGTTTGCAGGGCAAGGCGGCGCTGGTCACCGGATCAACCAGCGGCATCGGTCTGGGGATCGCCCGTGCGCTGGCCGGGGCAGGCGCCTCGGTCATGCTGAACGGATTCGGCGATGCCGCGAAGATCGAAGCGCTGCGCGCCGGCCTGCAGCAGGAATACGGTGTCAAGGTGGGCTACAACGGCGCGGATATCAGCAAACCGGAGCAGATCGCCGCCATGGTCGCGGAGACGCAGTCGGCGCTGGGGTCGCTGGACATCCTGGTGAACAATGCCGGCATCCAGTTCACGGCGAATGTCGAGGGATTTCCGGCCGACCGCTGGGACGCGATCATTGCGATCAACCTGTCCGGCGTGTTCCACGGCATGAAGGCCGCCATTCCCGCGATGAAGGCCAAAGGCTGGGGCAGGATCATCAACATCGCCTCGGCGCACGGCCTGGTCGCCAGCGCGCAGAAGGTTGCGTATGTGGCCGCGAAGCACGGCGTGGTGGGTATGACGAAGGTCGCGGCGATCGAGCTGGCCAACGCCGGTGTCACGGTCAATGCCATCTGCCCGGGCTGGGTGCTTACGCCGCTGGTCCAGGCGCAACTGGAAGACCGCGCGCATCGCCAGGGGATCAGCGTCGAGCAGGCAATGCACGATCTGGTAACGGAAAAGCAGCCGATGGCGCGGTTCTCGACACCGGAACAGATCGGCGCGCTGGCGGTGTTCCTTTGCTCGGATGGCGCAGCCACGATCACCGGCACGCCGGTTTCCATCGATGGCGGATGGGTCGCGCAATAATCCTGTGCCGGAATCGTTCGTTGCGATGGCAAGCGGGGCGCGATCGGTATAGAAGCCGTTGCCATCGGCGACCGAGAGATGAGGCTCCATGAGCGAGACGGCCCGCTTCGCGGCGATGATGCTGAAATCCGCGGACCTCAAGCGGCGCATTGCCACGGAACTGGCGGACGCTGTGGTCGGCGTTGTCGATGCAGCCGAGACCTGTCTGCGCGGCGGGGGCAAGCTGCTGTTCTGCGGCAATGGCGGTTCGGCGGCCGACAGCCAGCACCTGGCGACGGAAATGCTGATCCGCCTGCGCCCGAAATCCGAACGCCCCTCGATTGCGGCGCTGGCTCTGACCCTCGACCCCGCGGCGCTCACCGCCGGCGGCAACGATTACGGTTATGAGCGCGTGTTCGAGCGGCCGCTGCGGGGCCTGGGCAAGCAGGGCGATGTGCTGTTCGGCATTACCACCTCCGGCAGGTCGGCGAACGTGGTCCGCGCGCTGGAAGCGGCGCGGGAGATGGGGATCGTGACGGTCGGTCTCCTGGGCGGCACAGGAGAGCCGGCGATCGGTCATTGCGACCACGCGCTGCTGGTTCCCGACACCGAAACCGCCCGCATCCAGGAATGCCACATCGCGCTCGGCCATGCCGTGCTGGAACTACTTGAAGACCGGCTGCTGGCCCGGCCGATCCCGTGACGGTCTTTCTCACCGGGGCAGCGGGGTTCATCGGCTATCACGTGGCCGAGGCCTTGCTGGCGCGGGGGGACCGTGTCATCGGCGTTGATGACCTGAACGCCTATTATGATCCACGACTGAAACAGGCGCGCCTGGACCGGTTGGCCGCGCACTCCGGCTTTACATTCCATCGCCTGGACGTGGCGGACCGGGAGGCGGTGGAGACGGTGTGCGCGGCAGGCAGCGACATCACTCATGTCATTCACCTGGCGGCGCAGGCGGGTGTCCGGCACTCGCTGGTCGATCCGTATGCCTATGTGCGCGCCAACGTCATGGGGCATCTGGTGGTGCTGGAGGCCGCGCGGCGGCTGCCGGCACTGCGCCACATGGTCTATGCCAGCACGTCGTCGGTCTATGGGCTGAACAAGGATCTGCCGTTCCGGGAAACCGACCGGGTGGATACGCCGGTGTCGCTGTACGCCGCGACCAAGCGGGCAGACGAACTGATCAGCCACGCCTATGCGCACCTGCACGGCATGACACTGACCGGTCTGCGGTTTTTTACCGTGTATGGGCCATGGGGCAGGCCGGACATGGCGTATTACAGCTTCGCGCGGGCCATCGCTGTAGGCGAGCCGATCACGCTGTATGACGGCGGACGATTGAAGCGCGACTTCACGTATGTGGACGATATCGTGGCCGGCGTGATCGGCTGCCTGGATCGGCCGGCGAAGAGTGGCGCGCGCGTGTTCAACATCGGTAACCATCGCGCCGAGGAGGTGCTGACCTTGGTGACGCTGCTGGAACGCGCACTGGGGCGCGCGGCCGTGGTGCGCGATGCGCCGAGGCCGGCGGTGGATGTGGAGGAAACATTTGCTTCGATCGATGCGATCGCCGCGCTGACCGGTTTCGCGCCGCGGACAACGCTGGAGGAAGGGGTTCCGCGGTTCGCGGCGTGGTTCCGGAAGTGGCACGATCTGCCGCGCTGAGGCAGAATTGCGGCTGCGCGGCGATTTGGCGAAAAAGGTTGCGGAGAGGCCCTTGACCCGCCCTGTTTGCTAGCCTACATCCCGGCCCGCCCACGACGGATGGTTGTCTCTTGCTTCGGTCCGGCGGGTGGGCTACCCTTCGCGGTCTGCGCCCGAGGGGGTGCATAGCAGAGCAAGTTGGCCAGATTGCCCGCCCTGTGCGGGTGTTTGATGCTTCCTGCTTTGGCTCTTTGACAGATGAATAGGCTGAGGAAGGGATACGTCGGCGGCGTCCTGCGCGGGGTTACGTGAGTGGCTCTGGGTTTGGTGCTTGGGCTGGAGGTTGATGGCTCGATGAGAGACTGTTGGCCTGTTGCTTGGGTATGGGGCGTGGCTGTTGTATCTTTTTGATGCGTTACAGTTACGCTTGTGAGTCTGTCTGTGGTTCTGCCGAGAGGTAGGATGATGGATGGGTCCTGAGAGAGATGGGTTGAGGGTCTGTTCGTTGAGATCGCTGGTTGCACGGCTTTGGTTGTGTGGCTGGGGGTTGAGATGAACCTGAGAGTTTGATCCTGGCTCAGAGCGAACGCTGGCGGCATGCTTAACACATGCAAGTCGCACGGTTGGGGGAGACCCTGGCAGTGGCGGACGGGTGAGTAACGCGTAGGTATTTA